>NZ_QRBB01000002.1:0-300000 GCF_003363135.1 Alteriqipengyuania lutimaris | reverse complement strand
AGGCCGAACAGCCCGGTGTGCGCTTCCAGCTGCGCGAGCGCGAGCGGGCGGATTTTTCCGAAGCCAATCTCGACCTCGCGATCTGGCTCGCCGAAGGGCCGGAGGATTTCCCGGGCGAGCAGATATCCCAAGCCCAGTGGGTCCGGATCGCGCCGGTCGATGCGCCGCACGCCGCGGGCCGCACGGTCGGCTGGCCCGGCGACGGGCGGGATGACGAGGGCGGCGATGGCGGGGCGGCGGGCGAGCCGTGTATCAGTGTGGGCAGCGCGGGCCAGGCGCTCGCCAGCGTGGTCGCGGGGATGGGCGCGGCGCGGGTGCCCTTCGCGCTCGCCGGCGATGCGATCGCGGCGGGCACGGTGCGGGTCGAGGACGGGCCGGTCGAAGGACGCCGCGCCTACTGGCTGGTCGCCCCGCCGCCG
Organism: Alteriqipengyuania lutimaris; assembly: GCF_003363135.1. Classification (NCBI taxonomy): domain Bacteria; kingdom Pseudomonadati; phylum Pseudomonadota; class Alphaproteobacteria; order Sphingomonadales; family Erythrobacteraceae; genus Alteriqipengyuania; species Alteriqipengyuania lutimaris. The sequence goes on along the minus strand of NZ_QRBB01000002.1, from coordinate 299,581 downwards.
CAATGGCGCCAGAAGAAGGTCCGCGCGCTGGTCGAATACCTCAAGGCCTCGATCTAGCGCCGGTTGCTGCGGCTGCCGCAAGCGCGGAGCCGGGCGCTAACCCGATCGTAAGAATTTCGCGCCATCGCTTTCCATACAGGTACTTAAGCAGGCCTGCGATGTGCGAAAGGGGTGGGTCTCAGCCATGTCGAATGTCACGAACTTCGCCGATTTCACGGGCAAGGCCGGTGGCATCGGCGCGCCGGCCGACGATCGCCGCCTCAACGAGCGGCAGGTCGCCACCTTCCGTACCTGCTGCGTGGTCGTCGGCGGCGAGGCACGCCCTGCGATCCTGCGCAACATCAGCAATGGCGGCGCGATGTTCGAAGCCCTGCTCGACGTGAAGCCCGACACCCGCGTCACCTACTGGTGGGACGGGATCGAGGCGGTCGAGGCGCGCATCGCCTGGGTCGAGGGCAACCGCATCGGCGTCGCCAATCTCTCCGGCCCGGCCAGCCCGGTCGACGTCCCCAAGCCCCGCGCCACCCGCGTCCCCACCTGCCTGCCGGTGCGCGTATGGGCGGGCTGCAAGGGACGCTGGACCGAGACGGCCAACATCTCCATGTCGGGCCTCGCGGTGAGGGGGCTGGAGGATCTCGCCCCCGGCACGCTGTGCACGATCGAGGTCGGCGGCCAGGCGCTCCACAATGCCAGCATCGTGCGGCGCGAGGACGGGCTGACCGGCATCCGCTTCGAACGCCCGCTCGCCCCGGCCAAGCTGATGCAGCTGCTCGAAGGCGGCGGCCCCGCCGGGCGCGTCGCCACCCGCCCGGGCATTATCGACGAGGCCGCGCGCCGGCAGGAAGAGGCCGCCGCCGCGCAGAAACGCGCCGCTCCGCCCGCCGATGCCGCGCCGCACGACGCCAGCCCGCAAGACGACAGGCCGCGCAACGAACCGATCCCGCTGCGCCGCTTCCTCTGAGAGGCCCGACGCAAGCGGGCGCGCAGGGCTCAGCCCCGCGCGTCCGTTTCGCCCGCGTCTGGAGCGTCGATACCGGCCTCCCCGATGTCCCTGTCCGCCAAGCCGGTGTCCCGACGGCCCCCCTTCGGGTCGTCCGGCTCCGCCACTCCCCCGTCCGCGTCCCGCGCCGCATACGCCGCGCGCCGCGAGCGGATGTTCGCGAGCTTGCGATCGATGCTGGCGAAAATCTCCTCCTCGCTCTTCGCGCGTTCGCGCCTGCGCTGTTCGAGGACCTCGGTGCGGATGCGCTCGTAGAGCGGGTGCCCGGGCACGACGTGGCTGTCGGCGGCGTAGCGCGCGGGCAGGCGATGCTGGAGGAGGAAGCGCAGCAGCGCGTTGTCCGGCTTGTTCCACGTGCCCAGCAGCTTCCCGCCCGAGACGATCGGCGTGGGCGTGCCCTGCAGCGCGCGTTCGAGCGCGCAATCCTCCAGCCGCTGCACCCCGCGCTCCAGCGCCGCATCCCACGCGGCGGCAAACCCCTCCGCCCCCGGCTTCGCGCGCAGGCGGTAGAGCGCCTCCATGCTCTTGCCCACCGAGCGCGCCGCCTGCGTGACGATGCCGGTGGCCGCGAGCGTGGCGACAAACCGCCGCTGCCGCTCGGGCGTGATCGAGTTGGAGCGCGGGTGCGGGTGGAGGTAGGGCGCAAAGTCGAGCAGCGGATCGTCCGCCTCGGGCGCGGGGCGGGTGTAGGCCACGGCGGAGGTGGCCTGGCGACCCGTCCGCCGGTGGCAAATGGCCTGCCCCGAAGTGGAGCTTGGATCGCGTGGAGCCGGGGAGGGCGTGTTCGGGCGACGGTCTTCGGCGGACCCATCCCTCCGCCGGTGGCAGTCGGTCTGCCCCGTGGCGGGGTCTAGATCGCGTGGAGCCGGGGAGGGCGTGTTCGGGCGACGGTCCTCGGCGGACCCATCGAAAGACTCATCTGAGGGCATAGCCGCAGGTAGATTGCAGAATATGGGGAAGTAGGACAGCGGCAGTTCTATGGCTGAGGTTCGAGGCTCATCGCATGTGCGAACGCCTTCATCTCCGGGAATAACGATTTTAGCTCATCAGAAATATAATAATATCTCGGCCTGCGCTTGCTGCCCAAATATAAGTAGTTTTTCTCGTGTAAGAAAACTATGCCCAACTCAAACAAAGAGATAGAGCGGGGGATAGGATTGAGTCTGGCAATGAACTCACGCATTTGAGGAATTATGGTGTCCAAGTCTCTCTGCTTATCCGATCTGATGGCGGAGAACACGCACTCGCTAACTCGGCGGCCGCTTTCCGGCTTTAATTCTGAGGGTATTGTGCCATCCTCATGCAAACTGCGAAACATAGCAGCAATTTTGTCTGCGCCGACCATCTCGCGCCGTCGCACGGTTTTAACTGTTGGGGATATTTTTTCGAAGTTTTGAAATGTACGATCGACGGCCTCGAGTCGCGCTAATGTCTCTGCTGCAAGCCGACTTTTCTGCGCATCATATTTTTCCGGCTTGTATACGATAGGATGAGTTATCTTAGACCAAGCATACTGCAAAAGCGTTTTAATCTGCACCTCGAATAAAATCGAGTTCAGTATATGGGAGTCGTCTCCAGAAGCGCCTAAGCGGCAAATAACTCTCGTGCTGTCAAAATCGAAAAAACGTTCATCGAAAAGCGTTTGCGGGCCTCTAATAGTTTCAACGGAAAAAGCGCGCTTCAGATAGCGCTCCACAATCTGAGACTGTGATGGAAGGTCAATGACAATAGTATAGGCCAGCAGGTCATCTACTTCGCTTATATTGGCGTATCTCGCTGTGAATAATTTTTCGTAGAGCGAGGGCAGGCGCTTCTTTCGGGATGTAAGAAGAAACTCGTTGCCTGCTGTGAAGTCAGACAGGGCGGGGTTAACAATATTATGCACCGCGTCTATTCTAGACGTTATGCTCGCGTAAAGGGTGTCAATCGAAGCCATTTAGGCCAACACGGCCTTGAGTTTATTTATGCGAACCCGCCGGGGCCCGGAGTCGTTTGACGCCGCTCGAGCGGCAGCGAGATAGGCTTCAGTCTCTGGGTGTGTTCCCGTGGCTACGTTGCCTTGGTCAACGTCTCGCAGTTCGTCGAGCCACTCAAGTAGCCTATCTTTCGCGTCGTCCGCGATGGGAAGGCTTCCTTGTCGAAGCAGTTCTACTACCGCGCCGAACAAGGAGTAGAAATCGGCCTGATTCTTAAGTCGACTATTCAAGATCGTGCCGTTGGTATCGATAGTCAAAACCTGGGAGATAAAGTCTACTGCGTCCCTGAAGGTCTGTGTCGTCGCGATCCGTTCGGGCCATTCCTCTTCCCTATCCCTATATGCTTTGTCCAAATCTGACTGAGAAAACGATCGCTCTCCGTTCTCAATAAATAAAAGCATTAGTGAGGCATTTTCTACGTCCTTCATCTGGCGCCGTGATTGCGGTGCAATGTTTGGAAATCGTTGGGGGAGCTTCTCTTCCATGTACTCAGTGAGGTATTCTGCACTAGTAATGAATTCGCCGCTGAAAAGGGCGTGTCGTAATTCCTGTTGAGATAGTTTTGCTACGTTTTTGTTTATTCTGTTGAATATATCATTTATTAGATTTTCGTTTTCCTGCTCAACGAATTCTACCGAAAACTGATAGCGCCAAATGGCCAACTTTGTCGGGTCAGGAAGTGCATCGAAGGTAAGTCCTCGGATTGCCGGTGATGGATGGTCTTCGGGAACGGATATATTCCCGGATACGAAGTCCAAGAGTGTTGTGAGGCGCTGCTTTCCGTCAACTACCTTGTAGTTGAAGGTTCCGTCTGGCCGGATTTCTTCGTATAGGAATATGGCAGGGCAGGGATAATTTAGCGTAACTGTCGTTACGAAGTCATGCCGGAACCTTTCCGACCAAACGCTACGTCTTTGGTAGGGCGGTGACAGATCGAGCTGCTCTCGTCTCCAAAGATCATGAAGCCAACTGAAGGGTCGAAACTCCGCTCTTCTTTGCATTATTCCACATGCTCCTCGCTATGATCGTTCGCATCGCTCACGGGCTAGGGTTGGTCAATACGGTGTATCCCTTGACCCCCACCCCAAATCCTACTAAGCGCACACCCAACCGAGGCAGGGCCCAGCTCTCGCCAAGGCTTATAGAGCTGAACATTGCCGGTCATGTCCCGGGGCTGTCGCGTAACGCGTCGGCCTCTTTCTCGTAAGGGAAGGGCAGCCGTCAAAGTAATCCGGGTGGTCCCTCGCGGGCGCGTTCGGGTGGAGCGTTTCAGGCTCGTGCGAGATTTCGCCTGCCAGTCGAGAGGCCCCGAAAAAAGGGGCGCCCTTCGACAGGCTCAGGACGAACGGCCTCTCTTGCGAGGGGCGCCCGGCACGACCCCGATACACTTCATTCGATCGCAAGCGCGAAGCCATCCAGCAGATGGACGGTCCCGCTGGGGTCCGTTTGTCCTGAGCCCGTCGAAGGGCAAACGCGAGGGTCGCGCTGAGGCCCGCCCGCACTTCGACAAGCTCAGCACGAACGGGCCTGGCAAGGCCGGTCTGCGAAGAACGGATGAGGCGGCGGTGCCGTCTCTGAAGAGAACCGAACCTCATCATGTAAAAGTGGGCACCACTTTTACGCCCGGATGAGGTGAGAATAACGAGCGAAGCGAGAAAATATGCCCACCATCAACCAGCTGGTCCGCAAGGGCCGCACGCCGCAGAAGGCCAAGTCGAAGGTCCCTGCGATGGAGCAGAACCCGCAGAAGCGCGGCGTCTGCACCCGCGTCTATACGACGACCCCGAAGAAGCCGAACTCGGCTCTGCGCAAGGTGGCCAAGGTCCGCCTGACCAACCAGCGCGAAGTCATCAGCTACATCCCGGGCGAAGGCCACAACCTGCAGGAGCACTCCGTGGTGCTGATCCGCGGCGGCCGTGTGCGCGACCTTCCCGGCGTGCGCTACCACGTGCTGCGCGGCGTGCTCGACACGCAGGGCGTCAAGGACCGCAAGCAGAGCCGTTCGAAGTATGGCGCCAAGCGTCCGAAGTGACCTGTCCGGGGGACAGGTCATCCTGAAAAGGTCGCCCTCAGGCGACCGCAGTTCAGGATCCAGCCGTCCTCCGTTCCGATGTGTGCAATTTGAATTGAAAGGTTCGCCCCGCGCCGAAAACTGGACCCCGAAACGAGTTCGGGGTGACGGTAAGGGGAAGGGCCCAACAGAAGGAATAACGGCATGAGTCGTCGTCGTCGCCCGGAGAAGCGGGAAATCCTGCCCGATCCCAAGTTCAAGGATCTGGTGCTTTCGAAATTCATGAACAACCTGATGTATGACGGCAAGAAGGCCGTTGCCGAGAAGATCGTCTACGGCGCGCTCGACACGGTCGAAGCGCGTGCGAAGGCCGATCCGGTGCAGGTGTTCCACGCCGCGCTCGACAATGTGAAGCCGCAGGTCGAAGTGCGCAGCCGCCGCGTCGGCGGTGCGACCTACCAGGTGCCCGTCGAAGTGCGTCCCGAACGTGCGCAGGCGCTCGCCATCCGCTGGCTGATCACCGCCTCGCGCGGTCGTCCGGAAACGACGATGTCGGCGCGCCTCTCGGGCGAGCTGATGGATGCGGCGAACAATCGCGGCAACGCGGTGAAGAAGCGCGAAGACACGCACCGCATGGCGGATGCGAACCGCGCGTTCAGCCACTACCGCTGGTAGAAATCGGGTCGGGACGCGCCGCCCTCGCGGTGGGCGCGTCTTTATCCGGTCACATAAAGACCCATATGGGGTGCAGCTTACCGGCTCCCCCTCACTCTGACTCTTCCGAGGAATTGACAATGGCCCGCGACTATCCGCTGGATCGCTATCGCAATATCGGCATCATGGCGCACATCGATGCCGGCAAGACCACCACGACCGAGCGTATCCTCTATTACACCGGCAAGTCCTACAAGATCGGCGAAGTGCACGATGGTGCCGCGACGATGGACTGGATGGAGCAGGAGCAGGAGCGCGGGATCACGATCACCTCGGCCGCGACGACCACGTTCTGGACCGCCGAGGATCCCTCGATGGACCCGATGTCAGAACCCGACGCGCTGCGCGCCGACATGCACAAGCACCGCATCAACATCATCGACACCCCCGGCCACGTCGACTTCACGATCGAAGTCGAACGCTCGCTGCGCGTGCTCGACGGCGCGGTCGCGGTCTTTGACGGCGTCGCGGGCGTCGAACCCCAGTCCGAAACCGTGTGGCGCCAGGCCGACAAGTACGGCGTCCCGCGCATGTGCTTCATCAACAAGCTCGACCGCACCGGCGCCGACTTCTATTACTGCGTGGACTCGATCGTCGAACGCCTCGGCGCGACGCCGCTGGTGCTCTATCTCCCGATCGGCGCGGAAAGCGACCTGCAGGGCGTCGTCGACCTCGTCGGCAACCGTGCGATCATCTGGGAATCGGAAGGCCTGGGCGCGACGTACAAGCACGTCGCAATTCCCGACGACCTGAAGGACAAGGCCGCCGAATACCGCGAGAAGCTGATCGAACTCGCCGTCGAACAGGACGACGAGGCGATGGAAGCCTATCTCGAAGGGAACGAGCCCGACCTCCCGACGCTCAAGGCGCTGATCCGCAAGGGCACCATGGACCGTGCGTTCGTGCCCGTGCTGTGCGGCTCCGCGTTCAAGAACAAGGGCGTGCAGCCCCTGCTCGACGCGGTGGTCGACTACATGCCGAGCCCGCTCGACGTGCCCGCCATCAAGGGCGTGCTGCCCGACAGCGACGAAGAGCAGACGCGTCCGTCTTCTGACGATGCGCCGTTCGCCGCCCTGGCGTTCAAGATCATGAACGATCCGTTCGTGGGTTCGCTCACCTTCACCCGCATCTATTCGGGCAAGCTGAGCAAGGGCCAGGTCCTCAACTCGGTGAAGGACAAGAAGGAAAAGATCGGCCGCATGCTGCTGATGCACTCCAACAACCGGGAAGACATCGAGGAAGGTTTCGCTGGCGATATCGTCGCCATCGCGGGCATGAAGGATACGACGACCGGCGACACGCTGTGCGATCCGGCCCACCCGATCATTCTCGAGCGGATGGAATTCCCCGAGCCGGTCATCGAGCTGAGCGTGGAACCCAAGACCAAGGCCGACCAGGAAAAGATGGGCGTCGCGCTCAACCGCCTGGCTGCCGAGGATCCCAGCTTCCGCGTCAGCACCGATCACGAATCGGGCCAGACGATCATCAAGGGCATGGGCGAGCTTCACCTCGACATCCTCGTCGATCGCATGAAGCGCGAGTTCAAGGTCGAAGCCAATGTCGGCGCGCCGCAGGTGGCCTACCGCGAATCGCTCGCCCGCGAAGTCGAAGTGACCTACACCCACAAGAAGCAGTCGGGTGGTTCGGGTCAGTTCGGTGAAGCCAAGGTCAAGGTGATCCCGGGCGAACGCGGCCAGGGCATCATCTTCGACGACCAGATCAAGGGTGGCAACATCCCCCGCGAGTACATTCCTTCGGTCGAGAAAGGCATGCGCGAGCAGGCGGAGAGCGGCCACCTGGTCGGCTTCCCGATCATCGACTTCACCATCGAGCTGATCGACGGTAAGTACCACGATGTCGACTCGAGCACGGTGGCGTTCGAAATCACCGGTCGCGGCGCCATGCGCGAAGCGGCTCAGAAGGCAGGCATCAAGCTGCTCGAGCCGGTGATGCGGGTGGAAGTCGTGACTCCGGAAGACTATCTGGGTGACGTCATCGGCGACCTGAACAGCCGTCGTGGTCAGATCCAGGGCACCGACACGCGCGGCAACGCGCAGGCGGTGGAGGCATTCGTGCCGCTGGCCAACATGTTCGGTTACGTGAACGAGCTGCGTTCGTTCACCCAGGGTCGTGCGCAGTACTCGATGCAGTTCTCGCACTACGACGAAGTGCCGGCAAACGTGGCCGCCGAAGTGAAGGAGAAGCTTGCCTAAGGCGAGCGATAGGTCTAGGGGCGGCGCCTGATTTTGAGCGGGCGCCGCCTTTTTCCCGCGAAAATCCATATTTTAAGACAGAGGTATTGAGAGACAATGGCGAAGGAAAAGTTCGAGCGGAACAAGCCGCACTGCAACATCGGCACCATCGGTCACGTCGACCACGGCAAGACCACGCTGACCGCGGCGATCACCAAGGTGATGGCTGAAACCTACGGCGGCCAGGCGGTCGATTTCGCAAATATCGACAAGGCGCCCGAAGAGCGTGAGCGTGGCATCACGATCTCGACCGCACACGTCGAATACGAAACCGATGCGCGCCACTACGCGCACGTCGACTGCCCCGGCCACGCCGACTATGTGAAGAACATGATCACCGGCGCGGCGCAGATGGACGGCGCGATCCTGGTGGTGAACGCGGCCGACGGCCCGATGCCGCAGACCCGCGAGCACATCCTGCTCTCGCGTCAGGTCGGCGTTCCGGCGCTGGTCGTGTACCTGAACAAGGTCGACCAGGTCGACGACGAGGAAATCCTAGAGCTCGTCGAGCTGGAAGTTCGCGAACTGCTGAGCGCGTACGACTTCGACGGCGACAACATTCCGATCGTCAAGGGTTCGGCGCTTGCCGCTCTCGAAGGTCGCGACGACAACATCGGCAAGGACTCGATCATCGAGTTGATGAAGGCCGTCGACGAGCACATCCCGCAGCCCGAGCGTCCGGTGGACCAGGCGTTCCTGATGCCGATCGAAGACGTGTTCTCGATCTCGGGTCGTGGTACGGTTGTCACCGGCCGTGTCGAAACCGGCGTCGTGAACGTGGGCGACGAAGTCGAAATCGTCGGCATCAAGGACACCAGCAAGACGACCGTCACCGGCGTCGAAATGTTCCGCAAGCTGCTCGATCGCGGTGAAGCGGGCGACAACATCGGTGCCCTGATCCGCGGCGTTGCGCGTGAAGACGTCGAGCGTGGCCAGGTCCTCGCGAAGCCGGGTTCGGTTACCCCGCACACCGAGTTCAGCGCCGAGGTCTACGTGCTGTCGAAGGACGAAGGTGGCCGTCACACGCCGTTCTTCGCCAACTACCGCCCGCAGTTCTACTTCCGCACGACCGACGTGACCGGCGAAGTGATTCTTCCCGAAGGCACCGAAATGGTGATGCCGGGCGACAACGTGACCATCGCGGTCAAGCTGATCGCGCCGATCGCGATGGACGAAGGCCTGCGTTTCGCTATCCGCGAAGGTGGCCGCACCGTCGGTTCGGGGGTTGTCAGCAAGATCACCGTCTAATATAGGCGCCTGCACCGGCGGGGAGATTCGTTTCCCCGCCGGTCAGAATTCACGAGGGCCGCCCCTCACCGAGAATTTCGGTTGGGTGGGGCGGTTCTTTATTTTTTGGAGGGTTCGCCCCTCCGTGGCTCTTTCGCATTGGTAGACTAGGACATGGACGCACAGAATATCCGCATTCGCCTCAAGGCCTTCGACCACCGCGTGCTCGACCAGGCGACGGGCGAGATCGCGGATACGGCTCGCCGCACCGGCGCGCTGATTCGCGGCCCCATTCCTCTGCCGACGCGTATCGAGAAGTTCACCGTGAACCGCGGCCCGCACATCGACAAGAAGTCGCGCGAGCAGTTCGAGGTGCGCACCTACAAGCGGCTGCTCGACATCGTGCAGCCCAACGCCCAGACGGTCGACGCGCTGATGAAGCTGGACCTCGCCGCGGGCGTGAACGTTGAAATCAAGCTGGCCTAAGCCAGGTGATTTCCGTCCTCCTGCCGGACGTTAAGCGGGCAGGGAAGTTTCGGGGCGCTCGATAGCCCCGCCGGGCCGCAAGGCCTGGCAAGACATCGGGATACCGCCGGATTTTTATCCGGGCTGCGTCCCCCGTCTCGCGCTCCTCACCCTTGGGGAGTGCAATCAGCCCGGACGGGGCGACGCATCACAACTCGGGCTGGGGCCGTTCGAAAGAGCGGCTCGTCAAGCACCCCGGATGGGCCGGGGTGCCTCTGTTTTAGGAGTTTTACGATGCGCACTGGCGTAATCGCCAAGAAGGTCGGAATGACCCGCCTATTCCAGGAGGACGGACGTCACGTACCCGTGACCGTGCTCGCCCTGGAAAATTGCCAGGTCACCGCCAACCGCACCGCCGATCGCGACGGCTACTGGTCCGTCCAGGTCGGCTCGGGCGAGGCGAAGCAGAAGAATGTCAACAAGCCGCAGCGCGAAGCTTTCGCCAAGGCGGAAGTGGGCCTGAAGATGAAGGTCGCGGAATTCCGCGTCGAGAACGAGGAAGGCCTCCTTCCCGTCGGCGCGACGATCCTTGCCGGCCACTTCATCCCCGGGCAGCTTGTCGACGTGAGCGGCTACACGCAGGGCAAGGGCTTTGCCGGCGCCATGAAGCGCTGGGGCTTCGGTGGTTTGCGCGCAACGCACGGCGTTTCGCTGTCGCACCGTTCGCATGGTTCGACCGGTAACCGCCAGGATCCGGGCCGCGTCTTCAAGAACAAGAAGATGGCCGGCCACATGGGCGACCGCATGCGCACGCAGCAGAACCTCGAGATCGTCCGTACGGATTCGGATCGCGGCCTGCTGTTCGTGAAGGGCTCGGTGCCCGGCGCGAAGAACAGCTGGATGCTGGTCGCCGACGCGGTCAAGGTTCCGCGTCCCGAAGATGCTCCGTTCCCCGGTGCGCTCCGTCGCAATGCCGACGAGATCGAGCACGAGGAAGCGGATGCCGGCCTGGTCGAGAGCGGCGCTGAGCACGAAGTGCACACCGAAGTGACGCCCGAGCAGCAGGAAAAGCTGATGCAACAGCAGGATGCCGGCGCCGAGAGCGATGGCACCGAAGGCCCAGACAATTCGGGTAAGGAGTCCTGATCGTGAAGATCGCGGTACAGAAAATCGACGGCGGGAAGGCCGGCGAGATCGAGCTCAATGACGCCGTGTTCGGTGTCGAGCCGCGCGCCGACATCCTCCACCGTGTGGTCACGTGGCAGCTCGAAAAGCGCCGTGCGACCGCTCGCCCGACGCGTGAGCGTTCGGACGTGGCCCGCACCGGCAAGAAGTTCGGTCGCCAGAAGGGTTCGGGCGGCGCTCGCCATGGCGATCGCGGCGCTCCGATCTTCATCGGTGGCGGTAAGGCACACGGTGCGCGCAAGCGCGACTTCAATCCGTCGCTGAACAAGAAGATCCGCTCGCTCGGCCTGCGCATGGCGCTGTCGAGCAAGGCCAAGGACGGCCTCGTGATCGTCGACAGCCTCGAGCTGAAGGACGCCAAGACGAAGGCCCTCAAGGGTCAGTTCGACAAGGCGGGCTACAACGGCAAGGTGCTCTTCATCGATGGCGAGAGTGTCAACGACGGTTTCCGGATGGCGGCGGGCAACCTGCCGGGCGTCAACGTGATCCCGGCGATGGGTGCCAATGTCTACGACATTCTGAAGCACGACACGCTGGTCCTCACCAAGGACGCGGTCGAAAAGCTGGAGGCGCGTTTCAATGGCTAAGAAGCAGGAAATCGACGCGCGGCACTACGACGTGATCCTCGCGCCGCACATCACCGAGAAGGCGACTCTCGCGAGCGAGAACAACGCGGTGGTCTTCAAGGTGTCGAACGACGCCACGAAGCCGCAGATCCGCGAAGCGGTCGAAGCGCTGTTCGACGTGAAGGTGACCGGTGTGAACACCATCGTCACCAAGGGCAAGGTCAAGCGCTGGCGGGGCAAGCCCTATCGTCGCAACGACATGAAGAAGGCGATCGTCACTCTCAAGGACGGCGATTCCATCGACGTCACGAGCGGCGTCTGAGGAGCTAGGACAGAACCATGGCACTCAAGAACTACAAGCCGACCAGCCCGGCCCGTCGCGGCCTGATCCTGGTCGACAAGTCGGGCCTCTACAAGGGCAAGCCGGTCAAGGCGCTTACCGAAGGCAAGCGCAAGACGGGCGGCCGCAACAACAAGGGCCACGTGACCAGCCGCGGGATCGCGGGCGGTCACAAGCAGAAGTATCGCTACATCGACTTCAAGCGTCGCAAGTGGGACGTCGAAGGCACCGTGGAGCGGATCGAATATGATCCCAACCGCACCGCCTTCATCGCGCTCATCAAGTACGCCGACGACGAGCTGGCCTACATCATCGCGCCGCAGCGGCTTGCCGTCGGCGACAAGGTGATCGCGGGCGAGAAGGTCGACACCAAGCCGGGCAACGCGATGCCGCTGGGCAACATGCCTGTCGGCACCATCATCCACAATGTGGAGATGAAGCCGGGCAAGGGCGGTCAGCTCGCGCGTTCGGCAGGTGCCTACGTGCAGCTGGTCGGTCGCGACCGCGGCATGGTCATCATCCGCCTGAACTCGGGCGAGCAGCGCTACCTGCGGTCCGATTGCATGGGCACGGTCGGTGCGGTCTCGAACCCGGACAACGCGAACCAGAACTTCGCGAAGGCCGGTCGCACCCGCTGGAAGGGCCGCCGTCCGCTGACGCGCGGTGTCGCCAAGAACCCGGTCGATCACCCCCATGGTGGTGGTGAGGGCCGTACCTCGGGTGGTCGCCACCCGGTGACGCCGTGGGGCAAGCCGACCAAGGGCGCCCGTACCCGCAAGAACAAGCAGACGGACAAGATGATCATCCGTTCGCGCCATGCGAAGAAGAAGAGGTAAGCGACAATGGCACGTTCCGTTTGGAAGGGTCCGTTCGTGGAACTCAGCCTTCTCAAGAAGGCAGAGGACGCACAGGAAAAGACCAGCACCGCGCCGATCAAGACCTGGTCGCGCCGCTCCACCATCCTGCCGCAGTTCGTTGGGCTGACGTTCAACGTCTACAACGGTCACAAGTTTATCCCCGTGTCTGTCTCGGAAGAGATGGTCGGCCACAAGCTCGGTGAATTCGCGCCCACGCGCACCTTCCCGGGTCACGCCGCCGACAAGAAAGGCAAGCGCTGATGAGCAAGCAGAAGGCTCCCCGCCGCGTCGCCGATAACGAGGCGCTGGCCGTCGGCACCACGATCCGTGGGTCGGCCCAGAAGCTGAACCTCGTTGCCGAGCTGATCCGTGGCAAGAAGGCAGAAGAGGCGATGAACATCCTCGCCTTTTCGAAGAAGGCGATGGCCAAGGATGCGAGCAAGGTGCTCGCCTCCGCGATCGCCAATGCCGAGAACAACCACGATCTGGATGTGGACGCCCTCGTGGTGGCCGAAGCCAGCGTCGGCAAATCGATCACCATGAAGCGGTTCATGACGCGCGGTCGCGGCAAGTCGACCCGCATCCTGAAGCCCTTCAGCCGCCTGCGCATCGTCGTGCGCGAGCAAGAGGAAGCGTAAGATGGGTCAGAAGAGCAATCCGATCGGTCTGCGCCTGCAGATCAACCGCACCTGGGACAGCCGCTGGTACGCCGAAGGGCGCGACTATGCCAAGCTGCTCAAGGAAGACATCGAGATCCGCAAGCACATCGTGAACTCGCTGCCGCAGGCCGCGATCTCGAAGGTGGTGATCGAACGTCCGGCCAAGCTGTGCCGCATCTCGATCTATGCCGCGCGCCCCGGTGTCATCATCGGCAAGAAGGGTGCGGACATCGAGAAGCTGCGCTCCAAGCTCGCGACGATGACCGAAAGCGAAGTGAAGCTGAACATCGTCGAGATCCGCAAGCCGGAAATCGACGCGAAGCTCGTCGCGCAGGGCATTGCCGACCAGCTGGTGCGCCGTGTGGCCTTCCGCCGTGCGATGAAGCGCGCCGTGCAGTCCGCGCTGCGCCTGGGTGCCGAAGGCATCCGGATCACCTGCGGCGGCCGTCTCGGCGGTGCCGAAATCGCCCGTGTGGAATGGTATCGCGAAGGCCGCGTTCCGCTTCACACGCTGCGCGCCAATGTCGACTATGCCGAAGCCGAAGCGCTGACCGCTTACGGCATCATCGGCATCAAGTGCTGGATCTTCAAGGGCGAGATTCTCGCCCATGATCCGACCGCGCAGGACCGCCTGATGATGGAAGCGCAGACTTCCGGCGTGCGTCCGGCGCGCTGATTGCAGGATTAGGAAAGAACCATGCTGCAACCCAAACGAACCAAGTATCGCAAGGCCTTCAAGGGCCGCATCCATGGCAATGCCAAGGGCGGTACCGAACTGAACTTCGGCTCTTACGGGCTGAAGGCGATGGAACCCGAGCGGATCACCGCTCGCCAGATCGAGGCCGCGCGCCGTGCGATCACGCGTCACATGAAGCGCCAGGGGCGCCTCTGGATCCGCGTGTTCCCCGACGTGCCCGTGTCCAAGAAGCCTGCCGAAGTCCGGCAGGGTAAGGGCAAGGGTTCGGTCGAATACTGGGCCGCGCGCGTGAAGCCGGGCCGCATCCTGTTCGAACTCGACGGTGTGTCCGGTCCGCTGGCCGCCGAAGCCTTCGAACGTGCCGCCATGAAACTGCCAATCAAGACCAAGGTCGTTGCCCGGCTCGGCGACCAGTCGCATCTGAAAGGCGAATAAGTGAGCACCACCGAAGATCTCCGCGCCAAGAGCGACGACCAGCTGACCGCCGAGCTTACCGAGCTCAAGCGCGAAGCTTTCAACCTGCGCTTCCAGGCCGCGACCAACCAGCTCGAGCGTCCGGCCCGGGTCCAGGAAGTCCGCCGCACGATCGCGCGCATCAAGACGCTGCAGAACGAGCGCACCCGCGCCGCCGCAGACAAGAAAACGGCGTAAGGAGCAGACCATGCCAAAACGTATTCTGATCGGTACGGTCACCTCCACCAAGACCGACAAGACCGTGACCGTGCTGGTCGAACGGAAGGTGAAGCACCCGCTCTACGGGAAGATCATCCGTCGTTCGAAGAAGTACCACGCCCATGACGAGAAGAACGAGTACGAACTCGGCGACGTCGTGCGGATCGAGGAAACCAAGCCGATCTCGAAGACCAAGACCTGGGCCGTGAAGGACCGGGTCGTCGCGGGCGGCGTGCAGGCGGTCGATGCCGACCTGGACGTGGAAGCCGCGGACGCCAGCAACAGCTGACCCAATCGCAGCTGTCCCAACGGCAGCTGAGAACGAATTAGACGAAGGAACCGCCGGATCGATTCCGGCAGGCCAATGAGAAGGAACCGGATCGATGATCCAGATGCAGTCCAATCTCGACGTCGCGGACAACAGCGGCGCAAAGCGCGTCCAGTGCATCAAGGTGCTGGGCGGCTCTAAGCGTCGTTTCGCGAGTGTCGGGGACGTGATCGTGGTTTCCGTGAAGGAAGCCCAGCCGCGTGCCAAAGTGAAGAAGGGCGACGTTCACCGCGCGGTGATCGTGCGGACCCGCAAGGATGTGCGCCGCCCCGATGGCAGCGTGATCCGCTTCGACTCCAACGCGGCCGTACTCGTGAACAAGAGCGAAGAGCCGATCGGCACCCGTATCTTCGGGCCGGTGGTGCGCGAACTGCGTGGCCGCGGCTTCATGAAGATCATCTCGCTCGCACCGGAGGTGCTGTAATGGGCATGGCGAAGATCAAGAAGGGCGACAGCGTCGTCGTGCTTTCGGGCAAGGACAAGGGCAAGACCGGTACGGTCGCCAAGGTCCTGCCGAAGGACGGCAAGGTCGTGGTGGAAGGCGTCAACATGATCGCCCGTCACCGCAAGCCCTCGCAGACCAATCCGCAGGGCGGGATCGACCGCTACGAAGCGCCGATGCACATCGCGAAGGTCGCGGTCGCCGATCCCAAGGACGGCGCGCCCACCCGCGTGCGCATCGAGGAACGCGACGGCAAGAAAGTGCGCGTCGCCGTCAAGTCCGGAGAGACCATCGATGGCTGATTATACCCCCCGCATGAAGGCCCGCTACGACGAGCAGATCGTCAAGGCGATGACCGAGAAGTTCGGCTACAAGAACCGTCTCGAAGTGCCGCGGCTCGAAAAGATCACGCTCAACATGGGCGTGGGCGAAGCGAGCCAGGACAAGAAGAAGGTCCAGACCGCAGCCGAGGAAATGGCGCTGATCGCGGGCCAGAAGCCCGTCATCACCAAGGCCAAGAAGTCGATCGCACAGTTCAAGCTGCGTGAAGGCATGCCGATCGGCTGCAAGGTCACGCTGCGGCGCGACCGGATGTACGAATTCCTCGACCGTCTGGTGACGGTCGCGATGCCGCGCATCCGCGACTTCCGTGGTCTCAACCCGAAGAGCTTCGACGGCCGTGGCAACTACGCCATGGGCCTGAAGGAGCAGATCATCTTCCCCGAGATTTCCTACGACCAGATCGAGAAGGTCCGGGGCATGGATATCATCGTGACCACCACCGCGAAGACCGACGAGGAAGCACGCGAACTGCTTCGCCTGTTCGGTTTCCCGTTCCCGGCCGAAGCAAAGGCCGACGAAGAGAAGGAAGCGGCGTGAGCCGCTTCCCCATGACGCAAGAAACGAAGAGAGCTTAAGTCCAATGGCGAAACTGAGTTCCATCAACAAGAACGAGAAGCGCAAGGCTCTCGTGAAGAAGTACGCGGACAAGTACGCGAAGCTGAAGGCGATTGCGGACGACACCTCGCTCGACGACGGCGAGCGTCTGATCGCGCGTCTGAAGATGGCCGAAATCCCGCGCAACGCGAACCCCACGCGGGTCCGCAACCGCTGCTCCACCACTGGTCGCCCGCGCGGCTATTACCGCAAGTTCGGCATCAACCGTATCGAACTGCGGAATCTGGGCAACAAGGGTCTTATCCCTGGCCTGACCAAGTCGAGCTGGTGAGGAATCGATAGATGGCTATGACCGATCCCCTGGGTGACATGCTCACCCGCATCCGCAACGGCCAGCAGGCGAAGAAGGACTCCGTCCTCTCGCCGGCGTCCAAGCTGCGCGCGAACGTTCTGGAAGTGCTCCAGCGCGAAGGTTACATTCGTGGCTACAGCGAAGACGACAGCGGCAAGCACAAGGCGCTGCGGATCGAACTGAAATATTTCGAAGGCGAACCTGCGATCAAGCATGTCGCCCGCGTGTCCAAGCCGGGCCGTCGCATCTATTCGGCCAGCCGCGAGCTGCCGACTGTGCGCAACGGCCTTGGCATCACGATCGTCTCGACGCCGCGCGGCGTGCTCTCCGATGCGGAAGCGCGCAGCCAGAACGTCGGTGGCGAAGTGCTGGCGGAGGTGTTCTGATGAGCCGCATTGGCAAACGCCCGGTCGCGATCCCCAGCGGGGTCGAGGCCAAGATCGACAACGGCATCCTGTCGGTGAAGGGCCCCAAGGGCACGCTCACCATGGGCCTGTCGGACCTCGTGTCCTACAAGCTGGAAGACGGCACGATCGCGGTCGATCCGGTGAACGACACCAAGCCCGCGCGCAGCCACTGGGGCATGCAGCGCACGCTGGTGCAGAACCTGGTCGACGGCGTGACCGAAGGCTTCACCAAGACGCTGCAGATCTCCGGTGTCGGTTATCGTGCCCAGGCGCATGGCAAGAAGCTCAAGCTTCAGCTCGGCTATTCGCACGATGTCGACCTCGATGTGCCCGAAGGCCTGACGGTGGAAACGCCCGATCAGACCACGATCAACATCAGCGGGATCGACAAGCAGTCCGTAGGCCAGTTCGCCGCCGAAATCCGCCGCTGGCGCAAGCCCGAACCCTACAAGGGCAAGGGCATCAAGTACCAGGGCGAGTATATCTTCCGCAAGGAAGGGAAGAAGAAGTAAGATGGCAAAGCTTTCTCTCTTTGAACGCCGCCGCCAGCGCGTGCGCACCGCGTTGCGCAAGCAGTCGGGCGGCAAGCCGCGCCTGTCGGTCCACCGTACCGGCAAGCACATCTATGCGCAGATCATCGACGATGCTGCGGGCAAGACGCTCGCCAGCGCCTCGACGCTGGGTGTGAATGGCTCGACCGCGAATATCGATGCCGCCAAGACGGTCGGTTCGAACATCGCCGATGCCGCCAAGAAGGCGGGCGTCACCACGGTCGTGTTCGATCGCGGCGGGTTCCTGTTCCATGGCCGCGTCAAGGCGCTGGCCGATGCCGCTCGCGAAGGCGGGCTGGAGTTCTGATGATGGCTGACGACAAGAAGACCGACACCGAAGTGACGCCCGAGCAGGCTCCCGGCGTTCCCGAAACGCCCGAGGTTGCGGCTGCGAAGGCCGCGTCCGGCGTCGCCGAAGCGGAAACCGAGCATGCGGTGAAGAAGGAAGAGCCGGCGATCGCCGACACGCCTTCGGAAGCCGCCGACAACCAGAGCCCCGCGCAGGGTGCCGAAGGTCAGCCCAGAACCCAGCAGGGCGAACGTCAGGGCCGTGGTGGCCGTGACAATCGCGGTGGCGGTGATCGCGGTGGCCGCGGTCGTGGCCGCGGTCGCGACGATCGTCGGGGCAAGCGCGAGGAAGAAGACGACGGCATCATCGAGAAGCTGGTGCACATCAACCGCGTCTCGAAGACCGTGAAGGGCGGTAAGCGCTTCGGTTTCGCCGCGCTCGTGGTGGTCGGCGACGGCCAGGGCCGCGTCGGCTTCGGCAAGGGCAAGGCCCGCGAAGTGCCCGAGGCGATCAGCAAGGCGAGCGCCGAGGCCCGCAAGAGCATGGTCCGCGTCGCGCTCAAGGAAGGTCGCACGCTGCACCACGACGGCAAGGGCCGTTTCGGTGCGGGCAAGGTGACCGTGCGCACCGCGCCTCCGGGTACCGGCATCATCGCCGGCGGTCCGATGCGCGCCGTGTTCGAAAGCCTGGGCGTGTCGGACGTGGTGACCAAGTCGGTCGGCACCTCGAACCCCTACAACATGATCCGTGCGACCTTCGCCGCGCTCCAGAACCAGAGCTCGCCGAAGTCGGTGGCTCAGCGTCGGGGCAAGAAGGTTGCAGACCTGCTTTCGCGCGGTAACCCGGGCGCGAGCGAAGCCGAAGTCGAGGCGGAAGCCGCGGCGGTAGTGGAGTAAACACGATGGCCAAGATCAAGCTCAAGCAGATCGGCTCGCCCATCCGGCGGCCCGAGAGCCAGAAGAAAATCCTGATCGGCCTGGGCCTGGGCAAGATGCACCGGGTGGTCGAACTGGAAGATACCCCCGAAGTGCGCGGCGCGATCGCAAAGCTGCCGCACATGGTCGAGGTGGTCGAGGGCTAAACGCCCCCGCGACAGCAATTGACGGCGGCGGCCCGCTCATAGTAGCGGGCCGTTTCCATTTTCATCAGCGCGAAGAAAAGCGAAAGCGAGTGCACTATGGCTTACAAACTTAACGAAATCCGCGACAACGAAGGCGCCCGCAAGTCCCGCATGCGTGTGGGCCGGGGCATCGGCTCGGGCAAGGGCAAGACCGCGGCACGCGGCCAGAAGGGCCAGAAGAGCCGTGAAGGCGTCGCGATCAAGGGCTTCGAAGGCGGCCAGATGCCGCTCCACATGCGGATCCCGAAGCGCGGCTTCAACAATCCCTTCGCCAAGGACTTCGCCGAAGTGAACCTGGGCATGGTCCAGAAGTTCATCGACGCCAAGAAGCTCGACGCGAAGAAGACGCTCGACCACGAAGCGCTCAAGGCCGCAGGCCTCGCTCGGGGCGGCAAGGACGGTGTCCGCCTGCTCGGCAAAGGCGAGCTGACCGCGAAGGTCACCTTCAAGGTTGCCGGCGCGTCGAAGGGCGCGATCGAAGCGGTCGAGAAGGCCGGCGGCAAGGTCGAAGTGATCGCGGCTGCCCAGCCCGAAGCTGAGAAGAAGGCGGCCCGCGCCGAAGCGAACAAGGCCGCGAAGTCGGGCAAAAAAGCCGACTGACAAGCATTTGGGGTGCGGGGGGTTCGACAAGGACCGGCCCGCACCCTATCTACTGCGCGACGGGGGCGACCGGGGGTCGCCGACTAATGCAGGATCGATGATTTCCCATGGCATCACGCGCCGATAATATCGCGTCCAACCTCAGCCTTGCGAACTTTTCCAAGGCGACCGAGCTGCGCCAGCGCATCTGGTTCACGGTTGTGGCGCTGATCGTTTTCCGTTTTCTGAGCTTCGTGCCGCTGCCGGGGGTCAACCCGCAGATCCTGGGCGATCTCTACGACCAGACGCGCGGCGGCGTGCTCGACCTGTTCAACACCTTTTCGGGCGGCAGCCTGGAGCGGATGAGCCTCATCGCGCTCGGCGTGATGCCCTACATTACCGCCTCGATCGTGGTGCAGATGGCCTCGGCCCTGCATCCCACGCTGATGGCGCTGAAGAAGGAAGGCGCGACCGGGCGCCAGAAGCTCAACCAGTACACCCGCTACGGCACCGTCTTCCTGTGCGTCATCCAGGGCTACTTCCTCGCCACCGGGCTTGAAAGCTATGGCGCGCAAAGCGGGCTTCAGGCGGTCATCGATCCGGGCATCATGTTCCGCATCGGATCGGTCATCAGCCTCGTCGGCGGCACCATGCTGCTGCTGTGGATCGGCGAGCAGATCACCGCGCGCGGCATTGGCAACGGCGTTTCGCTGATCATCATGGCGGGCATCGTCGCCCAGTTCCCCAGCTTTGCGAGCAACATGTTCGAGGGTGGCCGGACCGGTGCGATCAGCGCCGGAATCATCATCGGCTTCATCGTGATGATCGTCGGCCTGATCCTGTTCATCAGCTTCATGGAACGCGCGCAGCGCCGCCTGCTGATCCAGTATCCCAAGCGCGCCACGCAGCGCGGGATGATGCAGGCGGATCGCAGCCACCTGCCGCTTAAGATCAACACCGCGGGCGTGATCCCGCCGATCTTCGCGAGTTCGCTGCTGCTGCTGCCGCTGACGATCAGCCAGTTCGCGGGCAATTCGGTCGATCCGGACAGCACCGCCGGGCAGACGATCAACACGCTGAACTTCTACCTCCAGCACGGCCAGCCGATCTACATGCTGCTCTATGCAGTGCTGATCGTGTTCTTCTGCTTCTTCTACACCGCGGTTGTGTTCAACCCGGAGGAGACGGCGGAGAACCTGAAGAAGAATGGCGGGTTCATTCCGGGTATCCGTCCGGGCAAGCGGACGTCGGAATATCTCGATTACGTGCTGACGCGCATCACCGTGGTCGGCGCAGCCTACCTCACGCTGGTGTGCGTGCTGCCCGAATACATGATCGCACAGACCGGCATCCCGCTGTTCCTGGGTGGCACCAGCCTGCTGATCGTCGTGAACGTCACCGTCGACACGATCAGCCAGATCCAGTCGCACCTGCTGGCGCACCAGTACGGCGACCTCATCAAGAAGGCCAAGCTCAAGGGCCGCATGCGATAGTGCCACGAAGAAAGCTGGGGAGGGCTGCCATCACACACCCTTGCCAGCGGCCCGTGGCGGCGTCAGGGGACACGCGCGATGAACATCATTCTTCTCGGACCTCCAGGCGCGGGTAAGGGCACCCAGGCTCACCGCCTCGTCGAGCAGTACGGCATGCGCCAGCTTTCGACCGGCGACATGCTGCGCGCGGCCGTCAAGGCGGGCACCGAAGTGGGCCGCCAGGCTAAGGCGATCATGGACGCGGGCGGGCTCGTCTCTGACGAGATCGTATCCGCGCTCATCGATGCGGAGCTGACCGCGCTTGAAGACGAGACCGGGGCGATCTTCGACGGCTATCCGCGCACCCGCAAGCAGGCCGAACGGCTCGACGCGCTGCTGGCGCAGCACGGGCGCAAGCTCGACCGCGTGGTCGAACTGCAGGTCGACGAGGAAGCGCTCGTCGATCGCATCACCGGCCGCTACACCTGCGCCGAGTGCGGCGAAGGCTATCACGACCGCCACAAGCAGCCCGAAGTGCCGGGCAAGTGCGACAAGTGCGGCAGCACCGAGTTCAAGCGGCGCCCCGATGACAACGAGGAAACCGTGCGCCACCGGATGAGCGTCTACCGCTCCGAAACCGCACCGATCCTGCCCTACTACGAAGAGCGGGAGCTGGTGACCCGCATCGACGGCATGGGCTCGATCGAAGAGGTTTCGGCCAGCATCGACTCGCTGCTGAAATAGCATCGCCGCAGCAGAGGTTTCCTTTGGCGCCCGCGCATGGAATAGCGGGCGCAAACGAAGGAGCCCTGTTTCATGATCCGTTTCGTCCGCGCCGCCCTGGTCGCATGCTGTGCCATCTGCGCGCTCGGCGCGCCCGCCGGTGCCGAAGTGACAGAAACCTCCGATTCGCATTTCGTGACTCGCCATGCGGTCGATGTAGCCGTGCCGCCTGCCGATGCGTGGCTTGCGCTGATTTCGCCCGCCGACTGGTGGAACGACAGCCACACATGGTCCGCCGATGCCGCCAATCTGGCGCTCACCCCGCAGGCGGGTGGATGTTTCTGCGAGACGATCCCGGCAGAGGATGGCGAGAACGCCTCCGGCCTCGAAGGCAGCGTGCAGCATATGAGCGTGCTGCAGGCCGTGCCGCGCAAGGTGCTGCGCATGCGCGGCGCGCTCGGCCCGTTGCAGAGCGAGCCGGTCGACGGCGTGATGACGATCACGCTCCAGCCGATCGAGGATGACGACGGCGAGCTCGCGGGGACGCGGATCGTCTGGGAATACATCGTCGGCGGGGCGATGCGATTCGAAATTCCGCAGATCTCGAAGGCGGTCGATGGCGTGATCGGCCAGCAGGCGCTCGGCCTGGCCGAGGCGCTGGGCGGACCTCTCGGCGAAAACGCCGAAGGCCCGAGTGCATTCGACAGTGCCTTCGGCCCGGCGAGCGACGACTCCGATACGCAGGACGAGCAGGAAGCCGAGGCCTTCGAGGAGGGGCGGGGGCGCTGATATCCGGAGACTTTCCGCCGACAATATTCCGATTCGAGAACGCATCGACGGGGAAAGCATGGCGTCAGGTTTTGACAGCGTCGGCGAAGCGGGGTAGTTTCCAGTCCGGTAACACAGTCGCGCGCCACGTCTCCGTAGGCTGCGCGAATTGTGTCGTGTAGCTGTTGACGCTGCGCGCCAACGCCCCTATGTGCGGCGTTCGTCCGATCCAATGCAAATCCGCATTCCCCGGCAACCGGTCTGGTGTCATACCTGCCGGTTTTCGTCCGTCCGGAAGAGCGGTGCTGCAACGGGTCGATGAACTGAGCGATGAGATAGGGGCGTACAGGCTCGCCTGTACCTATCCCCTGTGGAGCATGGAGAAGTAAGTGGCTCGTATTGCCGGGGTCAATATCCCCACCAACAAGCGCGTGATCATCGCGCTCACCTATATTCACGGTATCGGCCGCACCAAGGCCGTCGAGATCGCCGACAAGCTCGGCATCGATCACAAGACCCGCGTGCAGGACCTCACCGACGAGGAAGTGCTGCGTATCCGTGAAACGATCGACGAAGAGCATACGGTAGAAGGCGACCTGCGTCGTCAGACCGCGATGAACATCAAGCGTCTGATGGACCTTCGTTCCTACCGCGGCCTGCGCCATCGCGCCGGTCTGCCCGTTCGCGGCCAGCGCACGCACACCAATGCGCGCACCCGCAAGGGCAAGGCCAAGCCGATCGCCGGCAAGAAGAAGTAAGCGCCACCAGGCGCTGCTTCCAGTCTCTTCAGTCTATCTTCCTTAAGGGGAACATCACATGGCACGCGAACCAGGCCGCATCCGGCGCCGCGAGCGGAAAAACATCTCCAGCGGCGTCGCGCACGTGAACGCCAGCTTCAACAACACCATGATCACCATCACCGATGCGCAGGGCAATGCGATCAGCTGGTCCAGCGCCGGGATGATGGGCTTCAAGGGCAGCCGCAAGTCGACTCCCTATGCCGCGCAGGTCGCTGCCGACGACGCGGGCAAGAAGGCCGCCGAACACGGTGTGCGTACGCTCGAAGTCGAAGTGAAGGGACCGGGTTCGGGCCGCGAAAGTGCGCTGCGCGCGCTGCAGGCGGTGGGTTTCACCATCACCAGCATCCGCGACGTCACGCCGATCCCGCACAACGGGGTCCGCCCGTCCAAGCGGCGCCGCGTCTGATCCTGCCGGGCGGTGGGAGCCGTTCCCGCCGCCGACAATTTTCGGGCCGCATGTACTTTGTCAACAAAGTGCCCGGCCCCAGCCGATCTTGAATTCCTAGGGGACATCCATGGCCGTCAACACCAAGAACTGGCAGGAACTGAAAAAGCCCACCTCGCTCGAGCTGAAGGACACGGGCTCCGACAAGAAGCGCAAGGCGACCTTCGTGGCCGAGCCGCTCGAGCGTGGCTTCGGCCTGACGCTCGGCAATGCGCTGCGCCGCGTGCTGCTTTCTTCGCTCCAGGGCGCCGCGATCACCTCGATCAAGATCGAGAACGTGCTGCACGAGTTCAGCTCGCTTGCGGGTGTGCGCGAGGACGTGACCGACATCGTCCTCAACGTGAAACAGATCGCGATCAAGATGGAAGGCGAAGGGCCCAAGCGCCTGCAGCTTTCCGCGACCGGTCCCGGCGCCGTGAAGGCGGGCGACATCGCCGTTTCGGGTGACATCGAGATCCTCAACAAGGATCTCGTGATCTGCCAGCTCGACGAAGGCGCGAACCTCAACATGGAACTGACCGCCGATATCGGTAAGGGTTACGTTCCTGCGGTGCAGAATCGCCCGGCAGACGCGCCGATCGGCCTGATCCCGGTCGACTCGCTCTACTCGCCGATCAAGCAGGTCAGCTACAAGGTCGAGAATGCCCGCGTCGGCCAGGAACTGGACTACGACAAGCTCAACCTGACGGTCGAAACCGATGGTACCGTCACCCCTGAAGACGCCGTGGCCTATGCCGCGCGCATCCTGCAGGACCAGCTGACGCTGTTCGTCCACTTCGAGGATGGCATTCCGCAGCCGTCGAGCCCGATGATCGGGATGGCTGCAGAACCTCAGGAATCGGACGCCAACCAGCTCAACCGTTACCTCCTCAAGAAGGTCGACGAACTGGAACTCTCGGTGCGTTCGGCCAACTGCCTCAAGAACGACAACATCATCTATATCGGCGATCTGGTCCAGAAGACCGAAGCCGAGATGCTGCGCACGCCGAACTTCGGCCGCAAGTCGCTCAACGAGATCAAGGAAGTGCTCTCCAGCATGGGCCTGCGCCTCGGGATGGACATCCCGGGCTGGCCGCCGGAGAACATCGAGGAAATGGCCAAGAAGCTCGAACAGGAACTTCTCGGCTAACACGGGTTCCGGCGGCGCACCCGAAGCGCCGCCAGTACCGGGCTACCTCGTACGGGCCCCTTACAAACGAAGGAAAAGAGAATGCGTCACGGAATTTCGCAGCGTAAGCTGAGCCGCAAGTCGGGCCACCGCACGGCCCTGTTCCGCAACATGTCGGCCGCGCTGATCAAGCATGAGCAGATCCTGACCACGCTTCCCAAGGCGAAGGAACTGCGCCCCTATGTCGAGAAGCTGGTGACGCTCGCCAAGCGCGGCGGGCTTTCCAACCGTCGCCTCGCGATGGGCCGCCTGCAGGACGAAACGCAGTTGAAGAAGCTGTTCGACGTTCTGGCGGAGCGTTATTCGGACCGCAACGGCGGTTACGTCCGCATCATCAAGGCGGGCTACCGCGCTTCGGACAGCGCGCAGCTGGCGATCATCGAATTCGTCGACCGCGACGAAGACGCCAAGGGCCAGGACAGCGGCCCGGTGATGGCCGACGAGGACGACTTCGAAAACGCGTAAACGCGGGGTCGATATCCAGATTTCATGAGGGCCGCCGGGGCAACCCGCGCGGCCCTTTTGCTAGGCCATGGCCAGCGCACCGGAACCCCAGACACTGCTGAATGTTTGTTTTTCCAAGGAGAAACAACATGCGTATCGCAATCGCAGCGACGAGCGCTCTCGCTCTCGCGCTTTCGGTGCCGCTTCTTGCCCAAGGTAACGGAAACGGAAATGGCAATGGCAATCCCGGGGCCAAGGCCAATCCCGGCAACGGCAATGGCAATGGGCGCGCCAACGGCAATGTCGCCAACGCGCGTGGCGGGCCGCCTGCCATGCGTGGCAACGGCAACGCCAACCGCGGCAATGGCGGGTCGCCGGTCGCTCAGCGCGTCAATGGCAACGCGAACGCAAATGGCGCCGCGATCCGCGACCGGGTCGAGCGCGAAGTGGAGCAGCGGATCGATCGCGGAGCGGGTCGCGTGGCCGATGCGGTCAAGGGCGATGAGGTCCGCCGCGCCTTGGACGAATATGATCGCGGCGACCGCGGCGTTCGCGGCTTCTGCCCGCCCGGACTCGCCAAGAAGAACAATGGATGCCAGCCGCCCGGCCAGGCGAAGAAGCTCGGCGACAATCGCTTCGGCGATTATTACCGATCCGCCGATTCGCGCTTCGCTAGCGACGACTGGCAGTATTACGACGGCTATGCCTATCGCCCGGCGGGCGGCGGCCTGATCGAAAGCCTGATCCCCCTCGTCGGCGGTGCACTCTTCGGGGGCAACCAGTGGCCTTCTTCCTACGAGAATTATCGCGCGCCAGCCTATTACGGCAGCTATTTCGGCCAAGAGCCGGACAACCGTTATTACTACGCGGACCGCACGCTGTTCTCGGTCGACCCCGAGGATCGTGCGATCACCGGGATAGCAGCCCTGTTGACGGGCGACGATATCTCGGTGGGCCAGCCACTTCCCTCTGGTTACGAGGTCTACAACGTGCCCTACCAGTACCGGGATCGCTATCGCGACGGTCCGGATGCCATGTACCGATACAGCGATGGTTACGTGTACCGGGCCGATCCCGAGACCCGCGTCGTCGCTGCCGTGATCGATCTGCTGACCTGAGGGGGCGAATATGAAGATGCATCTTGGGGCGGCATTCGTGTCGCTGTCTCTCGCCCTGCCGCTGGCAGCCTGCGGCGACCCGGCAGAAGCCGAAGCCGATCCGGTGGATGCCACCGCGCAAGCCGGGCCGAGCCGCCTGTATGCCACGCTCGGCGAGATCGAAGAGGTCTCCACCGCGCACGACCTGATCAGGTCTGCGGGTCTGGACACCACCTTCGTCGGGGTCGGGGCCTATACTTTGTTCCTGCCGAGCAACGAGGCGTTCGGCGCCCTCCCGCAGGAGGATCTCGACCGGCTGAAAAGCGAGGAGGGGCGTCCCGAACTGATCGCCCTGTTGCGCCGCCATATTGCGGTCGGCGCGATTTCGCACGGCGATCTCGAGCAGGCGCTGGCGCGCAACGGAGGCGCGATCAAACTCGCCAGTGTGGCCGATCCGCCGATCGACATTCGAGAAATCGATGGTGAGATCGCGATCGGCGGTGGCGATTCTCCGCAGCTCATCGGAGAGGCGGTCGCCGCATCGAACGGGGTGATCTACATGATCGACGGGCTGATCCCGCCGGGCGAGTGATCGTGTCGCATCTTTGGCAGAAGGGCCGCCGGTCATCGCCCCGCGGCCCTTTTTTCTGCGCTTTTCCATCGTCGAACATGGCCGCGTGCCAATTCGCTGTCTTTCGGCACGGCGCATGGGGTCTGTCCATTGTGCGTTAACCGCCTGAGATGCTCTATCGCGAAAGCGACGGCGATGTATATGAGGCCAACCTGCGGACCAGTCTGGTCGCCCCTGCGACCGCTGTCTTGATATGAGGACGACGATGAGAAGTACGATCGTGCCCCTGCTCGGTGCGCTGAGCCTGATGCTTGCGGGATGCGGCGATCCGGATGAGGCGGGCGAGACGGCGCAGGCCGCCGCACGTGCCGGCGACAGCACGCTTGGCGCCATGATCGGCACGATCGACGAGCTGTCCATCGCGAGCGAGGTGATCGGCAATGCCGAGCTGGAAGACCCCTTCGAGGGCGCCGGTGCCTACACGATCTTCCTTCCGCGGAACGAGGCGTTCGAGGAACTGCCCGAGGGCGAACTGGAGCTCTTGCGCAGCGAAGAGGGGCGTGATGGCGTGATCGCGATCCTTACCACCCATATCGCGGTGGGGGCGATCGCGCGCGAAGACCTCGAAACCGCGCTGGAAGTGAATGGCGGTTCGCTGGAGCTGGAAGGCGTGGCGGAACAGCCGATCCTTCTGCGCAAGGTCGGCGGCGAGATTCTGGTCGGGGCGGGGGACGATGCCCCGCACCTCACCAATATCTCGAAAGCGGCTTCGAATGGTGTCGTATATGTGATCGACGGCTTCATCCCTTCCCAAGACTGAGCAGGCGACCCGAACGATACGCGGGGGCGGGAGCCATGCTCCGGCTAGCTCCCAGC
The DNA here is from genome assembly GCF_003363135.1 of Alteriqipengyuania lutimaris. Lineage (NCBI taxonomy): Bacteria > Pseudomonadati > Pseudomonadota > Alphaproteobacteria > Sphingomonadales > Erythrobacteraceae > Alteriqipengyuania > Alteriqipengyuania lutimaris. The sequence goes on along the minus strand of NZ_QRBB01000002.1, from coordinate 271,631 downwards.
CACGAGCGCGGCCCTTTTCTTTTGCGCAAGCTATGGCACAGTCCGGCCCATGATCCGGACCAGCCTCGTCGCGCTCGCGGCCATCGCATGCCTGTCGTTTTCGGCCCAGCCGATCGCGGCGCAATCGACATCGCAAGAGGAGCTGGAGGCGCGCTACGACCGCGCGCTCGCCGCCGGATACAAGGCGCTGTTCCTGTGCGGCGCGCTCGCCAATGCACAGCGCAACGGGGTGGAGCGCACGGCAGAGAGCGTGGAGCAGTGGGAGCTGACCTGCGTCTATCCCCGCATCGCGGATATTATCGGCGATCTCGATTATACGATCGTGCCCGATGCCGCCGGGCGGGTGGCGCTGATCCAGGTCGACTGGGCGGACGACATGCCGCCGCGCTTCGCCGAAGGATCGCATGACCAGGGCTGCCGCCTCGCACCGATCGGGCTGGAACCCAGCATGCCCGAGATGCGCGTTCCGCCAATGCCGGGCGAGAAGGACGGGGCGAGCGCGAATGCGGGCGGGGAGCGCAAGGGTGGTGGCCTGACCATTCCCATGATGGTGGGCGAAACCGGAGGCGGCGGCGACGCTCCGACCAAGTCGCTCGACGCGGTTTTCCGCGGAGCCCTCGCATCGGACTACGGCGAGGGCGTGCGCACCACGGCGGTCGTGTTGCGTCACAAGGAGTATCGCGACGGATTGCTGGGGCAGGGGCGCTATGCCCCCGGTTTCGGCCCCGACACGCCCCAGCGCACATGGTCGTTCGCCAAGAGCATCGCCGCGACGCTGATCGGCGCGGCGGTCCAGCGGGGCGAGGCGAAGGTGACCGATGCGCTGGCCTTCGATGACTGGCGGTGGGATACGCGCCGCAGCATCACCATCGACGATTTCCTGCGCATGGCGTCGGGTCGTTATACCGACACGCCCGGCAACCGCACCGATCCGCTCTACATGGGCGGGGCACTGGTGGAGGAAAGCGCGACGGGATGGCCGCTGCTGCACCCGCCGGGCACCGTGTTCCGCTACGCCAACAACGACACGCTGATGGCGGTCAAGGCGATCGAGGATACGTTCGATAGCTACGATCCGGCGGACCTGTTTGCCGATATCGGCATGACCGGAACGGTCGCGGAAACCGACTGGGGCTCCGACTACATTCTTTCGAGCCAGGTCTGGGCCACGGCGGAGGACCTCGCGAAGCTCGGCCTGCTCTATCTCAACGATGGCGTGACGCAGGACGGCAAGCGCCTGCTGCCCGAGAACTGGCGCGAATACGTGTCGAGGCCGAGCGGCCCGCAGCCCGACAATGGCTTGGGCTATGGCGCCGCCTGGTGGCTGTTCAACGATCACGAAGGAATCCCGGCGGACACCTTCGCGGCGATGGGCAATCGCGGGCAGTACGTGGTCGTGGTGCCCAGCCGCGATGTCGTGATCGTGCGCCGGGGCGAAGACCCCACCGGCAGCCGGTTCGATATCGTCGCCTTCACCCGCGACGTGCTGGCCGCGATCGAGTGAGCCGAAGCCGCGCGAGTTGAAAGCGCAGCGAAAAGAAATAGATACTCAGGCAAACACCCCCGACGAGAGGACGCCCCGCCATGCTTCGCAACATCCTTCTGACCGGCGTCGCCACCGCGTTCGTCGCGAGCGCCACGCCCACCCTTGCCCAGGACCAGGACCTGACCGCACCCGACTATCCCGAGACGCGCAGCGGCGACGTTGTCGACACCCAATTCGGCGTCGATGTCGCCGATCCTTATCGCTGGCTCGAAAACGACGTGCGTCAGGATGACGAGGTTGCGGCCTGGGTCACCGCACAGAACGAGGTGACCGACGCGTTCCTCGCCCGGCTGCCGGGGCGCGAGGCGCTCAAGCAGCGTATCACGCAGCTGACCGATTACGAGCGCTTCGGCCTGCCGACCGACAAGGGCGGGCACTATTTCTACACCCGCAACGACGGCCTGCAGAACCAGAGTGTGCTCTACGTGCGCGACGGGCTCCAGGGCGAGGCGCGCGTTCTGATCGACCCCAACGAATGGTCGGAAGACGATGCCACCGCGCTCGCCGATTACGCGATCACCGAAGACGGCTCGAAGCTGCTTTACGCCATCCAGGATGGCGGCAGCGACTGGCGCACGGTCGAGGTGATGGACGTCGCCACCGGCGAAGTGATGGCCGACAAGGTCGAGTGGGTGAAGTTCTCCAACCTCGACTGGGCGAAGGACGGCAGCGGGTTCTACTACAGCCGCTTCCCCGCGACGGGCGAGGGCGAGACCTTCCAGGCGCTCAACACCAACCAGCAGGTCTATTTCCACAAGCTCGGCACCGATCAGGATGCCGACCGGCTGGTCTACGAGACGCCCGAGCAGCCCGAGCTCAACCACGTGGCGCAGGTCAGCGACGATGGTCGCTGGCTGATCGTCACCAGCTCCAGCGGGACCGACGAACGCTACGAGATCAACCTGATCGATCTGGAGCGGCCCGATGCCGATCCGATGACGCTCGTGCCCGGGTTCGAGTACGACTATTCCTATGTCGGCAACCTCGGCAGCCGCTTCTTCTTCGTGACCAACGAAGGCGCACCGCTAAAAAAGGTTGTGACGACCGATATCACCGCGCCGCAGCAGGACTGGGCCACCGTCATTCCCGAAAGCGAGCAGACGCTGAACGGGCTGTCGCTGGTCGGCGGCAAGCTGATCGCGAACTACCTCGTCGACGCCAAGAGCAAGATCGAGGTCTTCGGGCTCGACGGCACGCGCGAAGGCGATGTCGAACTGCCCGGCATCGGCAGCGCAGGCGGTTTCGGCGGCGATCCGGACGAGACCGAGACCTTCTACGCCTTCTCCAGCTACAACCGGCCGACGACCGTCTATCGCTACGATGTGGCGACCGGCGAAAGCACCGTGTGGGCGCAGCCCGAGGTCGCTTTCGATCCCGAGGATTTCGTGGTCGAGCAGAAGTTCTACACCTCGAAGGATGGTACGCAGGTGCCGATGTTCCTCGTGCGCAGCCGCGAAGTCGCCGAAAGCGGCGCCGCGGCCCCGACGCTGCTGTACGGCTATGGCGGGTTCAACATCTCGCTCACCCCGGGCTTCAGCCCGTCGCGGATCGCATGGATGGAGGCGGGCGGAGCTTACGCGGTCGCAAACATCCGTGGCGGCGGGGAATATGGCAAGGCGTGGCACGATGGCGGCCGCCTCGACAACAAGCAGAACGTGTTCGACGATTTCATTGCGGCGGGCGAATACCTGGTCGCCGAGGGGATCACGCCCGAGGATGGCCTCGCGATCCAGGGCGGCTCCAACGGCGGCCTGCTGGTCGGCGCGGTGGCCAACCAGCGGCCCGACCTGTTCGCGGCGGGCAACGCGGCGGTCGGCGTGATGGACATGCTGCGCTTCAACCAGTTCACCGCCGGACGCTACTGGGTGGACGATTATGGCTATCCCGACCGGGAGGACGACTTCCGCACTCTGCTGGCATATTCGCCCTATCACAATGTGCGCGACGGTGAGGATTACCCCGCGCTGCTGGTGACCACTGCCGATACCGACGACCGCGTGGTGCCGGGGCACAGCTTCAAATACACCGCGGCGCTCCAAGCGGCGGACCTGGGCGAGCGGCCGCAGCTGATCCGGATCGAGACCCGTGCGGGCCATGGTTCGGGCAAGCCGACCGACAAGGCGATCGAGGAAGCTTCGGACATCCTCGCCTTCCTGGCGGCCTTCACCGGGCTCGACCTGAGCGAGTAAACGAATGGGAGGCGGGGCATCCTGCCTTCCCGCTGCGTTTCCAGCTGCTAACCATAACGGTGCCGGCCGTTCAGGTTTGGCGCTATTTGTATGAACGGTGGCTTTCGCCGCAATTCAGTCACACCTCACCGGTTGTCTCCTACAACCGTGGGTGTTCGGGCAATGGCGCTCGGGCATCCAGTGAGGAGACCACCGATGCAAAGCTTCACCAAGGCCGCCCTGTGCACCGCTGCCGCGGGTGCCATGGCCTTCACGTCCGCTGCCCCCGCCGAGGCCCAGCGTTATCGCGACCGCGACAATGACGGCATCAGCGCGGGCGAAGTGATCGCCGGGGCGCTGATCATCGGCGGCATCGCCGCCATCGCATCGGCTTCGAACAACAATCGCGATCGCTATCGCGACAACCGTTATCGCGACGATTACTACCGCTCGAACGGCAACCCGCGCGGCGCGATCGACCAGTGCGTGCGCGTAGCCGAGAACCAGGCGCGCCGGGCCGGCTATCGCTATGCCAATGTGGTCGATATCAACCGCGTGCGCGACACGCGCCGGGGCTGGAACATCACCGGCCGGATCGAAGTCGACGGTGCGCGCGGCTATCGCGACCAGCGTCGCGGCTATAGCGACCGGTACGACCGTCGCGGTTACAACCGAGGTGGCGATCGCGGGCGCTTCAGCTGTGAGATTCGTCGCGGCCGGGTCGTCGACATTGATTATCGCGGCATTCGCGGGCTGAACCGCATCTAGGCCGCTCAGTTCGTCGCGCCCGGGACGCCGCCGGGTGACGCGACAGGGGAAGGCGGTTCAGCCCGGTGACAGGGCTGGCCGCCTATTTTCCGTCTCGGTCGCATGGAGGCGGGTCGCTTCCGATGGAGGAAGAACAAGGACTATGGGCCACTTATCCAAGCTTTCGCTGGGCGCGGCGGTTGCCGCGCTTGCCGTTGCTCCCGTCCAGGCGGCGGAACGGCCGCAGGTCGAAGCGCCGGGGGGCCGGGCCGATTATACTGCGCCCGCCGTTCTCCATGGTGCCTCGGATCATGCAGAGTACCGGCGTGGCTGGCGCTATCGCCGCCATCACCGCGACCGGGTCGACGCGGGCGACGTGATCGCGGGCGCGCTGATCATCGGCGGAATCTTCGCCATCGCCTCCGCCGCCAGCAGGAACGACCGCAACGATCGCTACGATCGCTACGACAATGATTACGTATCGAACGACGATTTCGACCGCGCGGTCGACAGTTGCATCAAGCGGATCGAGCGGCAGCAGCGGGTCGGCTCTGTCGAAAATGTCGGGCGAACGCGTTCGGGCTATTCGGTCAGCGGCACGCTCTACAACGGGACCGACTTCTCATGCCAGGTATCGGGATCGGGCCGCGTGCTCGACGTCGATTATGGCATGAGCGGCGTGCGCTACCAGTCGGGCGGCGATAGCTACGGCGACCCGCAATATTCCGACAGCACCTATGCCCGTGCACGGGCGAGCAGCTATTCCACGCCGGACAGCTATTCCAATACCCGGGACGACGGATATGTCGCCCCCGACAGCGGGGCACAGCCCGCCTATCCGGGCGGTCCGCTCCCCGGCGAAGAGGGCTACGACGACTACGCCGATGGCGAGCCTTATTGAGGTTCTAGAACAAGCCCCCGAACCTCAGGTCTGGGGGCTTTTCTCATCCCCTGACGGAGCTTCCTCGAAATAGAGACCGTCGCTCTCGGTCGCTTCGGCAGCTTCCGCAACGGCTTCCGTCCCGATTTCGGTCTCGCGCGCGCTCGCCATTTCGCGCTCGTGGAAGGCGGGCAGACCGAGGTTGAAGCGGATCGCCGCGCTGCGCAGGATCAGGCCCGCGAGCGCCGCGATCGCCCAGATGTTCCAGTCGTCAACGCCATAGGGTTCGAGCAGCCACAGGCCGAAGCTGCACAGCGACGCCGACAGCGCGGCTGCCGTCACGTAAAGTTCGGGCCGCATCAGGATCGAAGGCCGCCCCGCGATCACATCGCGAATGGTGCCGCCGACGATGCCCGTGATGATCCCCATGATCGCGGCGGAGACCGGCGGCACGCCGTAGCTCATCGCCTTGGCCGCGCCGAGCACCGAGTAGGCGGCGAGGCCGATGCCGTCGGCATAGTCGAACAGCTTGCCCTGCCACCAGCGCGTGGGGGTGTTCCAGACGATCAGCGCCATTGTGATGCACACGGCCGCGTACCACGGGTGCTTGACCCAGAAGACCGGTGCATCGATCAGCATGTCGCGCACCGTGCCGCCACCGACCCCGGTGACGAGCGCGAAGAAGCTCATGGTCACGAAGGTCTGGCGCTCGCGCGCGGCGATCAGCGCGCCCGAGAGTGCGAACACGGCGACGCCGATCAGGTCCAGCCAGTCGAGCACCGGCGTCAGGATCACGGTGGGATCAGGTACGGGCACGGATTTTCGCCTTCCTCCGGCGGAACAGCAGCACGATCCCGAGCAGCGATCCCAGCGCGCCGAGCGCTGCGAAGATGATCAGGATAGGGTGGCTCGTATCCTCGCGGGTCTGCAGGTCCATTATATGAAGGCCCCACATGAAATCGAAAACGCGCCAGAATTTTGTGCGCACGGCGAGCACTTCGCCCGTATCGCGGCCGATATAGACGCGCGTCCCGTCCTCGTACTCGCCCCGCCAGACGGCGATTTCGCGCCGGAAATCGAAAGGCGGCTCGTCGGCGCCGAAGGCGCGGACCTCGACCAGCGGACTGTTGGTGACGATCCGGCTCTCGAGCACTGCGCGCGCGTCGCCTGCCGACAGCGCGGGAAGCGCGGCGCCCGTCTGGGCGGAATAGCGCCGCGTCGTGCCATCGGCGAAGCGCGCGATCGACACCGGGCCTGCATCGCCATCGGCAAGGCGGATCTCGACCGGGCGCGGCTGGCCTTCGGGAACGATCGGCAGCGCCAGCGCCTGGGGCAGGGCGCGCTCGGTCACCTCGGCGCGCAGATGCTCGCCGCGCACCTCCTCGATCGGGCGCGAGACCATTACCAGCCCGGTCAGCGTCCACATCAGCAGCGGCACGCCGATCAGCCAGCCGAGCCAGATGTGCCACTTCGCGAGGCGCAGCATGAGAGGTTTCCGGGCCATCGCCGCGCCCTTAGCGATGCGCGCCCGGATCGACAATCGCTAGCGGTCCGGCGCTAGCGGTCCGGCGATGCGATCAGTCGGTTGCGAAGAGCTTGTCCGGGTCCGCCATCGCCTTGATCTCCAGCGCATTGCCGCTGGGATCGCGGAAGAACATCGTCGCCTGTTCGCCAGGCTTGCCCCTGAAGCGCACGGTCGGCTCGATGATGAATGTGAGGCCCGCCTCGGTCAGCCGGTCGGCAAGCTTCTGCCATGCGTCCATGGTGAGCACGACGCCGAAATGGGGCACGGGCACCGCTTCGCCATCGACCGCATTGCGGTCTTCCCCCGCCGCGCGTGCCGCGACGCTTGCCGGCGCGACATGGGCGACGATCTGGTGGCCGAAGAAGTCGTAGTCGACCCAGTCGCGGTCCGACCGCCCCTCGCGGCAGCCGAGCAGTGCGCCGTAGAAATTGCGCGCCGCGTCGAGATCATGGACGGGAAAGGCGAGATGGAAGGGGGGGATGCTCATGCGTCCACATTGTGCGCATCCAGCAGCGCAAAGGCAAGCGCGTGCGCGAGCGCGAAACCGATGATCGCCGCCGCGCCGTAACCTGCGAGCGGGGTGGGGTAGTTCGAAATGAGCGACGCGAGGAGGAAGCCGAACATGCTCATCCCGACCGGATAACGCACGGCCCGCGGCAGGCCGGTCGCAAATAGCATCAGCAGGACCGATCCCAGCAGCGAGAGCGCGAGCAGCGCGGCCATTGCAGGCGAGGTCCGCAGCGCATCGATCACGATCCGCTCGACGAAGGGCACCGCGGGCAGCTCGCCCTGCAAGGCGGCGGCGATGGCGATCAGGAAGCCGAGAATGATCACCAGACCGATCCGCCAGTTGCGCCGCGCCTGATACATGCCGACCGCGCCGCCGGTGAGCGCGAAGGCGCTCGCGAAATCGGGCTGGGCCAGCGCCAGCAGCAGCGCCGCGGCGAGGGCGGGCGGGCCGAGCTTGTCGTCTCCTGCTGCCAGCAGCACTAGAGCGGGGACGGTCAGCATCCCGGCGTGGAGGATGACCGGGCCCAGCGGCAGCCAGCGGGCGATGCCGTTCACCGAAGGGCCGGTCAGAAGCGGCAAGGCGAACAGCGCGAGCAGCACGCCGCCGACAATGAGTCGTGCGCGCCGCTCCAGCCTTGGCGGACCGGCGAGCACGATCGCACCGGCAAGGATCAGCGAACCGCCATTGACGATCGGGTAGCTGCGCGGCGCGCCCGACAGCGCCATGTAGGCAAGTCCCGCCAGAACCGGCAGCGCGATGGCGAAGAGCGCCGGAAATCTCTCTCGCCAGCGCTCTTCCATGATCGGCTACCTCAGATGTGGATCGGCTTGCCCTGCACGCCCATCGCCGCTTCCTTGAGCGCTTCCGCGTGGGTCGGGTGCGCGTGGCAGGTATAGGCGATGTCCTCGCTCGTCGCCCCGAATTCCATCGCGATGGCTGCCTCGGCGATCATCGTGCCCGCGACGCTGGCGATGCACCACACGCCCAGCACGCGGTCGGTCTCGGCCTCGGCGATGACCTTCACGAAACCGTCGGGCTCGTGGTTGGTCTTCGCGCGGCTGTTGGCCATCATCGGGAACTTGGAGGTCTTCACGGCCTTCTTGTCGCCGCCCATCTTCTCGATCGCCTGCTCCTCGGTCAGGCCGACGCCCGCGAATTCGGGGAGAGTGTAGACGACCGTCGGGATGATATCGTGGTTCACGATGCCGGTCTGGCCCGCGATGTTTTCCGCCACCGCAATGCCTTCATCCTCGGCCTTGTGAGCGAGCATGGGGCCGGGGACGCAGTCGCCGATCGCCCATACGCCGTCCACCTTGGTGCGGAAGTCGTGATCGATCTCGATCTGGCCGCGCTCGTTGGTTTCGAGGCCGATCGCATCGAGGCCGAGGCCGTCGGTGTTGGGCTTGCGGCCGATCGACACCAGCACGCAGTCGGCCTCCATCGTTTCGCTCTCGCCGCCCTTGGCCGGCTCGAGCGTAAGGGTCGCCTTCTTGCCCTTGACCGTGACGCCGGTGACCTTGGTCGACAGCTTGAACTCGATCCCCTGCTTCTTGAAGATCTTGTTCGCTTCCTTGCGCACGTCGCCATCCATGCCGGGCAGGACCTGGTGGAGGAATTCGACGCAGGTCACTTCGGCACCGAGGCGGCGCCAGACCGAGCCGAGTTCCAGCCCGATAACGCCCGCGCCGATGACGACCATCTTCTTGGGCACCTGCGCCAGTTCGAGCGCGCCGGTGGAATCGACCACCACACCCTTCTCGTTGTCGACCTCGACGCCTGGCAGGGGCGTGACCGAGGAGCCGGTGGCGATGACGATGTTCTTCGCCGTCCTGGTCTCGCCGTTCACTTCGACCGTGTGTGCATCCTTGAAGGTGGCGTAGCCCTGCAGCCAGTCGACCTTGTTCTTCTTGAACAGGAAGGCGACACCCTTGGTCAGGCCCTCCACCGCGTCGCGCCGCTGCGCGTGCATCTGGTCGAGGTTCAACTTCGGCGAGACGTCGATGCCCATCTCCTTCATCGTGCCGTTCGTCGCCGCGTCGAAATATTCGCTGGCGTGCAGCAGCGCCTTGGAAGGGATGCAGCCGACATTGAGGCAGGTGCCGCCCAGCGCATCGCGCCCTTCGGCGCACGCGGTCTTGAGGCCAAGCTGCGCGGCGCGGATTGCGGCGACATAGCCGCCCGGGCCTGCGCCGATGACAAGGACGTCGTAATCGTAGTTGTGGTCAGCCATATCTCTACCTTCGTCATCCCCGCAAAGGCGGGGAGCCATCTTCTGCCGTCCGCAGCTGGGTTCCCGCCTTCGCGGGAATGACGAACGGCAGCTTCGTTGGAACTACAAGTCGATCAGCATCCGCGCCGGATCCTCGATCGCTTCCTTCATGATCTTGAGCGCCGTCACAGCCTCGCGCCCATCGATCAGGCGGTGGTCGTAGCTGAGCGCGAGATACATCATCGGGCGGATCACGATCTCGCCATTACGTACGACCGGGCGATCCTCGATGCGGTGCAGGCCCAGCACCGCCGACTGCGGCGGGTTGATGATCGGGGTGCTCATCAGCGAACCGAAGACGCCGCCGTTGGAGATGGTGAAGGTGCCGCCCTTCATGTCGTCCATCGTCAGCGTGCCTTCCTTGGCGCGTGCGCCGAAGTCCGCGATATCCTTCTCGATCCGGGCGAAGCCCTTCTTGTCGGCATCGCGGATGACGGGCACGACCAGGCCGTTGGGCGCGCTGACCGCGACCGAGATGTCGACGTAATCGTGGTACACGATCTCGTCGCCTTCGATGTAGGCGTTGGCGGCGGGAACGTCCTTCAGCGCAAGGCACGCTGCCTTGGCGAAGAAGCCCATGAAGCCGAGCTTGATGTCGTGCTTCTTGGCGAAGAGGTCCTTGTACTTCTCGCGCGTCTCGATGACCGCGCTCATGTCGCAATCGTTGAAGGTCGTCAGCAGCGCCGCCTCGTCCTGCGCGCCCTTGAGCCGCTTGGCGATCGTCTGGCGCATCCGCGTCATCTTGACGCGTTCCTCGCGGCGCTCGCCCGAGGCGACGATCGCAGGCGCGGAGGAAGCCGGCGCAGGTGCGGGTGCGTTGCCAGCATCGCCCTTGTTCTTCGCCGCAGCGATGACGTCTTCCTTCGTCAGGCGGCCGTCCTTGCCGGTGCCCTTGATGCTGCTCGGGTCGACACCGTATTCCAGCACGGCGCGCCGCACCGCGGGGGAGAGGGTCTGGTTGCCGTCGCCGCCGCCTTCGTCGTGCCCGCCATAGGCGGCCTGGCCTTCCTCGCCCTTGGACGGAGCGGGTGCGGGCGCCGGGCTGGGCGAGGGGCTGGGGGCAGGCGAGGACTCGCCTGCGCTCGCGCCTTCCTTCACCGTCGCGATCACTGCGCCGACTTCGACATTGTCGCCCACCTCGGCGCGCAGTTCCTCGATCACGCCTGCGACGGGCGAGGGCACGTCGACCGCGACCTTGTCGGTCTCGAGGCTCGCGATCGGCTCGTCCAGTTCGACCGTGTCGCCGGGTTGCTTGAGCCATTCGGCGATGGTGCCTTCGGTGACCGATTCACCGAGTTGGGGGACCGTGATCTCGGTAGCCATGTTTATCTCAGACCTTCTTTTCGGCGGTTTCGGTTTTCTTGAGTGCGCGCTTGGCCGCGCCGCCATCGGCAAGGCCGAGGGCGATGGTGACAAGCGCATCCTGCTGCGCCTTGTGACGCTTGGCGAGGCCGGTGGCGGGCGATGCCGCTTCCTCGCGGCCCGCATAGGATGGCCGCATGCCGTCCTTGCCCGCGGCCTTGAGCGCAGCCTCGATCCGTTCCTCGACGAAGAACCACGCACCGTTGTTGCGCGGCTCTTCCTGGCACCAGACCACTTCTTGCAGATTGTCCATGCGGCTCATGCGCAGCGCCAGCGGATCGCCGGGGAAGGGGTAGAGCTGCTCGATCCGCACGATCGAGACATCCTCGAGTCCCTCGGCGTCGCGCTGCTCGATCAGGTCGAATGCGACCTTGCCCGAACACAGCACGAGGCGCTTGATCTTCTTGTCGGCGGCGCTGTCCGGCTCCATCGACGGGTCCGACAGGATCCGCTTGAACTGGTTGTCGCCCATAAACTGCTCTGCGCCGCTCTTCGCCATCGGATGACGCAGCAGGCTCTTGGGCGTCATGATGATCAGCGGCTTGCGGAACGGACGCAGCATCTGCCGGCGCAGCACATGAAAGTAGTTGTGCGGCATGGTGATGTTGCACACCTGGATATTGTCGTTCGCGCACAATTGCAGGAAGCGTTCGAGCCGTGCCGAGCTGTGCTCGGGCCCCTGGCCCTCATAGCCATGCGGCAGCAGCATCACGAGACCGTTGGCGCGCAGCCATTTGACCTCGCCGCTGGCGATGAACTGGTCGATGATGATCTGCGCGCCATTGGCGAAATCGCCGAATTGCGCTTCCCACAGAACCAGCGTTTTCGGATCGGCGAGCGCGAAGCCGTATTCGAAGCCGAGCACGCCATATTCGGACAGCGGGCTGTCGTAGACTTCGAACTTGCCGTGCGGCAGCGTGGCGAGCGGGACGTATTGCTTCCCCTCTTCCTTCTGGTCGTGCCACACGGCGTGCCGCTGGCTGAAGGTGCCGCGGCCGGAATCCTGGCCCGACAGGCGCACGTTGTAGCCTTCGGTGGCGAGGCTGCCGAAGGCCAGCGCCTCGGCGGTCGCCCAGTCCAGGCCCTCGCCATCGTCGAACATCTTGCGCTTGGCATCGAGCACGCGGCCGAGCGTGCGGTGGATCGTGATCTCGTCGGGCACGGTGGTGAGCGTGCGTCCAAGGCTGTCGAACAGCTTCTTGGGAATTGCGGTCTCGACGCCGCGCCGCGCCGTTTCGGGGTCCGCCGGCTTGTTGAGGCCCGCCCAGCGGCCACCGAACCAGTCGGCCTCGTTGGGCTGGTAGTTCTGCCCCGCCTCGAATTCCTCCTGCAGGTGGGTCGTGAATTCCTCGCGCTGGCCTTCGACGAAGCCATCGTCGATCACGCCGTCCTGCAGCAGGCGATCCGAGTAGATCACGCTGATCTTGCGATGCTTCTTGATCGCATCGTACATCTGAGGCTGGGTGAAGCTCGGCTCGTCGCCTTCGTTGTGGCCGAAGCGGCGATAGCACCACATGTCGATCACGATATCGCGACCGAATTTCTGGCGATATTCGATCGCCAGCTTGCAGGCGAAGGTGACCGCTTCGGGATCGTCGCCGTTCACGTGCAGGATCGGCGCCTGGACGCCCTTCGCCACGTCGCTGGGATAGGGCGAGCTGCGCGCGAACTTGGGGCTGGTGGTGAAGCCGATCTGGTTGTTGATGATGAAGTGTATGACGCCGCCGGTGTTGTAGCCGGGAATGCCGGAGAAGCTCAGCGTCTCCCACACGATGCCCTGGCCCGCGAAGGCCGCATCGCCGTGGATCAGCACGGGCAGCACCTGCTCGTGCCGCTTAAGGTCGTCGCGGATTGCCTGCTGCGCGCGCGCCTTGCCGAGCACCACGGGGTCGACCGCTTCGAGGTGGCTGGGGTTGGGCACCAGGCTCATGTGCACGGCAATGCCGTCGAATTCGCGATCGGTGCTGGTACCGAGGTGATATTTCACGTCGCCCGACCCGCCGACATCCTCGGGATTGGCGCTGCCGCCCGAGAATTCGTGGAAGATCACGCGATAAGGCTTGGCCATCACGTTGGCGAGGACGTTCAGCCGCCCGCGGTGCGCCATGCCGTAGATGATCTCGCGCACGCCCATCTGGCCGCCGTACTTGATGACCGCCTCCAGCGCGGGGATCATCCCCTCGCCGCCATCGAGGCCGAAGCGCTTGGTGCCGACGTATTTCTTGCCGAGGAAGTTCTCGAACTCCTCGCCCCGGATCACGGCGGAAAGGATCGCGCGCTTGCCCTCGGGCGTGAACTGGATGACCTCTTCGGGCCCCTCGATCCGGTCCTGGAGGAAGCGGCGCTCCTCCACGTCCGAGATATGCATGTATTCGAGGCCGACCTTGCCGCAGTAATTGGCCTTGAGCACCTGGTAGAGCTCTCGCGGAGTGGTCCACTCCATGCCCAGATTGCCGCCGACGTAGATCTCCTGATCCATCGCCTCGGGCGGGAAGTGCCATTCGAGCTTCAGGTCTTCGGGCAGTTCGCGCTTGGACAGGCCCAGCGGGTCCAGATCGGACGCGAGGTGCCCGCGCACGCGGAAGGTGCGGATCAGCAGCATGGCGCGGATCGCGTTTTCCGCGGCCTGCGTCACGCTGGCCTGGTCGACCGGCTTGCCCGCCTTGTCCGCCGCCTTCTTCACCGCCGCCTTCATCGCGGTCGGGTCGAGCGCCTGCGTCAGGTCGGCTTCGCTGCCCAGATCGGTCAGCGGCCAGCGGGGATTCGCCCAGCTCGGACCTTTCTGCGGACCTTCCTGATCGCCGAGTTCCGGCAGAAATGACTGGTTTTCGTTACCCATCCAACTCACCTGTGCGCCGCAAAACCTGTGCGGCAATCCAATGGCATTTCATGCCCGGTCAGTAAGTAGACGAAGCCCTCTGCCAACCGTTCCTCCGACGCGGGACGAACCCCGGCTCTCGCCGGGGCTCATTATAGACGCTTATGCCGGCTCTTTGAGGAGCGCGGCGAGCGTCGTGCCGAGCTCGCTGGGCGAATCCGCCACGCGAATGCCCGCGCGCTCCATTGCCGCGATCTTGTCGTCCGCGCCGCCTTCGCCGCCCGAAACGATCGCACCGGCATGGCCCATGCGGCGGCCCGGAGGCGCCGTGCGGCCCGCGATGAAGCCGACGGTCGGCTTCCAGCGACCCTGCTTCTTCTGGTCCGCGAGGAACTGGGCGGCTTCTTCCTCGGCACTGCCGCCGATCTCGCCGATCATGATGATGCTCTCGGTTTCCGGATCGTCGAGGAACAGGTCGAGCACGTCGATGAAGTTGGTGCCGTTGACGGGATCGCCGCCGATGCCGACCGCGGTCGACTGGCCGAGGCCCGCATTCGTCGTCTGGTGGACGGCTTCGTAGGTCAGTGTGCCCGAGCGCGAGACGACGCCCACGGTTCCCTTGGAGAAGATCGAGCCGGGCATGATGCCGATCTTGCACTCGCCGGGCGTCAGCACGCCGGGGCAGTTCGGGCCGATCAGGCGCGAGTTGCTACCGCGCAGCGCGGCCTTGGCGCGCACCATGTCGAGCACGGGGATGCCTTCGGTGATCGTGACGATCAGTTCGACGCCCGCATCGATCGCTTCGCAGATCGCGTCGGCGGCGAAGGGCGGCGGCACGTAGATCACGCTGGCAGTCGCGCCGGTTTCCGCCACGGCTTCCTTCACCGTGTTGAAATTGGGCAGGCCGAGGTGCGTCGTGCCGCCTTTGCCCGGCGTCACGCCCGCAACCATCTGCGTCCCGTAATCGAGCGCCTGCTGCGTGTGGAAGGTGCCGGTATCGCCGGTCATCCCCTGGGTGATGACCTTGGTATTCTTGTCTACGAGGATGCTCATTCGGAATCTCCCAATTCGAGTACCGCAACGCGGAATGATGGCTCTGTGCGCGATCCGGTCGGGCTCAGGATCGCTATGTCTTTACCGATACGGAAATAGCGGTCGTCCGCCTTTTTCCCGGTAGCTTCGAACGCATTTTCGAAGGCTGCACTGATGGCTTCGAAGTCTGCCAAGCGTTGAAGCGAGCCAGTCAGCACGCAACCTTCAGGCGATCCGTCTGTCAAAGGCGAAATCAACATCATGGGGCTGTCACCGGCCTTGCCAAAAATCCTGAGCGGCGTTTCGATCGTTTCGCCCTCCGCCCGGATTTTCGCCGCTGACCAACCCTGAGCTTCGAGCGCTTGGGTATCTATCGCACCGCCCGTGGTAGCCTCCGCGCAGTCGCGCGCTGCGGCCACCGCAGCTTCGGGCGAAACCACCGGAAGCTGTGCGTTGGCGCAGGACGCGACTGCTAAGGCGGCGCAAAAAAGACCGGTGCGGATCACTTCAGGCTCTCGTCCAGCCCCTTGCACGCTTCGAGCAGTTCCTCGACCGCGTCGGTGCTGACCTTGAGATTCTTCTTCTCTTCTTCCGAAAGCTCGATCTCGATCACTTCTTCGGTGCCGCCCGCGCCGATCACGGTGGGGACGCCCACGTAGAGGCCGTCGAGGCCGTACTTGCCTTCGACATAGCTGGCGCAGGGCAGGATGCGCTTCTGGTCGCCGAGATAGGCTTCGGCCATCGAAATCGCGCTGGTTGCTGGCGCGTAATAGGCCGAGCCATTGCCGAGCAGGCCGACGATCTCGCCGCCGCCCTTGCGGGTGCGGTCGACGATTTCATCGATGCGGCCCTGATCGACGCCCTTGATCTTGGCGAAGTCGTTGACCGGGATGCCGTTGATCGTGGTGTAGCTGGTGACGGGCACCATGGTGTCGCCGTGGCCGCCGAGCACGAAGGCGTTCACGTCCTTCACCGAAACGTCGAATTCCCATGCAAGGAAGGTCGCGAAGCGCGCCGAGTCGAGCACGCCGGCCATGCCGACCACCTTGTTGTGCGGCAGGCCGGAGAATTCGCGCAGCGCCCAGACCATCGCGTCGAGCGGGTTGGTGATGCAGATCACGAATGCGTCGGGCGCGTTGTTCTTGATGCCTTCGCCGACCGCCTTCATCACCTTGAGGTTGATGCCGAGCAGGTCGTCGCGGCTCATGCCCGGCTTGCGCGGCACGCCTGCGGTGACGATGATCACGTCGGCACCGGCGATGTCGGCATAGTCGTTCGAACCGGTGATCTTGGCGTCGAAGCCTTCGACCGGACCGCACTGGCTGAGGTCCAGCGCCTTGCCCTGCGGCATGCCCTCGGCGATGTCGAACAGGACGATGTCGCCCATTTCCTTCTTCGCCGCGAGATGGGCGAGGGTGCCTCCGATCATGCCGGAGCCGATGAGCGCGATCTTCTTGCGTCCTGCGGAATTGGCCATGGGTGTCTGTCGGTCCTTCCATCGCCCGGGACGCCCGGGGCAATCACCAAGGGATGCAGGCCAGATCGTGCTTCACCGGCGTCCCCGGGGTGAAGATGCGCGAAAGGCCGCCTTTATCGCGAGAGGACCTAGGCTTGGGCGTGGGGGATTGCAACCGGCAAAAAGCGATGTTTTGCGGCGGTTTAGATAATGCTTCGCAAGAGCGATGTTCGTCCTACGCCGCGCGCAGCCCGTCGCCGTCGCGATCCTGCGCCAGCAGCATGGCGGCGAGGTAATCGGGCACGGCGCGGCTGAAGAAATAGCCCTGGCCCAGCGTGCATCCCGCATCGCGCACGGACTCGACCTGCTCCTGCTCCTCGATCCCTTCGGCGACGATTTCCATGTCGAGCTGGTGGCCCATGGCCGCGACGGCGCGGATGATCGCGTGCGCCCGCGGGCCCACGTCGTCGCCCGACACGAAGCAGCGATCGACCTTGATCTTGGAGAAGGGATATTTGTGAATGTAGGACAGCGAGGAATAGCCGGTGCCGAAATCGTCGAGTGCGAAGCGCACGCCCTTGGCCGACAGCTCGCTGATGAAGGCGGCGGTCTGCTCGCTGTCTTCTACGAACAGGCTTTCGGTCACTTCGAGCTCGAGCCGGCTGGGATCCAGCTGTGCCTCGCGCAGGGCGGATTCGATCGCCAGCACCGCGCCGGGCGCCTTGATCTGCAGCGGGGAGAGGTTGACCGCGACGCTGACATGCTCGGGCCACTGCGCGCAGGCGAGCGCGGCCTGCCGCGTGATCCAGTTGCCAAGCGTCACGATGACGCCGGTCTCTTCCGCGACGGGGATGAACTCGGCCGGGCGCAGTTCGCCCTTCACCGGGTGGAACCAGCGCAGCAGCGCCTCGAAGGAACGGATGTGGCCGGTCTTGAGGTCCACGACCGGCTGGAAGAACAGCGACAGCTCGTCGCGCTTGATCGCGAGGCGCAGCTCCGCCTCGATCTCGCGGCGGCTCGCAAGTTCGCGCGTCATCGCGGGGTCGAAATAGCGATAGCGCCCGCGCGCTTCCTTCTTGGCGTAGAACAGCGCGAGGTCGGCGGCCTGCATCAGGCGGTCGGCATCGGTGCCGTCCTCGGGCATCAGCGCGATCCCCAGCGAGCCGCTAATTTCCAGCCGCTCTCCGTCGAGGCGCATGGGGCGCATGATCTGCTCGAGGATGCGGTTCGCCAGCGTTTCGCTCTGCTTGCGGCTTTCGACGTTGCAGAAGAACACGAATTCGTCGCCGCCGAAGCGCGCGATCCCCGCATCTTCGGGCAGGCCGTCGCGCAGGCGCCGCGCGATTTCGGACAGCACGCGGTCGCCGATCTGGTGGCCGAGCAGGTCGTTGACCTCCTTGAACCGGTCGAGATCCATCCAGAACAGCGCCATCGGGCGGTTCGGATCGGACTTCATCAGCTGGTTGACCAGCATGTCGTTCAGCCCCGCACGGTTGTGCAGGCCGGTGACGACATCGGTGTGCGCCACGACCTCCATCTTGCGTGCCAGCCGCTCGCTGGTCTCCGCTTCCGAGATCGAGGTGCGCAGCAGCCGCGCGACGTTGAGCGTCACCAGCGCCATGGTGGGGGCGACCAGCAACATGGTCAGCGCGAGCACGTAGAGCGGGAAGGTTCCGATCCACAGCGACACGATGAACATGGGCAGGAACGCCAGGGTCATCTGGCCCAGCGCGATCTCGGGCCGGCCGGCGTTGCGTGCGGTGATGGCCATGCCGTAACCGACCGCATTGACGACGACGACCACGGCGACGTGGGTCGGTGTATCGTACACCAGCGCCATCGCGCCGATCACGCCGAACAGCAGGGCGTAGGAGAACGCGCCGATCTCGAACCAGAATTCGAGCGCGTGGGTCGACGTGTCGTCGGTCTTCACCAGCCGGAGCGAGGACCACACGCGGGCGATCCCCACCAGCGAGAACACCACCACGCAGGCGATCACCGGCGGTTCGGGAACGTTAATCGCGAGGAAGACGCCGATCAGAGTGCCGATGACCGCGCCGCTCGCGAGGCTGAAGGGGTGCGTGTAGAGCGTCGTGACGAGCACACGGCGCGCGCGTTCGCTCATCTCGTCGCCGGACAATCGGCGAAGAAGCATCCTGTAGGCTCGACGGATATCTCCGGGCATCATCGTGGACACCGGACTAAGCAGTAACCGTCACGAATTGCTTAACGGGAGCGTTACCACTCCCTCGCACCCAAAACCGGAGCCGAATGCGGTCGGCGGGGGCCCTGGATGTCTCAGGGCTGGCCGTCTCTTCCGCTGGCGAGGGTGCCCGCCAGACGGCGATCGAGCGCGCGGCAGACGTCCGCCCAGTAGTGGAAATCGGTCTGGTCCCCTTTTGCCAGCGCATGATTGGCGCGCTCGTAGGCGTCGTGCGCGGCGTTGAGGTGGTGGCGCGCGAAATGGTCGAGCGCAGCGCGCAGCTCGCCCTCGCTCTGCGCGGTGCGACCCGGCGCGACATTGTCGTTGGCGGCTTCCGGGATGCGTACGGGCAGGGCGCCGGAGTAAGAGAGCCGGTAGGAAGGACGCGTGGGGGCGAGGCCGCGACTCATGTATGGGACAATCCTTGAACGTGTGTTCGCTGTCCCTTCAGCGGTAGGTACACAGCGTGAATTTTATGCGGATAATCAAGGTTTAGCGCAATTAACCTCGTCCCGCGAGCCGGGCCGGGTCGGACGCGCCCTCGCGGCCTTATTGCGGGCGGGAAATCCACTGCCCGCTATTGGCATATTCCGGCCGGACGCTGCCCGGTCCCTCGGTCGCGGGTTGCGGGCGATCGGGCTGCGTGCGGCCGGCGGCCGGGTCTGGTTGCCTGCCGTTCGCTCCGGCAGCCACGGTGTAGGACGGTGCCGATGCCGATGCCGGCTCGCGCGCTGCGCCCGCGCTTGCATAGTCCCGCGCGACTTCCACCGGATCGGGTGCGGGATCGCTGGCCTGGGCCGCGCGTGCGGGCGAGGGCGAAGGTTCGCCGCCGGAGTAGAAATCGCTGAAGGCCGCGGGGCGGCTGGCGGCGCCCGGCCAGCGGTAGAAGCGGTGCGCACCGATCGTGCCGATATGCGCGAGGCTGGGCGCCCAGTAGGGATTCACCCAGGTCGTGTGATAATGGGTCGCGAGGCCGACCGGCCCATAGACCTCGCCCGAGAGCGCACGGCGCGCCACCGAGAGCGCGCGTGCCCAGTGCGTCGCCGAAGGCTTGCGGTTCAGCGACCCATCGCAGGTGAAAGTGAACTGGCAGCCGGTGCGCCGCTGCGATCCCTGGTAGACGACGCCGCACACGGTCCTGGGATAGGCCGGATGGCTCACGCGGTTGAGCACCACCTGCGCCACCGCGCGCTGGCCGCCCTCGCTCTCGCTCGCGGCCTCGTAATAGACCGCCTTGGCAAGGCAATCGAGCGCGCGCGCCTTGTCGATCCCGGTACCGCGGCTGACGAAGCCGCGTGCGGCCGGCCCCGCCGTCTCGATCGCGATCGCCGCATCGGGATCGCCGTTCCACGCCGCGATCGGATTGACCGCGCCCGGTGTGTCGACCGCGACATTGGCAAAGCTGGCCGCAGCGGGGGGATCGGCGAGGAAATAGAGCGCGGAGCCGGGGAAGGTCGCGCCCGCCCGCTCGCTCTCGAGCGGTTCGATCTGTGCATTCGCCACGATCTCGCTCGCCTGCGGGGCGACCTGCTGCATGCGCCACTCGGCCTGCGCGCCCATCGCGGGGAGCGTGATGGCACCCACCAGCACCGCAATCCCGCGCCATGGCCTACGGGTTCTCGGCGAACGCGCGGCCGGTGGTGTCGGGCGGGAGGCCTGGGGCAAAGCAATCCTGACTGAAGCGGAAAAGATACGGTCAGTCTAAGACGATAGGGGTTGGGGCGCGCCTGGGACTGACCGCACGGTTACATTACGGGACATATCGTACCTACAGGTAAAGCAATCTGGTTAACGCCCAGCTAACTTGTCCAACGGCTCGAAAGAGCGGTGTTGCCCGCCTGCGTGAATGCGCCTACGGCCGCCCGCGTATTGCAGGTGTGGGTGGGCGGATGGCCCGCCCGCCTAAGAGGGAACGGGGAGCCGGACCGCGAATAGCGGAGCGGACAAGCCCCGGCTGCCCCCGCAACTGTGACCGGGGAGCGGTCCGCCCAAAACGCCACTGTCCCTCGACGCTTCGGCGCGGGAACGGGAAGGTGGGGGGAGCCGCGACGATCCGGGAGCCAGGAGACCTGCCTGCGATACGTCGTTCGGCCACGGGCGGGGTGTACCGAGGGCAGCGGAGGAAGGGTGTCGCAATGCGTCCGACGCCTTCCGTCATGAGCGACAGCAAGGCTTGTGATGGAGAAGACATGCGTAAATTTCTGTTTCTCGGGTGCTCGATCCTGGGGCTGGCCACACCGGCGCTTGCTCAGGACGACGTGCAGCAGGACGACGTGCAGCAGGGCGGGGGCGATCCGGTTCTGGCGTCCGAAGCCTACACCCTCGACGACGAAGCCACGACGATCACCGTCACCGGCAGCCCGAGCGAGGTCGAGGATACAGGCCAGCCCGTGACCGTGATCGGGGCGGAGGAAATCGCCGACATCCAGGGCCCCGACTTCACCCGCGTGCTCCAGCGCGTGCCCGGCGTCACCATCAACCGCACCGGCGGGCTGGGCGCGACGACCGGCGTATCGGTGCGCGGCGCGAGCAACGACCAGTTGCTGGTGCTGATCGACGGCGTGCGGGTGGCCGATACCGCCGCGCCCGCTGGCGGTTTCGACTTCGGCACGCTGACCAGCAGCAACCTTGCCAAGGTCGAACTGCTGCGCGGCTCCAACTCCGTGATCTGGGGCGCGGATGCGCTCGCCGGGGTGCTCGTCGCCTCTACTTTCGAGCGCACGGGCCTCGCCGGCTCGGTCGAGGCGGGCTCGCGCGAGACCGTTTCCACCAGCGTGGAAGGCGGCATTGCGGGCGATATCGGCTTTCTCGGCGGATCGGCGAGCTACCTGACGACCGACGGTTTCTCGGCCGCCGCCAGCGGGACCGAGCCCGACGGTTTCCGCCAGCAGGCCTACAACCTGCGCGGGCGCGCCTATCTCAGCCGCACGTTCGAAATCTTCGCGAGCGGCCGCTATGCCGACGGCACGCTCGAAATCGATGGCTTCCCTGCGCCCAGCTTCACCCTCGGCGACACGCCCGAGGTGCAGGAGACGCGCCAGCTTTCGGGCGTGGTCGGCGCGCTCTACGACGGCGGGCCGCTCTACCTGCGCGGGGCCTATTCGGTATCCGATATCGAGCGCGCGAACCTGCCCGGCTCAGGGCTCGACCCGACGTTCGAAAGCGACGGGGGTTCCGAACGGGTCGAACTGCGCGGCGAATGGCGGCCGATCGGTCCGCTGATCGTCAATTTCGGGGCCGAGAACCTCTGGTCCGACTACGAGAGCACGTCGTACGGGGCGGTCAGCGACGCCCAAACCTCGATCTTCGGGGCCTACGCGCAGCTCGGGATCGAATTCCGCGGCATTTCCGGCCATCTCGGCCTGCGGCAGGACGAACATGAGGATTTCGGCGGAGCGACGAGCTTCGGCGGCGACTTCACCTACGAGATCGTGCCCGACCTGCGCCTGCGCGCGAGCGTGGGCGAAGGTTTCAAGGCGCCTTCGCTGTACCAGCTCTTCTCCGACTACGGCAACGCGGCGCTCCAGCCCGAAGAAAGCACCAGCTACGATCTGGGGCTCGCCTACGGGACGCGGATTTCGCCGTTCTATGCCAGCGTCACCGCCTTCCAGCGCGACAGCGAGAACCTGATCGCCTTTATTGGCTGTCCGGACCAGACCGGCATCTGCGAAAACCGGCCCTTCGGCACCTACGACAATGTGACGCAGGCGCGGGCGCGCGGGATCGAGGTGGAAGCGGGCGCATCGCCGGTCGAGGGTCTGCGGCTGCGCGCCGCCTATGCCTATACCGAGGCCGAAAATCGCAGCGATGGCACCGCCAATTTCGGCAACCGGCTGGCCCGGCGCCCCGAACACGCGGGCACGCTGTCGCTCGACTGGGCGCCGCTGCCCGAAACCATCGGCGCGCCCGTCATCGGCGGCGATCTGCGGATCGTGGGCGAGGCGTTCGACGATGCGGGCAACAACGTGCTTCTGGATGGCTACACCGTGTTCGACCTGCGCGTGAGCGTGCCGCTGGGGCTGATCGCGGGCGAGCGGCCGGTCGAGGTCTTCGGGCGGGTCGAGAACCTGTTCGACGAGGAGTACCAAACCGCCGCCGGCTACAACCAGGCGCCGCGCGGGGCCTTCGCCGGGATCCGCGTGGGGCTGTAGCAATGCGCGCCGCGCCATTGCTGAGCGGCATGATCGCGTGCGCTCTGGCGGGGTGTGCTCCCTCGCCGGAGCCGCGCGAGCAAGACGGCTTGCGCATCGTGAGCCTCAATCCGTGCAGCGATGCGATCCTGGCCGAGATCGCGCCGGGCAAGCTGGCGGCTGTGTCGCATTACAGCCACGACCCCTCCGCCGCGTCGATGCCGGTGAGCGAGGCGCGCCTCTGGCCTGCAACCGGGGGTTCGGTGGAGGAGATCGTTGCGGCACACGCCGACCTGGTGGTCGCGTCGAGCTTCCTGCCGCCCGCGACCCGCGCCGCGCTCGACCAGCTCGGCATACCCGTGGTGGTGCTCGGCATGTCGAACAGCGTCGAGGAAAACCTGGCGCAGGTGCGCGCGCTGGCCGACGCGGTCGGCGAGACGGAGGCGGGCGATGCGCTGGTTGCGCGGATCGAACGCGCGCTCGGCGATGCCGCGCCGCGCCCGGGCGACGCGGGACAGACCGCGATCCTGTGGCAGGCGGGCGGAATCGTGCCGGGCGACGGCGCGCTGGTGGTCGACCTCATGCGCCGGGTCGGGCTGCAACCCGCTGCGGCGACGCGCGGACTGGGGCAGGGCGACCGGCTGCCTCTGGAAGCGGTACTGGTCGATCCGCCCGACATCCTGCTCCATGCAGGCGCGCAGGGCGACGAACAGTCGCGCACGCTCCATCACCCGGCCCTGCGCAAGCTCGACACGCGCCGCGCCCAGTTCGACCCGCAGCTCTATTTCTGCGGCGGGCCGAGCCTCATCCGCGCGGGTAATCGGCTGGCCGCGATCCGGGACGGGTCAGTATGACTCGCGCCAGCTGGATATTGCTCGGCGGCCTCGTGGTCGCGATCCCGCTCTCGCTGCTGGCGGGCCGCGCCGCGATCCTTTCGCTCGACGAGCCGCGCGCGCTGCTGATCGTTTCCGAACTGCGCCTGCCGCGCGCGCTGCTCGCGGTGATCGTGGGCGCGGGGCTGGGCGCGGCGGGTGCGGCGATGCAGGGCTATCTGCGCAACCCGCTGGCCGATCCGGGCCTGTTCGGCATCGCACCGGGCGCGGCGCTGGGCGCGGTGCTGAGCTTCTCCTTGGGCTACGCGGCGAGCGGATATCTCCTCCCCATCCTCGCGCTGGCGGGCGCGGGCGGGGCGATGGCGCTGCTGGCACTGCTGGCGGGTCGGGGCGGTGGGATCGCGCTGTTCACGCTCGCCGGGCTGATGATCGCAAGCCTTGCGGGCGCGCTCACCAGCCTCGTCATCAGCCTCGCGCCCAATCCCTGGGCGCTGAGCGAGATCGTCACCTGGCTGATGGGCGCGCTGACCGATCGCAGCTGGGCCGACGTGATGCTGGCCGCGCCGCTGACGCTCGCGGGGATCGTGGTGCTGGCGCGCAGCGGCGCCGCGCTCGACGCGCTGACACTGGGAGAGGACGCCGCACGCTCGATGGGCGTTTCGATGGAGAGGCTGCTCTGGCTGCTGGTGGTGGGCGTCGGCCTGACCATTGGCAGCGGCGTGGCGGTGGCGGGGATCATCGGCTTCGTCGGCCTGATGGTACCGCATCTGGTGCGCCCGCTGACCGACCGCCGCCCGTCCTCGCTGATCGTGCCGAGCGCGCTTGCGGGCGGGCTGCTGGTGCTGGTGGCCGACGCGGTGCTGCGGATGCTGCCGCTGGTGAGCGAGCTGCGGCTCGGTATCGCCCTTTCGCTGATCGGCGCGCCGTTCTTCCTGTGGCTGCTGCTGCGCCTGCGCCGCGGCGGTGGGATGGGCCTGACATGAGCGCCAGTGTGATCGAAGCGCGCGGTCTGACGCTGGACGACCGGCTCCGGGGCGTATCCGGAAGCATCGAACCGGCGCGCATTACCGCGATCTGCGGCCCGAACGGGGCGGGTAAATCGACGCTCGTGCGGCTGCTGGCAGGGGTGCTGAGACCTACGGATGGCGAGGCGATCCTCGACGGCAAGCGGCTGGCGGACATGCACCCGCGCACCCGCGCGCAGGCGATCGGCTACCTGCCGCAGGAACCGCAGATCGCGTGGGATATCTCCGTGCGCAATCTCGTCTCGCTCGGGCGGCTGGCGCATGGCGACCGACGAAACGAGCCGGTCGAGGTGGCGATTGCGGCAATGGGGCTGGAAGACTTCGCCGACCGCCCCGTCTCCACCCTGTCGGGCGGGGAGCGGGCGCGGGCGTTGCTGGCGCGGGTGCTGGCGGGCGAGCCGCGCTTCATCCTGGCGGACGAGCCCTTCGCCTCGCTCGACCTCGCCTACCAGGCCTCGCTCGCGCGGCACCTGCGCTTGCAGGCCGATGCCGGGCGGGGTGTGGTGGTCGTGGTCCACGACCTGTCGCTGGCGCACAACCTCGCCGACCGGATCATCCTGCTCGACCGCGGAACACTTCATGCCGACGGCGAGCCCGCCGACGCCCTATCCGACGCCAATCTCGAAGTAGTCTTCGGCGTAAGGGCGCGGTGGTACGGCGATGTTGGAGAAAAAGTGCTTTCCTGCTATCCTACAGACGATACGAAGAACTAGGGTCGCACGCTTTCGAACAGACATTCGACTTGTTCCGAGGAGGATATGCGTGATGGCTGATGAATTCATAGGAGATCCCTCGCCCCTCGAGGCCGCCGATTTCGAGCGTCCGGCCCGCAGTCTGCGTTGTTCGGTGCCCGCGCTGCGCGCCGTGGCCCAGGTGGAAAGTGCAGGCGGCGGCTACCAGCGCGACGGACGCCCGAAGATCCTTTTCGAACGGCACTGGTTCCATCGCCATACCGGTGGCAAGCATTCGCAGAGCCATTCCGACATCTCCTGGCCCAGCTGGGGCGGATATGCCGGCGGGGCGCGCGAATACGACCGGCTGGCGCGCGCCATCGCGCTCGATCGCGAGGCGGCACTCAAGTCCGCGAGCTGGGGCGCGTTCCAGATCATGGGCTTCAACCACCGCGAGGTCGGCTTCGACGATGTCGATTCCTTCGTCGCCGCGATGGTCGAGAATTCCGGGCGCCAGCTCGATGCCTTCGTCGAGTTCATCAAGTCCAAGCGGCTCGACGACGAGTTGCGGCGGCTCGACTGGAAGGGCTTCGCCCGGATCTACAACGGCAAGTACTACTGGAAGAACAAGTACGACGAGAAGATGGCCCGCGCCTACCGAGATTTCAGCGAAGGCGGCGCGCGCACCGACAGCCCGTTCCCGGTGCTGCGCGCAGGGGACGAGGGGCAGGCAGTGATGCATCTGCAGGAACTGCTGGGGATCGCGACCGACGGCGATTTCGGCCCGGCGACCAAGGCCGCGGTGACTGCCTTCCAGGAAAAGAAGGGCCTCCACCCCGACGGGATCGTGGGCGCGCAGACCTGGGCCGCGCTGCTGACGACCGAAGAGAAGAAGCCGACCGGCAAGAAGGGACTGGCCGACGAAGCCAGGCGATCGCGCGCGCCGGTGAGGCTGGCCGACAGGGGCGAGGACGTGGCCTTCCTTCAGCAGTTGCTCGGCATCGTCGACGACGGCGATTTCGGGCCGAAGACGCTGGAGGCCGTGAAGACGTTCCAGACATCCAAAGGGCTTTCGGCCGACGGGATCGTGGGGCGCAAGACGTGGGAGAAGCTGCTCAACGGCTGATCCGCACCGCGTTGCGCGTCAAACCGCAGGAACGCCGGTAGCCGAACGAAAAAGGCCGGGTGCAGAGACCCGGCCTTTCCGTACGCATTTGTAATCTTTCAATTCTACTCGGCGATCGGCGCGTCGCCGTCGACCGTCTTGGCCGGCAGCTTGCCGTCGGACGGGTCGCCGACGGTCTGCCCGGGCGTGCCCGGCGCTTCCTCGGCAAGGCCGAGCGCGACGAGCATGTACTGCACGTTGGGATCGCGGTCCGCGAAGTTGCGGTACATTTCGCCGTAATCCATCGTCCCGCCCTGGCTGAGCACGGTCTCGCGATAGTGATCGCCGTTCTCGCGCGTCAGGCCGCCGTTCTCGAGGAACCATGCGCGGCTGTCGCGGTCGAGCATCTGGGTCCACAGATAGCTGTAGTAACCCGCCGAATAACCCGCCGGTCCCGAGAAGATGTGGTTGAAGTAGGTCGTGCGGTAGCGCGGCGGGACCAGATCGATTTCCAGGCCGAGTTCGCGCAGCGACTTGTCCTCGTAGGCCGAAACCTCTTCGGGCGTGTCGATCGCCGCCGCTTCGTCGGAAGAGAGCGCGTGCCACTTCATGTCGAGCAGCGCCGCCTCGACCACTTCGCCGAAATCGTAGCCCTGGTTGAACTTCGATGCGGCTTCGATCTTGTCGACCAGCTCGGTCGGGATGGTCTCGCCCGTCTGGTAGTGCTTGGCGTAGTTCTGCAGGACCTCGGGATAGGTCGCCCACATCTCGTGCACCTGGCTGGGATACTCCACGAAGTCGCGCGCGGTCGCCGTGCCCGACAGGCTCGGGTATTTCTGCGAGGCGAAGAAGCCGTGCAGCGCGTGGCCGAATTCGTGGAACGCGGTGTTGACCCAGTCGAAGCTGACCAGCTGCGGCTCGCCCTCGGGCGCCTTGGGGATGTTGAGCACGTTGTAGATGACGGGCTTTTCGTCCCACAGGTACGACTGGTCGACGAAGTTGCTCATCCACGCACCGCCGCGCTTGGAGGGGCGCTGGAACGGGTCGAAGTAGAAGATGCCGAGCTGCGATCCGTTCTCCTCGAAAACGTTGTAGACCCACACGTCGGGGTGGTAGACCGGTAGATCGGTGCGCCGTTCGAAGGTCAGGCCGTAGAGCTTTTCGGCCATGTAGAAGACGCCGTCTTCCAGGACCTTGTCGAGCTGGAAATACTGCATCACTTCATCGTCGTCGACCTCGTAGCGTTCCGCCTTCACCTGGTTGGCGTAGCGATACCAGTCCCACGGCTGGACTTCGAAATTGCCGCCCTGTTCGGCGATCTTCTCGTTCAGCACGCCTGCCTCGCGGCGCTGGGTTTCGGCCAGCGCGGGGACCATCTGGCCCATGAAGTCGAGCGCGGCCTGCGGGCTTTCGACCATGCGATCATACATGGTGTAGCTCGCCCAGTCGGGCTCGCCGAACAGCGCGGCCTTTTCGGCACGCAGTGCGGCGATCTTCGCCACGAGCTCGCGCGTGTCGATGTCGGTCGTGCCGTCGGCGCGGTTGTAGCTAGCCTTGAACAGCTTTTCACGCGCGGCGCGGTTTTCCATGCTCGGCAGGAGCGGCTGCTGCGTGGTGTTCTGCAGCGCGATCGCGAACTTGCCCGGCTGCCCTTCTTCCTCGGCCAGCTTGGCGGCGGAGGTGATGTCGCTTTCGGACAGGCCCGCCAGTTCCTCGCGGCTGTCGAAGAACACCGGCTGCTCGGCCATCGCATTGCGCGCTTCCTGCGCGAATTCGGTGGTGACGGTCGAAAGCTCGGTGTTGATTTCCTTCACGCGGGCTCGCTCGGCATCGGTCAGCTCCGCGCCAGCATGAACCATGCTCTTGTAGGTTTCCTCGAGCAGCTTGGCATCCTCGGGCGTCATCGCCATCGCGGCGCGGTTGTCGTAGACCGCCTTGACGCGCGCGAAGAGCGCGGGGTTGAGCGTGATGCTGTCCGAATGCGCGGAGAGCCTGGGGCTGATCTCGGTGTTGATCTCGTCCAGCCGGTCGGTCGTGTTGGTGCCGGTCAGCTGGAAGAACACCGTGCCCACGCGGCCGAGCATGCGGCCCGACTTCTCGAGCGCGACGATCGTGTTGTCGAAGGTCGGGGCTTCCGGATTGTCGATGATCGCCTGCACTTCGGCCTGCTGGATCGCCATGCCCTGCTCGAAGGCGGGCATGTAGTCGTCTTCGGAAATCTTGGAGAAGTCGGGCGCCTTGAAGGGGAGCGTGCTTTCGCTGGCGAAGTAGTTCTCGCTTTCGTCCATTGCGGTGCTCGCCTCGCTCATTGCTTCGTTGCCGCTCGATTGCGCGAGGGCCGCTCCGTGAAATCCGCCCGCAAGGGCGAGGGTGGCGGCGGTCGCTAGAAGTCTGCGCATCTAAGGTCTCTCTCGTTGCTGAAAATCAATTCGGATCGCGATATGGCGTAGCAGCCGCATCTTGAACAGTGGCTGGCGCGGCGTTCATGTCGCGTTGTGGTTCCGCATCCCGGCGCGATCGCCGCGCGGGCGCTGTCTCCCCGCCGCCGGCCTCGGCCTCGTCGCGCACCGCCATGGCGGCCTCGCCCAGCGCCTGCTTGTTGACGGTGACGATCCGCGGGCGTCCGCCGCTGCGGTCCACCACCAGCCAGACCGATCCCAGCTCCACGAAAGCACCCTGCTCGGGCACGACCGTCAGTGCGTCGAGATCGACCTCACGCAGCAGCGCGAGCACGTCGTCGTCGAACACTTCGGCGAAGGTCGCGTCGACATCGTCCGAACGGGTCAGTTCGCGGCGCTCGCCCGCAGCATCGATGTAAAGCAACGGCAGGCCGACCTCTTCGAGGATGGCGGCCTTGTTCTGGCTGCGCGCGGCGGCGCGGATGGCGGCGAGGGCCTGGTCGAACTGGCTCGCGCTGGTGCCCGTCGCGCAGGAAATCGCCCCGCCATCGGCATGATCGTTGGCGAGGTCGAACTGCTCGTCGCGCGTCTCCTGCTCCTGCCACACGAGCAACAGGCAGTTGTCCGGCGTCTGCTGGACGAACACGTCGTCCTGCGCCGCCGGAGCGGGATCGTTCTCGGCTTGGGTCTGTACCTGGGCCTCGCTGGCTGGCGAGCATGCGGCAAGTGTGCCGGCGCAGGCAAGGCAGGCAAGTCTAGCCCGGACGGACATCCGCATAATCGGCCTCGAGGAAAATCTGTGCGCGCCGTTCGGATCGGTGGATGAGCCCGCCAGCAACCTCACCCCCCGCAAAGCGATAGTCGAGTTCTGCCGCGATGCCATCGTAATCGGCCGCCGCAATGGCTTGATTGAGCGCGGGGCTCTCTTGCGGCGAGAGCGTTCCCTCGCCGACATTATAGGCAAGGTCGACCAGCGCATCGAATTCGTGCTGATAGAGCTTGAGATTGCCGACCACGTTGACGACCGCCTGTTCCGCCTTCTTCAGGTCGGATGCGAGGAAATCCATCGCCTGCTTGCGGGTGATCCGGTCGCCGACCTTCAGGCCGTCCTCAGGCAGCACGAGGTGCCCGATCCCCACGGTGGGGTAGCCTGCGACGTCGCGATAGACGGTCAGCCTCATGCCCTCTTCCTGCGCCAGCGCGCGCTGCATGCGCTCGCTCGTGCTCAGAAGCGAGGAATCGACGCGCGTGAAGCTGGGATTGGAACGCAGGTCGGTCTGGTAGGACCAGCCGGCGACATCCTTGCTCGTCTGGGTGGCTGCGGGCTGATGGCTGCCGAGCGTACCGGCGGCCACCGACACCGCGGCAAGCGCGATCGGCGCGCGTTTGAGGAGGCGCTTGCGCCACTTGTCCCTGCGCCCGGATTGCTCGTCATCGCGCATCTGACGCATGCGTGCGCGTTGCCCGCGCTGCTTACGCGCGATCGCGGGTCCGCCATGGGCACGCGCGGAACCGGAGGGGGCTGCAAGAGTGGTCATCGAAGGTCGCCCCCGATGCCGTCCTCTCCCTGTATCGGTGTCGCCTTGGGGGCGATCATTGCTTCCTCTCCTGTCGCGATCGTCGTAGGACTGCGTCGTAAGCGTGGGCGGCGGACCACGCGTTGGGGGCCACGGGCCATCGCCGCCTTCATTCAACAAACGGACGACCCGGGGCAAAAGGTCCGCCATTCGTCGAAGCAGGTCCTCAGGCCAGCGTATGCTTGGGCCAGGAATCCCGCTTCGCCGGGCGAAAATCGGGTTTTGCGCCAGCGCCGCCGCTCGGCTAGCGGCAGGAGGCAATGACCGATTTTCAGAGCATCGCCGCCGATCCCCGCTGGATCCCGCACCGCATCGACCCGGCGGCGGGGCGGCTGGAGTTCCTTCACCTGACGCGCGAAGCCCTGTCGCAGACAGGGTTCCTGGCCGATCGCACCGGTCCGACGCAGGCGATCGCGCTGTCTCAACTCGACCGGTCGGCGATCGCGCCGGGGCCCGTGCATTTCATCTTCCACACCGCCTTTTGCCGGTCGACACTCCTCGTGCGCGCGCTCGAATGTCCGGGTGTGTCCGCCGGGCTAAGCGAGCCCGGCGTGATCGGCAGCCTCGTGAATGCGGGGCAGGGGGGACAGCCGCTCGTCGCCCCGGTGGTCGATCTGCTGGCGCGGCCCTGGGGGCAGGACGAAGCCGTCTTCGTCAAGCCGACCAACCACGCCAACAGCCTGATCCCCGCGCTTATGGACTCCGCGCCGCAGGCGAGGGCGATCCTTGTGACCAACCCGTTGCCCTCGTTCCTCGCGGCGGTGATCCGCAAGGGGATGATGGGGCGGCGCTGGGGGCGGCAGCTCTATCTCGAACTGATGGCCTATGCCGGGATCGACCTGGGAATGGACGGACGCGAGCAGTTCGCGATGACCGACCTCCAGGCCGCCGGGCTCGCATGGTTCCTCAACCAGCGCTACTTCGATGCGATCGCGCGCCGGTACGGGGACCGCACCCGCGTGCTCGACGGAGACCGCTTCGATGCCGAGCGCGCCCGGACGCTGGCGGCGGTGGGCGACTTCACCGGCGTCGCGATCGACAGCGGGAAGGCGCAGGAGATCGCCCGGGGCCCGGTCTTCGCGAGCGATGCCAAGACGGGGGCCGACTTCGCCGAAAAGGCGCGCGCGGACGCTTCCGCCACACAGAGCGCGGTGGTGGAGGACGAGATCGCCAAGGTGGGCGAGTGGATCGGCATCATCGCGCAGCAGGCGGGGCTGCAGGTGCCGGTCCGGCAAACGCTGTTCTGACTAGTCTGCCGGGGCGAGCGGGAATTCGACCACCGGCTCGTAAACCGATCCGCCGCGCTCCAGCCGGCTCTCGAACAGCTGGAAATTGTCCACCTGCCACACCGGCAGCGCAAGCCGCCCATGCGTCGCCAGCCAGCCGCCGACGGGGGCGGTGGAGGCGTTGAGGCGCGCGATCGTGACGTGCGGCACGAAGCGCCTCGTTTCCGGCGCCAGCCCCGCCGCCCGACACGCCCGCTCGACGCGGCGGTGAAGGATGGCGAGCGGCTCGCTGCGCTCGACACCCGCCCACAGCGCGCTCGGGCGCCCCTTCCGCGCGAAGGTGCCGACGCCGCGCAGCTGCAGCGGGAAGCCCGGCGCGCGGACCGCCTGCAGCGCGCTCACCAGATCATTGGCCTGCGCCCGGTCGACCTCGCCCACGAAGCGCAGCGTGAGGTGCAATTGCTCGTCGGATTGCCAGCGCGCGCCGTCGAGGCCCTCCATCGTGTCGATCAGCGGATCGCGGATGGCCTCGGGCGGACGCAGGGCGACGAACAGGCGGTGCATGGCGTCACCGCATAGAACCGATCGCCGGCCAATGCGATGCCAGCCACGCCGCGGACGCGCGGCATCATTCTGCCTCTCGCCATCAGGCCTCGGCCAGCGTCGGTAACTTCAGTCCCAGGCGCGCGGCCGTGTTCGGACCGATGATGCCATCTGCGGTTCCCGGACCGAATTCGCGGGTCTGGAACGCCAGCAGGGCGTCGAGCGAATTGCGCCCGAACTCGCCGTCCGGCTCGCCCAGAGGCAATCCTGCCTTGCGCAATGCCGCCTGCGCCTTCTGTGCCAGCGGACCGCTCGATCCGAAGCGAATGGACTGCGAGATGTCGGATGGCTTGCGCACGTCCAGCAACAGCAGCTCTGCGCCGTTGAACAGGCAGTAGCTGTAGGTCTTTTGCGCCGAGGACGCGCCATAGGCATTGGCGACGAACTTGCGCCAGGGGCCGGTCTCGTTCTTCTTGCCCTCGGGGCTCTCCTGTCGTCCGCACACGACCTGGCATCCGGCAGAAGCGAATTTCGGAACGTCGATATTGTCGTTGTAGGCACAGTGCAGGTTGTCCCACACATAGCCGCCATCATTGTCGACCTCGTCGTCCAGATCGAAATCGTAATCGTCCGCCGATCGCCATGCGGGGAAGAAGGAAGCCTGGCGAAACGCGCGATGTCCGCCGCTCTTGCCGGGCTTGTGCACCCCGCGCTTGTAGGTGAAATGGCCCAGCATCAGCATGTTCGCGCCGATGCCGCCCCGGCGCTGCGCACTTGCGATATAATTGATGTGCGGCACGGTGGATCCGGGGAAGACAGCGATTTTGCCGCTCTGGGTATCGAACTGTCCGAGTGTGCAGCGCATGTAGCGATGATTGATGTCGGTCAGGCGAACCCGGTGCGACGATGCGAAATCTGTTCCGCCGATGTCGACCGGCAAAATGCCGCGCAGTCCGAAAAAGATATATTGCCCGGCTTCGGGTCGGAAATTGTTCCGCCGCGCGAGTGCCTGGATGTGATCGCCGGTCAGCTTTATCTCGCTCATGCCGCTCTCCCGTCCGGATCCGTGATCCGGGCCTTGTGGATGCGACCGTAGGTCTGAGGATTAAGCCCTTCATGGCCTACGAGCTAGGTAGGGTAATTACGCCATCGAGGCGGCGACGGAGGCCGGGCGGAGCGCGCCGTTGAGCGGGACCGACGCCCGTCGATTTCAAATCCCGACCGATTCCATCGGCACGACGCAGTTCGCCAGCGCATCGTCGTCGACCGCGCGGGCAAGTACTGCCGCCAGGTCGCCGCGTGCGGTGGTGCCGTTGCCTTCGACATCGTCGCCAAGCCGGATATCGCGCTGGCCGTCGTCATGCGTCAGCGCGCCGGGGCGGATGATCGTATAGGGCACGCCCGAGGCGATCAGGTGATCGTCCGCCGCCTTCTTGGCGAGCGCGTAGTGATAGAGGTCCGAGTCCGGATCGGGATCGTCGACCCCGCGCGCGCTCAGCATCACGAAGCGCTTCACGCCCGCCGCATTGGCCCGGTCGACCAGCGCCTTGGCACCGTCGCGGTCGACCTTGTCGGTCATATCGGGCCCGGTCTTGCTGCCCGATCCCGCGGCGAAGATCACCGCGTCGATGCCTTCGCAGACATCCTGCGGCAGGTCGGTCAGGTCGCCCCTGCGCGTGGTGCAGCCTGCTGGAAGGGTCGACGTGTCCGAGCCGTCGCGCACCAGCGCGATGGGCGAATGGCCCGCTTCGATCAGCTGCGGAACGAGGCGCTGGCCGGTATGCCCGGTCGCGCCGGAGACGAGTACTTTCATGGGGATGCTCCTTCGAATTGGGGGTTCGATGGATCAGCGGGTGGGCGCGGGGGATGTTCCGCAGTCACCACGAGCGATCCGCTCATTTCCCGCTGCGGTCGACTAGCTCGGTCGAGATCGATCGCTCAGGGAGAGCAATCCTCTGCTTCGGATGACAAATATTTATAAAAAAAGATAATTTCAATTTGGTTCACGTGAAGTCCGTAGTGCATAATTCAAACGTGGACGAATTTTCAGGCGGTATTCTTCGTAGAAGTAAGTCTTCGGTGTTGTTGGGCCTTTTGGAGTCTGCTAAAGATACCGCCAATAAGGCTTTCCGGGGTTGTGGGAGGGCGCCGATGCTGGATGTAAAAAAGGCAATTTTCCTTACGCTGGTTGGCAGTTTCGCTTTTGGGTCCACGGGCTGTGTGTCTCTAAGGGGCGCTCCGAAATCGGTCATCTCGACCAGCGATGCCATTGATGTTGTCAAACTCTACCGGATTCCCAACGTTGTATCGGAGTATCGTCAACTGTCCGCTCCCGCGCAGCGGGTCTATCGGAACGAGATTCTTTCGGCATATTTTCAGGCAATCGATGCTCGTTATTACGAGTTTCGAACGGGTATCGCGGGCGAGCAGCGAGAGCTCGTCCTGGGTTTCGACATAGCGCAATTGGGGCTCGCCGGTCTGGCGACCATCGCGGCAAAGTCGGCCGAAGAGCTTGCGGCCGTCTCCGCCGTCTATGCCGGTACGAGCGCATCGATCGACAAGAACCTGTATTTTGACCAGACGACCGTGGCCTTGATCGCTGGAATGGACGCTCAGAGGCTGAAGGTCCGCACCGGTATTGTACAAAAAATGAGCCTTCCGTCTGCTGACTATCCTCTCACAGCCGCATTGGCTGACCTCGTAGAATATCAGAATGCTGGAACGCTCGACCAAGCGATCGCCCTAGTGACCGATGAAGCCGTAAAGCAACGGGTCGAGCAGAAGGAGCGCTTCGATAGGGCCGTCAGATTCGCCTGCACTCCCGAGCAGGTTGCTGCCCTTCAAAGCGGGCAGACCGAAAAGCTCGGAGACTTCAATTACGAGGTATTTAACGCCGCACTCACTGAGGCTAGAGCGGGTGATGACAACGTTACAGTTGCGCGGCAAGGATTAGGTGCGCTCGCCGAAGCTTACGGCATCAAAGTGTCGGCAACGATGCGCGACGGAATAATGACCGAAGCTGATGTCCGAGCAGTAGACCAGCTTATCCAGAATGCCTTGCTGGGCGGATTTTGTACTGCTGACGAAGTCACGTCACTGATTCAAACCTTGCAGAATGACCAGCAATTTTCTGCGTATCACAGCTACCTGCAGTAAGTGATTAGGAGGGTATGGTGTATATCGGACCGGAAAAATATTCTCTTAAGCAGCTTGAGGTTTTGCTCAGGGAATACGAATCTCGAACGAGATTGATTGTCAACCTGAAAGCAGTCGAGAAGCGACCTGGAGAGACCCTCACGCTGGTCGTTCAAAACCAGGACAAAAGAGCACGAAAGCTGCTTCACTTGCGGTTGGCTACAGACCAGCTGACCCCCGGAAGCGAATTCGACTTTGCAGGCGATGCGTTTATCGAGGGGGTGAAGACCGCTGTCTGTGTCGATCGGAAGGGCATTTAGCAGGCGGCCAGGCAAAATATCGCGCTTGTGACCGCGCCGAACGACTGAGACACAACAAAGTCCGAAATTGGACCGATGGCAAAACGGAGAAGTGATGCCGCTGGGCCAGTTGTCGGCGCCCGATTGCTCTCCCCCTAGACTAACCCCCCGCGAGCCCCCACTTGGGCTCGCCTATGGCACTTACCAAAATCTCCGTGCGCGGTGCGCGCGAGCATAACCTCAAGGGCGTCGATATCGACCTGCCGAGGGATTCGCTGATCGTCATCACCGGGCTCTCGGGCTCGGGGAAGAGCTCGCTCGCCTTCGATACGATCTATGCGGAAGGGCAGCGGCGCTATGTCGAGAG
Source organism: Alteriqipengyuania lutimaris (assembly GCF_003363135.1). Taxonomy (NCBI): domain Bacteria; kingdom Pseudomonadati; phylum Pseudomonadota; class Alphaproteobacteria; order Sphingomonadales; family Erythrobacteraceae; genus Alteriqipengyuania; species Alteriqipengyuania lutimaris. The sequence continues at coordinate 235,804 of NZ_QRBB01000002.1, read as the reverse complement.
CCTGAGTGCCTATGCGCGCCAGTTCCTCGAGATGATGCAGAAGCCCGATGTCGAGCATATCGAGGGTTTGAGCCCCGCTATCTCGATCGAGCAGAAGACGACGAGCAAGAACCCGCGCTCGACCGTGGCGACCGTCACCGAGATCTACGACTACATGCGGCTGCTGTGGGCCCGGGTGGGCGTGCCGTACTCGCCTGCGACCGGGCTGCCTATTGAAGCCCAGACCGTCTCCAACATGGTCGACCGCGTGATGGCGCTGCCCGAGGGGACGCGCGCCTATCTGCTCGCGCCGGTGGTGCGCGGTCGCAAGGGCGAATACCGCAAGGAACTGGCCGAATGGCAGAAGGCGGGCTTCACCCGCGTGCGGATCGACGGGGAGATCTACCCGATCGAGGATGCGCCCGCGCTCGACAAGAAGTTCAAGCACGACATCGAAGTGGTGGTCGATCGCCTCGCGGTGAAGGAAGGGCTCGAGACGCGGCTGGCGGACAGTTTCGAGACCGCGCTGCGGCTGGCCGAGGGGCTGGCCTATGTGGACCTCGCCGATGGGACGGTTGCCGAGGTGACGGGCAAAGCCCCCTCCTCTTCAGAGGAGGGGGTTGGGGGTGGTGGCTCCGGGCCCCCCTCCCAACCCTCCCCCCTGAAGGAGGGAGGGCTTCGTGGAGCAGGCGTGCCCGCCAACCGCATCGTGTTCTCCGAAAAGTTCGCGTGCCCGGTAAGCGGCTTCACCATCGAGGAGATCGAACCGCGGCTGTTCTCCTTCAACGCGCCGCAGGGTGCCTGCGCGACCTGCGACGGGATCGGCGAGAAGCAGCTGTTCGACCCGCAGCTGGTCGTCCCGAACGAGGCACTGACGCTGAAGCAGGGCGCGATCATGCCGTGGGCGAAGAGCAATCCGCCGTCGCCCTATTACATGCAGGTGCTCGCCAGCCTGGCGAAGGAATACGGCTTCGACCTGACCACCCCGTGGCAGGATCTGGGCGCGGAGAACCAGGACGTTATCCTCTACGGCACCAAGGGCAAGCGCGTGCCGCTGACCTTCAAGGACGGGCGCAAGCAGTATACGGTCAACAAGCCGTTCGAGGGCGTGATCGGCAACCTCAACCGGCGCCTGCTGCAGACCGAAAGCGCGTGGATGCGCGACGAGCTGGCCAAGTTCCAGACCGCGCAAGCCTGCGAGACCTGCGGCGGCAAGCGGCTGAACGAGAAGGCGCTGGCGGTTAAGATCGGCGGTCCCGACAACGCGATCGACATCGCCACCCCGTCGCAGATGAGCGTGGGCGATGCGAAGGTGTGGTTCGAGGACCTGCCCGAACGCCTGACCGACCAGCAGCAGCAGATCGCCCGTGCGATCCTGAAGGAGATCAACGAGCGGTTGGGCTTCCTCGACAACGTCGGCCTCGACTACCTCAACCTCGACCGCAAGTCGGGCACGCTAAGCGGGGGCGAGAGCCAGCGCATCCGCCTCGCCAGCCAGATCGGCAGCGGGCTCTCGGGCGTGCTCTACGTGCTCGACGAGCCGAGCATCGGCCTGCACCAGCGCGACAACGACCGGCTGCTGGAGACTTTGAAACGCCTGCGCGACCTCGGCAACACGGTGATCGTGGTCGAGCACGATGAAGACGCGATCCGCACCGCCGACTATGTGGTCGACCTCGGCCCGGGTGCAGGCGTGCACGGGGGCGAGATCGTCGCCGAGGGCACGCTCAAGCAGGTGCTCAAGTCCAAGAAGTCGCTCACCGCGGCGTACCTGAACGGCACGCGGGAGATCGAGGTTCCGGCCAAGCGCCGCAAGGGTAACGGGCACACCCTCACCGTCCACGGCGCGCGCGCCAACAACCTCAACAACGTCACCGCGTCGCTGCCGCTGGGGACCTTCACCTGCATCACCGGCGTCTCCGGCTCCGGCAAGTCGAGCTTCACCATCGACACGCTCTACGCCGCCGCCGCCCGCGAGCTGAACGGCGCGCGGGTGATCGCGGGGCCACACGACAAGGTCACCGGCCTGCAATATTGCGACAAGGTGATCGAGATCGACCAGTCGCCGATCGGCCGCACGCCGCGCTCCAACCCCGCGACCTATACCGGCGCCTTCACCCAGATTCGCGACTGGTTCGCAGGGCTCCCCGAAAGCCAGGCGCGCGGGTACAAGCCCGGCCGCTTCAGCTTCAACGTCAAGGGCGGCCGGTGCGAGGCGTGCCAGGGCGACGGCCTGATCAAGATCGAGATGCACTTCCTGCCCGACGTCTACGTCACCTGCGAGGAATGCGGCGGCAAGCGCTACAACCGCGAAACGCTGGAGGTGAAGTTCAAGGGCCACTCCATCGCCGACGTGCTCGACATGACGATCGAGGATGCGGAAAGCTTCTTCAAGGCGGTCCCCCCGATCCGCGACAAGATGGCGATGCTGAACGAGGTGGGGCTGGGCTATATCAAGGTCGGCCAGCAGGCGACCACGCTTTCGGGCGGCGAGGCGCAGCGGGTGAAGCTGGCCAAGGAGCTGAGCAAGCGCAGCACCGGCCAGACGCTCTATATCCTCGACGAGCCGACCACCGGGCTGCATTTCGAGGATGTGCGCAAGCTGTTGGAAGTGCTGCACCGGCTGGTCGACCAGGGGAACTCCGTGGTGGTGATCGAGCACAACTTGGATGTGATCAAGACTGCGGACTGGGTGCTCGACCTCGGGCCGGACGGCGGTGTGCGGGGTGGGGAGATTGTGGCGGAGGGCGTTCCGGAAGACGTCGCTCTCAACGAGAGAAGCTACACCGGGCAGTATCTCAAACCGCTGTTGGACCGCGCGACCCGGAACGAGCCTGCCCCGGCGTAGGCTGGGGCCGGAGGAGGTGGCAAGCGAGCCCCAGAGCGGCACCGACGCTTATCTGAAACCGATGCTGGAAAGACAGGCAGAACCGGCGGATTGAAAGTACGATCTGATGTTAGCCTGCGCCGGCTTCGAGCCGGGGCGCTCCGGGTGTTGGACATCTTAGGCGATTGCTGCGCTTGGCGGTCCTGACATTTGCTGTAAAGATAGGTCTTGAAGACTAGCAAGGTCTTGCAGACTGATGGGAGCGAAGCCGTTGAGTTATCCTATTGAAGGATATTGGACTAGAGCATTTAAGGCCAGCAAATCGCCTGACGGGGAAATGATTGCTGGGTGGTCAGGGGTTGATGCTCCCTTCGCCGGTTTTCAGGAAGCGAGTCTCACCTTAGATGATGAGCTTTCAACCGCAGGCGCGGACGATGCCGATATTATTCTTATTTCCGCTCCCGGAGCAGTCGGAAAATCGACGTTTGCCAAGCAGCTTTGTTTTCGAACGAATTCACTTTTAGTCGATTTGGCTAAGGCAGAGCCCGTGGGCGCCAACACTATCTCCGGCGGTCTTGCGAGATGTGACCTTTATAACGAATGGCGTTCGGGATCTCTCGGGATCGTGATCGACGGCGTTGACGAGGCGCGCATAAGGGTAACGCAAGAGGCGTTTGAGGCCTTTTTGGCAGATATAAAGAACCTGTCCGAGAATAAGCCTCTTCCTACAGTGGTATTGGGGCGTACGGGCGCAATCCAAGACTCTTGGATTTGGCTGGAAGGCGAGAAGGCTAAAATCGCCGTGATGGAACTCGGGTTCTTTGACCGGGAAACGTCGATTGAGTTTGCAAAATCGCAACTCCGGGTCTTGAAAAAAGATAGTGCGCATGTTCAGGTTGAAGATACCGCCGTTGAGCTTCTCATTGATCGAATCAGAGCGGAGACAGAAGCTGATTCTGATCGCTTCGCCGGTTACGCGCCGGTCTTGAACGCGATTTCTCAAAGGGTCGCGCGTGAAGAAAATCCATCGACTCTAATTTCTGAGGTGGAGCGCGGGGAGCAGCCAATAACGCTCCGCACAATTGTAGATTATATTCTTGAAAGGGAGAGGGGCAAGTTAGAGTCGCTGCCCTTTGAGGACAAGAGCCTTGCCAAGAAGCTATACACTCCCCCTGAACAGTTGGGGCATCTTTCGGCCCGTGTTTACGGATCAAGGTCCCCGCAAATTGAGGGTCTGAGCCCTACCGATTTCGAAATTTATTCGTCTGCTCTGAATACATGGATTGATGAGCATCCCTTTCTTTCTGGGAGCGAGCCATCATCGGCGGTCTTTGGTGCATTTATAGCGGCTCACGATATGTTTGCCAGGGGCGAAGATGCCCCGGCAATTACTACGGAGCTCGAAAAAGGGGCTAAAGCAAATCCATTTTTGGCCGAATTCTATTTTGAAAACCTGAAAGATTTGACGGAGCAGGCGCAAGGGTCTGAGGTCAGTCTGATGCCGGCATCACATGTTGGCGTCGTTTATGCATCTATCCGCGCGGGACTTGCCCTGGGTGATAAGGCCACCTTGACGGTATACGGCACCGAGATTGATGATGAAGAGCGTTTGTTGGAGGGCGATGTTGAGATTAGCGTCTCACGAAAAATGGCCGCCGAACCTCAGATATTCCAGTTCATTATCGAGGAGACGAACGTCATTAGGCTGGGTCCATACATAGAGGACGTAGACATACAGTCGCCTCTGGTTGACGTCGAGATTGGTTCAGGGCGTGAAGCTCTTTTGGTGGCGCCGATATCTCTCCAATGCCGAAAACTGATAAGTCCATCGCAGATCTGGATTATTGAGCGTGCGCGTGACGGTGAAGGTGCAGTTGTCCTCGAAGCAGATGAACTGGAGGCACCCTCTATTTCGCGAGTGCCGAGCTTAAGAGGGGACGTCGCACTAACTGTTAGTTGGGAAGACTCAAGCGCGCATCCGTGGACCACATTTTCGGCTCCCAAGCGTGCAGCGGATGATCCCAGAGTAGACGAAGGACTTAGGCGCTTTAGGAAATTTGTGATCTCATTCCGATCGCATAGTAAGGGAAGCTTGCGTAGATACCGAAGGAAATTGGACCACGAACGGATGACGAAAGGCACTGGCAAAGCTATATTGGAGAGGTTAGTCCATGATGGTATCATTTCCATAGACGGCGCGATGTATGTACTCCATCCCGATGTGTTGGGTGATAGGACGAATTCCACTTACAGCGAAATATATAGAAAAACGTTTTCCAAGGAGTCGGTAGAATATATTTCTAACGCTCTGCCGTAATGGTTGAGGGTTGCCGCGAGGGACTAATGTTAGGACGGCTGTTTTCCTACACCCCTCTCCCCCACTAGCCTCTCCGGTCCCGGCTCCGACGAACCCGAGAGGCACCCCATGTCCAAACCCTCCCCGCAGCACCCCGACCTCGCGGCCAACCCCACGCTGACCGAGCGCGAGGCGTTCGAAGCGTGGCAGGCCCATGTCGATGCAGGCCGCATCGGGACGCGCGCTGCGCCGAACCCCGCGCTGCTGCTTCGTCATATGCGCAACGAGGAAGTGCTGCTGGGTAGGGCGGTCTCGGTGACAGTCCATGTGCGCGAGGAATTGCGGGGGCGGTAGGGGCTTTCGCTCTCCCTCCGCGTCGGCCCGGACTTGCCTGCCCCCGCGCAGGCGGGGGCAGGCAAGTCCGGGCCAGTGCTTTCTTCTTTGCTTGGCGGGCGGCTCGGCGGCGCGCCTGCGCTCGTTCTGCTGGGCGCGTGAAGAAGAAGCACCGACCCCGGATCCCCCGCCTGCGCGGGGGCAGGCAAGTCCGGGGTGACGAGAAGGGAGTGGGGCGTGGTCGAGGGGCAAGTCCGGGCCGACGACTTTGGGGTGACGATAGGGTTACGGGCCGACGATTGGGATAGGGGCGAGGGAGGACTGCCCTGCCGCTCGATCCCCGCACCCCCGCACAAAACCTGTCCTACACGCGGGTTCGCCGATAGATGGTCCGGTCCGTCTCAACCCCGCGCGCGCCGTCTGGCTCGCGCCAGCTTGCGGACCTATGCCATGCCCAACCTCGCCGACACCGCCGATACGCCCGAAACCCGCCTCGCGCTCGCGCCGCAGGACGATGCGGCGCTCCCCGCGATCCCAGAGCAGTTCAGCCGCGCGCAGCAGTGCGACTTCCTCGATGCGCTGGCGGGGTGCGGGAATGTGCGGGCGGCGTGCGGGGATGCGGGCGTCTCGCGCTCGACCGCCTATCGCATGCGGCGTGCCTGCGCGCGCTTCGCGGCGCTGTGGGACGCCGCGCTGGTGGTCGCGCGGCCGCAGGTCGAGGCGGTGCTGGCGGACCGCGCGCTCAACGGGGTGGAGGAGACGATCTTCTACCACGGCGAGGCGGTGGCGACGCGCCGCCGCTACGACGCGCGGCTGCTGCTCGCGCATCTCGGGCGGCTCGACCGGCTGGCGCGCGATGAGTGTGCGGGCGATGCGGCGGCCGAGTTCGACCTCGCGCTCGACGAACTGCGCGACGAGCCAGAGCTAAGGTGCGAATATATCGGATAGGCGGTTTTTTGGCCCTGGACACTGTGTCAGGTGTGTCAGGCAAAGCGATCCGCGCCGTGGCGTCCGGCGAAAATGCACCGCGTTTTCAGGAGGATGGCGATGCGCGCCGGTCCGTTTTCCCGGCGCCGATCGGGGTTGCGGATCATGCAACCGTAGGATGGTGAGGGGGGCGACGCGCCATCCGGCGCCCGAGGGATATGCGCCTAATTGACCAGCGCGAGCTCCACCGTGCCGTGGCCGCGCTGGATCAGGCCGAGTTCGGTCGCGGCGCGGCGCGACAGGTCGATCTCGCGACCATGCGCATAGGGCCCGCGGTCGTTGATGCGGACGACCACGCTCTTGCCCGTGTTCGGATTGGTCACGCGCACCTTCGTGCCGAAGGGCAGCGTCTTGTGCGCGGCGGTCAGCGCGTTCATGTCGAACCGCTCGCCACTCGCGGTGCGGCGGCCGTTGAACTTGGCGCCGTAATAGGACGCGACGCCGCTGCGCCAGACTTCGGGCTCGACCTCGACCGGGGGATCGAAGCTTTCGAGGTCGACCGTGCGGCCGCTCACATCGGGTGCGGGCGGATCGATGTCGAACCGGGCGAAGCTGCTTTCGAAGGCGGCGTCTTCGGATACGACGGGCACGATCTCGTCGGTCAGCGGTTCCAAATGCGAAGGGGCCGCGATCTGCGCGACGAGCGGCTGCTGGCCCGGCGCGTCCTGCGCCACCGCGCCTGCCAGCGGCAGTGCGAAGAGGCTGAGTGCAAGCGTCGGCAACGCCGCGCGGCGAAGGATGTTTTTGTTCCCGTCCATGACGAGGCAAATTAGTGCCTAATGCTGGAAGAGGAACCACGGCGGAAGCAGCTCGCCGCGCTTCCGCCACATTTGGCCCGACTACTTCGGACCTTTCGTCAAACTTGTCGGTTATTACGCGGATTCAGCCCTTCGAGGCGCGCTGGTCGCGTTTTGCGAGCAATTTCAAGCGCAACGCGTTGAGCGAAATGAACCCGGCGGCATCGCGTTGGTCATATGCGCCCGCATCGTCCTCGAAAGTGACGTGCGCTTCCGAATAAAGGCTGTGCGGGCTGCGCCGCCCGACGACGAAGGCATTGCCCTTGTAGAGCTTGAGTCGCACCTCGCCCGAAACACGCTCCTGGCTGTGGTCGATCGCCGCCTGCAGCATCTCACGCTCGGGGCTGAACCAGAAGCCGTTGTAGATGAGCTCTGCATACTTCGGCATCAGCTCGTCCTTGAGGTGCGCCGCCCCCCGATCGAGCGTGATCTGCTCGATCCCGCGATGCGCGCGGGCGTAGATCTCGCCACCGGGCGTCTCGTACATGCCGCGCGACTTCATGCCGACAAAGCGGTTCTCGACCAGATCGAGCCGCCCGATGCCGTGCTTGCGGCCCAGATCGTTGAGCGCGGCGAGCAGCGTGGCGGGGCTCATCGCTTCGCCATTCAGGGCGACACCGTCGCCCTTCTCGAACGCCAGCGTGATGTATTCCGGGGTGTCCGGCGCGTCCTCTGGATGGTCGGTGCGCGAGTAGACGTAGTCGGGCGTCTCTTCCCACGGGTCTTCGAGCACCTTGCCCTCGGACGAGGTGTGGAGGAGGTTCGCATCGGTCGAGAACGGGCTTTCGCCGCGCTTGTCCTTGGGCACCTCGATCTGGTGCTCCTCCGCCCACGCGATCAGCGCGGTGCGGCTGGTCAGGTCCCATTCGCGCCACGGGGCGATCACGGTGACGTCGGGGTCGAGCGCGTAGGCGCTCAGTTCGAAGCGGACCTGGTCGTTGCCCTTGCCGGTCGCGCCGTGCGCGATCGCGCCCGCACCGGTCTCGCGCGCGATCTCGACGAGGCGTTTGGAAATGAGCGGACGCGCGATGGACGTGCCCAGCAGGTAGTCGCCCTCGTAACGCGCATTGGCGCGCATCATCGGGAAGACGAAGTCGCGCACGAACTCCTCGCGCAGATCCTCGATAAAGATGTGCTTGTCGGGAATGCCCATCGCCTGCGCCTTGCGGCGCGCAGGTTCCAGCTCTTCACCCTGGCCGAGATCGGCGGTGAAGGTGACGACCTCCAGCCCGCGCTCGACTTCGAGCCACTTGGCGATGACGGAGGTATCGAGGCCGCCCGAATAGGCGAGGACGACGCGGTTGTTATGGGGTTCGCTGCTCATGACGCGCGGCTAGCAGCGGTTTGCGGGCCGCGCAACGCGGATTGCCGCAGGAAGAAGGCGGGCTCAGCGCAGCTGGCTGTCCTTGCTGCCGCGCCGGTTGATCCCGCTGCTGCGAACGGCGGCGTCTCGGCCGGACTGGCATTGCATACAGCGCTTCACGCCCGGCAGGGCGACACGCCGCTTCTCGGGGATTTCCTCGCCGCATTCGACGCACCATTCCTCGCTTTCGCCGCTCGGCATGCGCGATCGCGCCGCGCTCACTGCGTCCGAAACCGTGTCGTCGATCTGATCCTGTACCGCGCCATCGCGCGCCCATCCGCCAGCCATTGGCCTTTCCCTTCGAGTTCCTTCACCCAATCTGGGGTCCCAACGGGCCAATATCAATCGTTTGAGCGACGCGCGCGCGCGTCAGCCTCTGGTCAGCAGGTTCGCCTCTGCCTCCGCCATGTAGTCGCGCGTGTAGGGCAGGGCATGGCGGTGGCGCGCGTACTGGATCTGGTAGTTGCACATGGCACCGCTTTCGAATGCCGCCGCTGCCCCGGCGAGGTAGAAAGTCCACATGCGGTAGAAGCGTTCGTCGTACATCCGCACGATCGCATCGCGGTTGGCTTCGCAATTGGCGTACCAGGCACGCAGGGTATGCGCGTAGTGCAGCCGCCATGTCTCGACATCGGTGGCGATCAGGCGGCACTTCTCGCTCGCGGCGACGGTTTCGCTCAGCGCGGGGATGTATCCGCCGGGGAAGATGTATTTGCGGGTGAAGGCATCGGTCGATCCCGGCGGTCCCATGCGCCCGATCGTATGGACCAGCATCACGCCGTCGACCTTGAGCATCTTGCCCGTGCAGCGGAAGAAGCTGTCGAACTGCGCCTGTCCGACATGCTCGAACATCCCGACCGAGACGATGCGGTCGTACTTCGCGCCGGCATTCGCATGGTCGCGGTAATCGACCAGTTCGATGCTGACCTTGTCCGCAAGGCCGGCCTCGGCCACGCGTTCCCGTGCCAGCGCCGCCTGTTCTTCGGACAAGGTAATGCCGGTGACGTGGACGTCCGCGCGCGATGCGAGGAACATGGCCATCCCGCCCCAGCCGCACCCGATATCGAGCACCCGCTGCCCGGGCTCCAGCGCGAGCTTGGCGGCGATATGCGCCAGCTTCGCCTCCTGCGCCTGCGCCAGGCTCAGGGCCTTGCCGCCGCGATCCTCGGGCCAGTAGCCGCAGCTGTACTGCATGTGCTCGGCATCGAGCATCAGGCGGTAGAGATCGTTGCCGATGTCGTAGTGGTGCGAGACATTGGCGCGCGACCGGACGGCGTTGTTCACCTGCTCGCCATGGAAGGCGATCCGGTTGACGATTTTCTTGAGCACGTGCGGACGGGTGTAGCTGGCCCCCGCTTCCCACGGCGCGTTGCGCGCGAAAAGCGCGATCATCTGCATGATGTCGCCGCGTTCGATGATCAGCCGGTCATCCATGAAGGCCTCGGCCGCGCCCAGCGCGGGGTCTATCAGCATCTCTCGCGGCACCCGTCCGTCGGTAAAGCGGATCGCGATCCCCGCACCGTCCGCCTCCCGCTGGCCGAAATGCTCGCGCGTCCCGTCGGCGAACCGGACTTCGAGACTGCCCGAGGTGATCTGGCCGGACAGATAGCGGCTGAGCAGGACGCTCGCCGGGCTGCGGGTTCCGCCATTATCGATGAGGTCGGTATGGTTCCTGTTCGACATCGGAGCTCACTTTGTTTGCGGCGTATTCGCCTTCAATCAACGGTCAGTCGGATTTTCTGGTCAGCATGCGTTCCAGCCGAGAGGGCCTGGCCGTCTTCGGCGGCATGGCACCCGATATCTCGCAAAGCATATTGCCCAGCTGCACGCCTGGTTCCGGTTCAGGACCATTCGCGAGACCAGCACGTCGTCGTCGCTCTGCGGCAGATCGCCGACCGTTTCGAGCCGAAGGACCATGTTCGATCCGAAGTCCTGTGCGTTCCACCCAACCAGAACCCGCACCTGATCGTCGTTCCAGCTGTCGGCCATCGACTACCTTCTCATCGTCCCTTCCGGCGTGCCGGTTGCTCTATCGCGCGGGCAATGCCCGGACGCAATGCCCGGTCGCCAAGCCCGGACAAGGCACTCACATTCCAGCGTACCATTGATAGCCACCATGGTCCTCCCAGTAGCCACCCCGGCCGAGGCCGATATCGTCGAGACTGGCGACCGCCTCTACCCCGGTGAGGTATTTCGCATGCTTGTAGCCCAGCTGGCGTTCGACCCGCGCGCGAAGCGGCGCACCGTTGCGGATCGGCAGTGGCTGGCCGTTGAGGCGGTGCGCGATGATCGTCTGCGGATGCAAGGCATCGATCATGTCCACGCTCTCGTAATAGCGGCCCTGCGTGTAGTCGTCGGCGCAGCGAAAGACGATGTAGTTCGCGCCGTCGCGAACCCGCGCCAGATCGAGGAAGGTCGAAAGTTGCGGCCCCGTCCACTGGCCGATCGCGCTCCACCCCTCCACGCAGTCATGGCGCGTGATCTGCGTGCGCTGGGGCAGCCGCATGATCTGGTCCATCGAGAACGACAGTTCCCGTTCGACGAGGCCGGTCACGGTGAAGCGCCAGTCAACGAAATTGCTGGCGGCGTGTTCGGGATAGCCGTCGTTCTGCGGGTCGGTGGAGCCGTTGCCGCGGAAGAAGGGCGAGATATGCTCGGGCGCGAATTCGGGGGCCAGGGCATTGCGCGCGGTGAGCGCGCGTTGCAGGCCCTGGTGCCAGTTTTCGACGCCCTCGAAGACTCGGCGCCCGCTTTCGCTCTGCTGCACCTTCGAACATGCGCCGAGCATTAGCGCGCCCGAGCCGAGCAGGACGGTGCGGCGTTTCATCAGGATGCTCATGCGGCGTCTCTCGTCCTGTCTGCGTCCTTCGCGAAAGGCGGGTTGGTCGGTTGGTGATCGCCGCCCAGCGTCATCGATCGCAAATGGCCGATCGGCCCGGTCAGCAGAACCAGCGCGACATGGACGATGAAGAAGCCGATCAGCCCCCATGCGAAGAGAAAATGGATCGAGCGCGCACTCTGCCGCCCGCCGAGGATATCGACCAGCCACCATAGGGTCGGCTCCATTCCCGGACTGATCGCGAGGCCGGTCAGGATCATGCCCGGCAGCAATACGCCAAGCACGCCGCCGTAGGCGAGCTTCTGCAGGAAATTGTACTTGGCACCCTCGTGGCTGAAATCGAAGCGCAGGTGCTGGACGATGTCCGCTTTGATGGCGGGCCAGCGCCATTCGCGCCTGCCGGTCTTGAGGTCGCGCCGGAAATGGCCGTTCCACAGCATCGCGACCCATATGAAAAGGAGGCCGAAGGCGAAGGGAAAGGCCATGAGAAGATGCCAGTCGCGCGCCTTGGCGAGGCTGTAGAATCCGGGGATCGTCATCCAGCCGGGAAAGCGCGGCACCGCCAGCCATGCCTGTTCGGGCGCGAAGCCCCAGTGGCCCCAGTAGAGGTAGGGGTGCGCGTTGGAGATGTTGAGGCCGCTCATGAACAGAAAGACGATCGCCACCAGGTTGATCCAGTGCCAGATCCGGGTCGAGACGAAGTGCCGGGTCCCCTTGTGCGAACCGCTCATCGCGCGCCCTCCCGTTCGAGATAGATGACATCGCGCGGCTGGCTCAGCAGGTGCTGGCCATTGTCCACGAACAGCGTCTCGCCGCTGGCGAGGTCCCCGCCCGCGAGGAACACCGCCGCCTCCGCCACGTCATGCGGCATGGTCCTGCGGCGGCGCAGGTTGAGTAGGTGGGATCGCTCCGCCTCCTCCTCGCTCTGGTCGTGGCTGGCGAGGATGGCGCCGGGCGCGAGGCCGTAGACGCGATCCTCCAGCCGGGCGGCGCCCCCGTTGTCACGCGTCTGCGCGAGCATCCGGATCGTCGAATCGAGCGCGTGCTTGCTCATGGTGTAGCTGAAGAAATCGGGGTTGGGGTTGGCGAGCTTCTGGTCGGTCACCTGGATCACGCGACGGCCCGCGCGCGCCTTCGCATGGGCGAGATAGCTCTGGGCGAGCAGGGCAGGGGCGCGGGCGTTGACACTCATGGCCTTGTCGTACGTCGCCGGATCGAGGGCGGTTACATCGTCCGGTTTGAAAACCGACGCCGAGTTGACGAGGCAACGCCAGTCGTCGAGCCGCGCGGCAATGCTGCGCGCCAGCCGGTCGGGCGCATCGCCTTGCGAGAAATCCGCCTGCACGGTCTCGGCCGAGGGAAGCTCGGCCGCGAGCTTCGCCGCCGCTTCCTGCGACGAGCGATAATGGATGACGACGTGCCAGCCCGCAGCGGCGAATGCCCGCGAGAACGCCGCGCCGACGCGCTGGGCGCCTCCGGTTACGAGTACGGCACGCATTTTCACGGGCCCGATAAGACCACACTGGCGCGCTGGATTAAAGGTGAATTCCGGAACGCGTGCGCAAAGTGAGCGCCAGCCAGTCACGCTGGACGCCGTCCGAGCCATTGCCGCGATAGCGTTCGGTCTCGACGACCGCGAAGCCGGCTTGCACATAGGCCGCCTCAAGCCCCGCCTCGTCGGGCAGGTTGGTCCACCGGCCCAGAGGATCGCGGCCTTCGTCGGGATGATCGGCATCGCCCAGCTTGAAGTTGGCGAAATGCCAGCCGCCGGGTTTGAGCGCCGTATGGATCCGCCCGAAAATACCGGGCAGGTCCGCGCGCGGCGCGTGCAGGAGCGAGGCATGGGCCCACACCGCGTCGTACCGCGCCGAGGCGTCTAGCTCTTCGAACAGCATGACGCGCGCGTCGATTCCGAAGCGTTCGTTTGCCTTGCGGGTCATGGCGCGGGTGCCGTCGGTCGCATCGACCCGGAACCCGCGCTTCGCCATATGCGCGGCGTCCGCTCCGCACCCGCAGCCCAGTTCCAGCAGCCACGCGCCCGGCTCGAGCCTGTCGAGGAACGGGTCGAGGTGCCGGTGCCAGTCCTGCGCGGTGCTGGCGGTGTAGTGCGGAGCGGCCTGCTCGTAGTAAGCAATCGTCGCGCGATCGGTGCTCATTCGCCCTTCAGATGCTCGGCTAGGAAGGCGAGGGTCGCGGGCCAGATTTCCTGTTGCGCGGCGAGCGTCGCCTCGTCGTAGCGAAACGTGCCCTCGTTACGCTGGACGCCAGTGCCCGACAGTGCATGGCCGGCTTCGGGATAGATCATCGCGACCGTCTCGAGCCCGCCTGCTTCGGCGCGCCGTTCGGCGATGTTCTGCGCCATTGCGCCCGAGGCCCAGGTATTGTCGGCATCGCCGCCCGCGACCAGCACGGGCTCGTCGATCTCCTCCACCCGGATGCGCGCGGCGGGTACGCGATCGGGATTGGCGCGGCGTCCGGCATCCTGCGGGGTACGCAGACGCACGACTGCGCCGGGGATCGCATACTTCGCGAATTCCTCTTCCATGCCGAGATAGGGCACGAAGGGCAGCGGTTCGCCGTTCCATGAGAAGCTGCTGACCTCGCCCGGCGCGGCGCGAGGGCCCCAGCCTTCCCAGATCACGTCGCTCGGCACGATGGCGACGACCGCGGCGAAGCCGTCGATCCGGCTGGCACCGGCGAGGACGAATTCGGCTCCCTTGGAGACGCCGTAGAGCCCGATCGCGTCGGCCCTCACATCCTTGCGCGCACGAAGCCAGTCGCGCGCGATGGCGAGCTTTTCGAGCGGGATCGAATCGAATGCTTCGGGCAGGTCGGGCAGCCGCCGTTCGGGCGGGAGGTAGCCCGGGGAGTAGTAGGGCAGGCCGAGCACGGCATAGCCCTCATCGATGAAGCGCGGGGCCGAGCCGCGCGAACCCATGTCGCCGCCTTCGCTTCCGCCCAGGACGATCACGACGGGGAAGGGACCCTCACCCTCGGGCGTCGCGAAAAAGGCATAGGGCAGTTGCTCGCCGACCATGATCTCGGTCGGGGCGACCGGCGGGCCGGGATCGGCCGCGGCGCTGGTCGAGAGCCCTAGGCCGAACGCGGCGAAAATCGTCAGAAATGTGCGCAAGCAAAACCTCCCTTGGTGTGTTATCGGGGTGTTACACCTCTGCGCGCTCGTTTCAAGCGGTGGCTGGCTGGCGGTCAGGGATGACCGTCCGACCGCCACGATCAGGTGGCCGGATGCTTGCGGCGAATGTCGTGGACCAGCCGATCCGATACGCGAGGGAGGCTGGCCAGTTCTTCCAGCTCGCCGCGATCCGGCTTGCCGCCCCTATAGACTAGGCAGAAGGCGCGCCGCACCGTCCAGTCGGCTGCCCCTTGCTCTATCGGGTCCAGCGTGTCTCCCGCTTGGGCCAAGCCGGGCTCGATCACGCGAAAGAACATGCCGCAGCGCCCGCTCTCGACGATCGCCTTGACGATGCCCTTGCGGCCCAGATGGCGTTCGATCGTGGCGCAGGGCTGGCGCGGCTGGGAAACCTCGATGATCGCGGTGCCAAGGCGGAACCGGTCGCCGATGCAGACTGCGGTTTCGTCGACCCCGTGCACGAACAGGTTCTCGCCCATGCCGCCCGGCCCGGCCAGCGCGGGGCGATCACCGAACAGATCGCGCAGCCATGCGTAGTGGTCTGCCGGGTAGAGATGCACGGCCATGGCCGGGAAGCCGTGATGCCTGCGGTCGACCTGCTCGTCGCCCGCCACACCGCGCGGCCCGATGTCCACCGGGCCGTCGATTGGCGATTTGGAGATGGCGCTGCGTTTGTCGCCGGGAAGCAGGGCTGCGCGTCCGGCGCAGATTGCTTCGACCGTCAGGCTCACGCGGGGCTTTTTTCCTCGGCAGCTTCCGCGGCTTCGCGATCCCGCTGGGCGCGGCTCTTCTTCTCCGCAGCGGTCTTCAGCTGGCCGCAGGCCGCGCCGATATCGCGCCCGCGCGGGGTGCGGACCGGCGCGCTGATTCCGCCTTCGAAGACGATGTCCGAGAAAGCGCGGATACGTTCCGGCGTGGAGGTTTCGTAGTCGCTGCCGGGCCACGGGTTGAACGGGATCAGGTTCACCTTGGCGGGCAGGTCGTACTGGCGCAGCAGGCGTACGAGCTCGCGCGCATCCTCGTCGCTGTCGTTCTTGTCCTTGAGCATGATGTACTCGAAGGTGATCCGGCGCGCATTGCTCGCACCCGGATAGTCGGCGCAGGCCTGCAGCAGATCCTCGATGCCGTACTTCTTGTTGAGCGGCACGATCTCGTCGCGGATGTCCTTGCGCACGGCATGGAGCGAGACCGCCAGATTGACGCCGATCTCCTCGCCGCAGCGCTCCATCATCGGGACGACGCCGCTGGTCGACAGCGTGATGCGGCGCTTGGACAGCGCAAGTCCGTCGCCGTCCATGACGAGCTTCATCGCGTCGCGGACATTGTCGAAATTGTAGAGGGGCTCGCCCATGCCCATCAGCACGATGTTAGTCAGCAGGCGCCCGTCAGAGGTATATTCCGAACTGTCCTCGACGTCCTCCAGTCCGGCCATCGATCCCTTGGGCCATTCGCCCAGGCTGTCGCGCGCGAGCATGACCTGGCCGACGATCTCGCCCGGCGTCAGGTTGCGCACGAGCCGCATCGTGCCGGTGTGGCAAAAGCGGCAGTTGAGCGTGCAGCCGACCTGGCTGGAGATGCACAGCGTCCCGCGATCGGCATCGGGGATGAAGACCATCTCGAAATCATTGCCGTCGCTGGTCCGCAGCACCCATTTGCGCGTGCCGTCGGTCGAGTGGTGCGCTTCGACCACTTCGGGCCGCCCGATCACGAAGCGTTCGGTCAGCCACGGGCGCATCGTCTTGGCGATGTCGGTCATCGCGTCGAATTCGGTTACGCCGCGATGATAGAGCCAGTGGAACACCTGTTTGGAGCGCAGCTTGGCCGCCTTCGCGTCCAGCCCCGCCGCTTCGAAAAGCTCGGCGATGCGCGCCTTCGGCAGCCCAATCAGGTCCACGCGTCCGTCCGCCCGCGGCGTGATATCGCGCGGGGTCGGCACCGGGTCGATCGGTCCGGGCGTGGTCATGAGGTCTGTGTCGGCCATGGGAAGGGGCGTATATAGAGCGTTTGGGACAGATTCCAACTCGCTCGATTGGCTTCCGGCAGGCAATCCGCCAAGCCTCAAAAAACTGCGGCGGCCCTTCCTTCAACCGGAAAGGCCGCCGCATTCAGCATCAGGATTTGGCCGATCAGCCTCTGCGGCGAACGGCGACCCTCCCGCGCGACAAGTTGCGTTTGGGGGTCGGCGCGAGTTCGAAGCCGTCGGCGTCGACAGGATCGATCAGCGCATTGCCGTCTTTCACCTCGATTTCCGAGACCGGGACGATGCGATTGTCTTCGAGGACGAGGCCGGCGACATGATCATGATCGGGATCGACGAGCATGCGCTTGATCGTTCCCAGATGCAGCCCGTCATGGGTCATGAGCGAGTGGCCGCGCAGGTCCTGGTCTTCGTGGACCAGCTGGTAATCGTCCAGCTCGCGAAGATTTTCGTATTTGGATGACATTTGCGTTCTCCGTTGTGTGAGCTGGCTCAGGCTTCGTCTTCGATGGTGATGTTGGATTCGTCGATCACGAGGACGGCGTCCTGATCGGCGATAACATCCATCGTATCCTGATCGAGCCCGTCGCCTTCGATCTCATCGGCGGCAATGGTCGAACCCTCGCGGATGGTTCCGCCATCGAGGCGCAGGGTCGCACCGGTATTGATGTCGATCGTGCGATCGATGGGATCGTCGATCACCAGGGCGAACATGCGCGCGCCATCGTTCTCGATCCAGAAACCGCGATCGGTCAGCGGTCCGCCGACGGTCACCGTGCCCTCGAAACCTTCCTCGCCGTAGAAAGCTTCCGGATTGGCGAGGATCGCGCCGATCGTCATGGCCCCGGCAGCCGCCGTGGTGTCGGCGATCTCAGGATCGGTTCCCTGTTCGACCGCGACGGGCTCGCCAGCCGCCTGTTCGCCGTCGTCGTCCGCCAGCAGCCACCACAGCACCAGCGCTGCCAGCAGCGCCAGCAGCACGATCCATAGCCATTTCATATTGGATTTCTTTTCTACGGGTATCTCAGCCACGAACATCCTCCTGTTTTTACGTGATGTCCTACGAGCGGACGGCAGGGGTGCCTGCGGCCCCAAACTCACTAAGGTTGGTATTGGTGCCGTTTGGATATGCCGCTGGTCGTTCCGGAAATCCGTCTTGCGCCCGGGGCAACTCGGCGCAAGAATGTTACCGTAATGCCACACATCCTTGTTGTGTCACATTCATGAAACTTCGTCGCCCGTCGGCCATTCTTCCGCTGTGTGCCGCATCGCAGACGGCACCCATGAAGAAGGAAGTATCTGAAATGAAAACTGCATTTGCAATTCTCGCCACCGCTTCGATGGCCGCGCTCGCTACGCCTGCCGCTGCGCAGGTGGATACGGACTCGCCGTTCTCCGGTTTCCGCGTGCAGGCCACCGGCGGCTACGACCAGCTCCGCGCCGGCAGCAGCATCGACGACGATGTCAACGAAGACAACAACGACCAGTCGGCCGAAGGCTTCCTGTATGGCGGCGCGATCGGTTACGACGTCGATCTCGGCAGTGTCGTGATCGGTCCCGAAGCAGAGCTGACCGGCTCGACCGCGGACACCGATTTCGAAAATGGCGATTTCGAAGGCTTCGGCTTCGGCAACGTGTCGGCGGGCCGTGACCTGTACCTCGGCGCGCGCGTCGGCGTGAAGGCCAACGAGAACATGATGTTCTACGCCAAGGGCGGTTACACCAACGCCAAGCTGGACCTGCGCACGAATGACGGCACGACCGAACTCGAAACCGACTACGACCTCGACGGCTATCGCGTCGGTGGCGGTCTCGAATATGCCTTCGGGAACAATCTGTTCACGAACATCGAGTATCGCTATTCCAACTACTCGAGGGCGGAAGGCGATTTCGCGGACGACGTGGCCGACAGCGAACGCTTCGATGTCGACACCGATCGCCACCAGGTGACCGTGGGTGTCGGCGCACGCTTCTAAGCGACGCCAGACCGACTAAAAAAGGAGGGCGTGGCCTTGGCGGGCCGCGCCCTTTTATTGTTCGGAGCTGCGATTGGCGGAGGTCGGCTCAGTCGCGCGCGCAGGCGATGGTCGCCGCGTCGATCGCGGTGGCGACGCCCGCGAGGCTGTAGCGATCGGTGAAGCGGTTGCCGCCCCGGTCGGTAGCACTCACGCTCATCCGGCTGCCTGCGCGCATCGCGGCGACGATGGCCGCATCCATCCGCCGGTCGAGCGCCCAGGCATCGGCTTCGCCAGCCGTCAGATCGTAGCTGTCGCCGCCCACGCGCAAGGTCACCGCGCCATTGGGAGCAAGCCGGCGCGACAGGCGCACGTGAACCTGGTTGCGGATCTTGCGGTTGGGCCACGTGCCGATGGTCGCATAGGGCTCGAAATCGCGCGCGCCGTTGCTGCGCTCGCCCTTGGCGATGGCATAGCATCGCGGCAGGCGCGGATCGCGGAAGGCGCCCCAATCGTCGAACACGCCCAATGAAGAGCGCGCCAGTGCGGGCGCGGTCGAGGCCATCGCGAGCGTCGCGAGCATCAGCGCAGCGCGCTTCATGCTGCCCGGCTCGTCTTTTCGGGATAGGAAATGCCCAGCACCTCCCATTCGCGCAGGCCCGTGGGGCCTTTCACCATTCGCGTATCGCCGACTTCGGCACCACGCAGCGCGCGGGCCATGGGCGAACCCCAGCCGATCCGGCCCTCGCTTGCCTCGGCCTCGTCGTTGCCCACCAGCGTCAGCGTCTTTTCGCGGTCATCCTCGTCGACGAGCGTCACGGTCGCGCCGAAGAACACCCGCTCCCGGTTGGGCTGGTCGGCGGGGTCGATCACCCGCGCGGATTTCATCCGGCGCGCGAGATGCGCCAGTTCTCGGTCGATCTCGCGCATTTTCTTGCGGCCATAGAGGTAGTCGCCGTTTTCGGAGCGGTCGCCATTGCCTGCCGCCCAGCTGACGATCTCGACGATCTCGGGCCGGGCGGTGCCGAGCAGGTGGTCGTAACGCGCCTTCATCGCGGCGTAGCCCGCGGGCGTGATGGGGTTGTCGCCTTTCATGCCGACCCGGTTAGCGCGGATCAGCGCAGGAAGTCACCCACCATCCGGGGCCGCCCCGTCATCGCACGGTTCGGATTGAGCTGCTCGTAGACGGCCGCATTCTCGATCACGCGCTGGACGTAGTTCTTGGTCTCGTAGATCGGAATCCGTTCGATCCAGGTCACGTAGTCGATCCCGCCGGTTCGCGGGTCGCCATTGGCGCGCAGCCAGCGGTTCACGTTCCCCGGGCCCGCATTATAGGCCGCGATCGCCAGCGGATAGGCGCCGCCGTAATAGTCGAGCATGCGCGCGAAATAGGCGTCGCCCAGCCGCATGTTGTAGGATGTGTCGGCGATCAGGTTGTCGCGGTTATAGCCAAGGCCGAGCTGTCCGGCCTGCTCGCGCGCGGTCGCGGGCATCAGCTGCATCAGCCCGCGCGCGCCCGCATGACTGATCGCATTGGCCGCGAACTGGCTTTCCTGCCGCGCGATCGCGTGCACCATCGTCCAGTTGGCCCCGCCCGGCGGCGTCACCGTGGGGAAGCCCTGGCTCACGAAGCCGCGGTGGCCGTCGGCGGCTGCCGCTTCGGCGACATTGACCGCCAGATCGCGCCGCCCGGTCTCGCGTGCGAGTTCGGCGACCAGTGCGTGTTCCTCGGGCGTCTCGGCCCGGTCGGAAATCGCCTGATAGAACTGGATGCCGACCTGCCAGGGTGCACCGCGTGCGACTTCGCGCACCGCATTGGTCAGGGCCGCATTCTCGAACTCGGTACGCTGTTGCGTGCTCGGCAGGGCGACGTTGTTGCCGCCCAGCGCCGGAACCTCGCGGCCCAGCTTCGCGAGCGAGAGCTGGCCGTAGAAGCGGTCGGCATAGCGCGCGGCCATTTCGTAATAGCGGTTCGCTTCGCTGCGGTCGCCCGCGCGTTCGGACGCGAGGCCCGCCCAGTATAAGCCCTTGGAGCGGGTCTGCGGCGTCTGCGCCGCCGCGCCATAGCGATAGAACAGCGGCGCCGCGCGACCCGGCTGGCCGAGGTTCCAGTAGGCGTTCGTGCCGCCCAGCCACATCAGCGAGGTGTAATCGTCGCGCAGGCGATAGGCACCCTTGCTGACATCGGTGCCGGGAGCGAACAGATCGTCGACCTTGGCCGCGATGCTCGCCGATGGGTCGGAGCCTGCGCCGCGCGCGATCCGGAGCGCTTCGCCGATGAACGCTTCCGGATCATGCGCCGGGGAGTCGAAGGATGGCCGGTTCGCCAGCAGCGCGATCGCCTGCGGCAGCTGGCCGTTCTGGCGGTAATATTTGGCGAGGTTGTAGACATAGCCCGCATCGCGGGTTGCATCGGCGGGGATGGGCACTTCCGCGCTCGACGGATCGTAGCCCTGGATCATCGCAAGGCGCAGGCTGAACCGGTCGCGCGCGGCAGGCGACACGCGGCGGATCTGGCGCTGCGCGGCCTCGGTCGCGCCCTGCCACAGCAGCGCGTTCATCCGCGCATCGTCATCCTCGGGCGTGAACTGGTTGCCGAACAGCGAGAGGAGGTAGGGTTCGCTCGTCGCGCTCATTTCGCCGTTGCGCCATGCCTCGCGCGCCATTGCAGCGGCTTCGGGGCGCGAGACGGAGGACAGCGCCAGCGCGTAGCGCGCCTTGCCCGCATTAGTGACCGGTGGCAGCGCATCGAAGTATGCGACGAGGCTTTCGGGCGATGCCGTGCTCTCATCCAGCGCATCCTCGGCGCGGGTGCGCAGGCGGTCGGCCTGCGGGAAATCGGGATAGGCGAGCAGGAAGCCTGCATATTCGGTGAAGGGCAGGTCGTCCTGCCCGATCAGATATTCCCACCGGTTGACCGCCTGCGTCATCTGCGTGGGCGCGCTGGCGATCAGCTCCGCCCGGGCGCGGTCCCAGCTCGCCGCGTCCTGCGCGAAGGCGGGGGGCGTGATGGAGGTGGTGGAAACGAGGGCGAGGGCCAGAAAGGGAAGTCGGGTCATACTGGACATTGTGGCCACAGGCTCCTTATCAGGCTCTGAACGAATGGGCGGGGTGCTTGGAAATCGGGGCGGAAACTCCCCCGTTTGCCGCCCCGTACATAATATCAATGCAGGAGCGCTTCAAATGTTCTCAGGCTCTATCCCGGCGCTGGTGACCCCGTTTCGGGACGGCAAGCTGGACGAGGCGGCCTTTCGCACGCTGGTCGACTGGCAGATCGAGCAGGGCAGCGCCGCGCTGGTGCCCTGCGGAACGACGGGCGAAGCCTCGACGCTCTCCAATGCCGAGCATCACCGGGTGATCGAGATGTGCGTGGAACAGGCGGCGGGCCGCGTGCCGATCATCGCGGGCTGCGGCAGCAACGACACCAACAACGCGCTGCTGCATCTCAAGTTCGCCAAGAAGGCGGGGGTGACCGCAGGTCTGTGCGTCGCGCCCTATTACAACAAGCCGAGCCAGGCGGGGCTGATCGCGCATTTCAGCCATCTGGCCGAGCATGGCGAGCTGCCGATCGTGCTCTACAACGTGCCGGGCCGCACGGTGACCGACATCCTGCCCGAAACGGTCTGCGAGCTGGCGGAGAAATTCCCCGACGTGATCATCGCCATCAAGGATGCGAGCGAAGATCTGTCGCGCGTTTCGGACCATCGCATGGGCATCAGCCGCGATTTCTGCCAGCTTTCGGGCAATGACGAACTCGCGCTGCCGTTCAATGCGGCGGGGGGATCGGGCTGCATTTCGGTGACCGCCAATGTTGCCCCCGCGCTGTGCGCCGAATTCCAGAAGGCCTGCGCTGACAATGATCTGGTCCGCGCGCGCGAACTTAACGACCGGCTTTATCCGCTGCACTATGCGATGTTCGAGGATTCGAGCCCCGCGCCGGTGAAATACGCGCTATCGCGGACGCAGAGCTGGATGACCGACGAGGTCCGCCTGCCGCTGACCGAATGCTCCGAACCCGCCCGCCGCGCGGTCGACAAGGCGCTGGAGCATGCGGGGCTGGTGTGAACTCTAGGAGGGGTTTGGGGCAAAGGTGATTAACGAACTCATCATCGCTATAACTGCCGCCGCAGTTCCAGGAATCGGTTGGCTAGCCTACAATCATCCCAGTGAGTTTCGCCGCATTAGGATGCCTGTTGCGATCCTATTTTTTGCCCTCTGTGCAATATTGATAGGCTGGACGTTCGGAGTGGAAATTTCGTCTATAAACGCTCGCGCCGCCTTGAGGACTGAAGGGGTGGAAAACTGGACCGAAGCGAGCAGAGTGGTCGAGAAATCGGCTGGAAGACTTGCCCCGTGGGGGCCATGGGTCATGCTCTTTCCAGCCGCAGGGGTTTTAATTGGTCTTTTCCTGCACTGGATATCGGGGATCAAAGAGAGGGATCGAGAAAACTAAAGTCTAGCGTTCGCTTTCTTTAAATCACCTCGTCCTCGTCCAGCAGCGTCGTCGGCGGGTGAGGCGGCTGGCTGACCGCAATCGCGTCGACGATACTGCGCGCCCCTTTGCCGGCATTCTCCCGCGTTTCGACCTCCGCGATGTGGAACATCGCATCGCCCTGGTTCACGATGGGCAAGGTCGCATGGCCGATCACCACGCCCTCGACCGGGCTCACCATCTCCATCCCGTCCTCGCCGAACAGGCCTCCGACCACCGCCAGCAGGCCGCCCTGCTTCACGATGTCACCCGACTTTCGCACGCGGCGCGAGACGCCGCCCCTCGGCGCGCGAACCCAGGTCGAGCGGTTGGCGCGGACCGGCACCTCCACTTCTTCCGCCCTGCCGTACCGCTCGATCATCCCGATATGCGTCAGGACTCGCAGCACGCCCGCCACGCCGACCTTGATCGAATAGCGGTCGAACCGCAGCGCCTCGCCTGCTTCCAGCAGCAGCATCGGCACATCTCGATCGGCCGCGAGCGCGCGCATCGATCCGGGGCGCAGCGGGCTTTCGATGATGATCGGCGGGGCGAAGGCCATCGCCAGTCCGGTGAGGTGCGGGCTGTCCGACGCAATCCGGATCTGCGGCAGGTTGTAGCGGTGGACGGCGGCCGTGTGCAGGTCGATGCCGAGCGAACAGCGGTCGATCACATGCTCGAGGAAGGTATGCGCCAGCTGCGCGGCGAGGCTGCCGTGTTCGTAACCGGGAAAGCTCCGGTTGAGATCGCGCCGGTCGGGCAGGTAGCGGCTGTGCGAGGCGAAGCCGTAGATATTCACCGCAGGGGCAAGGATCAGCGTGCCCGCCATCTCGCTGGGCATCAGGTGGTCGAGCAGCCGCTGGATGATCGCCGTGCCCACGATCTCGTCGCCATGGATCGCCGCGCTCACGAACACCGCCGGCCCGGGCTTCGCGCCGTGGAGCACCTTGAGCGCCAGCGACGCGTCGAGGCCGGTGACCTGCTGGCTGACGGGGATCTTGAGGATCGCGGACGTGCCGGGCGCGATGCGCCGGTCATGGATCACGAAAGGTTCGGTGTCGCTCACCTGCCTACCTATCGACCTGCATCGGCAGCGCGACAAGCGCGCGGCGTCGCTGCCGATGCATTAGTCCGCAGGATTGTGCTTCTGGACGAAGCCGACCGCTGCCTCGAGCATCTGGAGCCGGGTGGTCGAGAGCGACAGCCAGTGATCCTCGCCATCCAGCGCGACCAGCTCGTATGGCTTGCCCGCGTCCTTCAGCGCATCGGCCATCTTGTGCGAATGCAGAAAGGGGACGACGGTGTCTTCACGCCCGTGAATAAGCATGATCGGCGCGTCCGCGCGGTCTGCGAAACGGCGGGGCGATACCGAATCCCAGCCATCGCGAGGGCCCAGCTGGGTCAGCAGCGAAGCCCTGGTGATCTTCCGTCCGTCCGCGGCGCGATCCTCCTCGTTGTACATCGCCTTGATATCGCTGACCGGTGCAACCGCCACCGCGCAGCGATACAGGCCCTGCTGGAGCGTCACCCCGGCAAGTGCGGCATACCCGCCGTAGCTCGCACCAACGATGCACGCGCGGTTCGGGTCTACGATACCGCTTTCCGCCAGTGCCCTGAGCCCGTCCGAAATGTCGGTCTGCATCTTCCGGCCCCACTCGCCGTACCCGGCGATCTTGAAAGTCTGATCGCGATTGGTGGAGCCGCGGAAATTGGGCTGGAACACGGCAAAGCCGCGCGAAGCGAAGGCCTGCGCCCACCAGTCGAACTGCTCGCGATCCGCGGAATGTGGCCCGCCATGCGGGAGCATGACCAGCGGCAGGGCCTTTGCCTCACGCTCCGGCGGCAAAGTCAGGATGCCATCCATCTCCAGCCCGTCGGCGGCGGTGTATTGGAAAGTCGAGATAGGGCCGACCATGTCGGGTTCGATAGCCAGACGTTCCCATGCGAAGACTTGCCCGCGCATCGTGGTGAGATCGACGACGTAATAGGAACCGCTGTCGGCGTTGCCGCTGCTCCGGACGAGCACCTTATCCAGCTCCGGGGTCCAGTCGACCATCTGCATGTCCAGCTTGGCGAAGGCGCGGCGGATCTTGCGCGCTGCATCCTGCTGTTCTTTGTCGGCGAAGACCGGGCCCTCTTTTGCATCGAGATAGCCGATCAACCGACCGCTCAACTCGTCGAAATAGAGACGGTCGACATCGGCCTCGGCAAGGAAAGGCAGGGCGGTGCCCCCGGCCAGCGGCACCTCGAACCAGTCCGTACCGCCTTCCTCGTCACGCTGGTAATAGATCACCGAGGTCCCGTCGTGCCCGAGGCCGATCAGTCCGGCGCGACCGGCCTCGTCGCGGCCTTCGGCAATGCGTTTGTTGTCCGCATTGCGAATTTCCCAGCGGCCATTGTCGCTATCGATATCAAAAGTTGTCGCCACCTTGCCGTCGCGATCGACCAGCCAGTCGCGCGATGTGTCTTCGCCCGGGGCGTTGGCGACCCGGGTCGATTTGGTCGCGTCGATGTCGAAGGCGTAGAGGAACGGCCTGCCATGATCGAAGACATAGCCTGGCCCGGTACTGTCGCGCTTCAACTCGAGCGCTCCGAAATAGGCGACCCAATGTCCACCCACCCGCCGTACTCCGTGACTGCCGAAAACCGCGTCCAGCAGTCGCCGGTCGTCCGAGAACACCGTCTCGACCCCGCCATCGGAGCCGACCGTGATAATTCGCGCGCTCGCGATTTCGAGCTTGTCGACCGTGAAGCCGTACACATCCTGCGTCTGGCTGAGCACCAGCAGCAGGCGATCGTCGCCGATCCAGTCGAAATAGCGGATCTTCGCATCGCCCACACCGGTCCGATCGATGACGTTCCGGTCCGGGCCGAGGAATACCAACTGACGCTGGCCATCGATCGTCGCCAAGAAGACGATATTGGCTCCGCTGGGAGAAATTGCGGCATCCTCGACATCGGGCAGCGCGCCATAGGCGGAGAGGGGAGCGGGTTCGCGGGCCTGCAGCGCCCCGGTGGCGAACATGATGAACAGTGCCGCACACAGCGACCCGATTTGCGCGACACGCGGCATATAAACCCCCGGAAACCAACCCCTGCTTCCTAACCTGCCAGAAAACGCAGTGAAGACAATTGATTCGCGCCGCCCCTTTCCCTTTGGCCCGCGGCAGCCTACATCGCGCCCCCTTATGCCTCGTCCCAAACCCGCCACCTTCGACAAGCGCAAGGTCGTCGCCGAAAACCGGCGCGCGCGTTTCGATTACGAGGTGGAGGAGAAATTCGAAGCCGGCATCGCGCTGCAGGGCACCGAGGTCAAATCGCTCCGCTCGGGCGAGGCGGCGATCGCCGAATCCTACGCCGAGGTGCGCGATGGCGAGGCATGGCTGATCAATGCCAACATTCCCGAATACACGCACGGCAACCGTCTGAACCACGAGCCCAAGCGGCCACGCAAGCTGCTGCTTCATGAACGCGAGATTCAGAAGCTCTTGGGTGCCGTTGAGCGCAAGGGAATGACGCTTGTTCCCCTTTGTGTGTATTTCAACGGACAGGGTCGGGCGAAGGTCGAACTGGCGCTGGCAAAGGGGCGCCAGACCAAGGACAAGCGCGATTATCTCAAGGATCGCGACTGGCAGCGCGACAAGGCGCGGATTCTTCGCGAGCGCGGCTAGGTCCACAGGCGATGGCCGGGTAGCGCGAATTTTAAGGCGGATCGCATCGATCAATGTGGGCGATTAAGGAAGCGGCCATTCTATATTGCCTAGGTGGAACACTCCTGCGGGAGAGGGCCAGATTCGACGCACACTCCTTGCCCCGCGGGCTGCCCGACACCATCATCGAACGAGCACCATGAGCCAGCCGACAGACAGCCTCACCAAGCCGACCTCGCGTTCGGCGTTTCGGGGCTACCTGCGTCGGTACACCGACCGCGAATGGCTGGCCGAACACCGTTTTCTCAAGCCGATGGCACACCGGTTCCTGAGCCCCGAGCTGTGGCGTTTCACGCGTCGCAACGTCCCGCGCGGGGTTGCACTGGGGCTCTTTGCGGGCTTCGTGATCCCGATCGGCCAGATCTTCCTGGCGCTGGTCCTCGCCTTCACCGTTCGCGCCAACGTGCCGATCGCCAGCGGCGTGACGCTGGTCACCAACCCGCTGACCTTCCCGTTCTGGGTCTGGGCCGCCAACCGGGTGGGCCACAAGGTGCTGACTTTCGCGCCGGAGACCAGCGCCGTGATGCTGGAGGATCACAGCATCATGTCGCTTGCCGGCCTTTTCGATGCCGCAGGCGCGACCGTGCTCGGCTTCCTGCTGTTCGCCACGCTGTTTCCGCCCCTCGGCTATATCGTCACGAAGGGTTTCTGGCGTCTGGCGATGGGGCGCCGGCGCAAGAACCGTCTCATCCGTGCCGCACGCAGGCGAGCGGACATCGAGGCTTCGCGCGACGGTGCCGAGGCGTGAGGCAATTCGACGAAGCGGTACCCAGCGGCACGCCCATTGGATGGCTGGTGCTGCTGGTGGCGCTGATCGTCAGTATCGGCGCAGTCTGGCTGCTGAGCGAGCTCCCCATCCTGACTGCGGCCTATGCCGGCGGCCTTGCAACACTGATGGCGCTTCTGCTGCTCCTGCGCGACAAGGCAAGCGGTGGGCAGGCCGATGCACTGGCACCACCCGACTGGAGCGTGACTCTCGCCGCCATCGACCAGCCGGGCGCGCTGGTCGCGATCACCGACCGCGCCAACCGGCTGGTGTGCGCAAGTGGCGCTTTTTCCGCGCGCTTCGGGACCGAGAAAGCTCCGCCGAACCTTGCTCTGAGTGAGGACGAGGCCTCCGAAGCGCTGCTAAGGGCGGCGCGCGAGGCCTGGCGCGACGGGCGATCGCATGCCTCGCACCTGTCGCTGGACAAGGACGACGTGCGCTGGGAGGTCGAGGCGCAGCGAGCCGGGCGGGGCGAGGACCACCTCGTCTGGCGCTTTCGCCGCGAGTCGAGCGAGGACCTGGCCTCGGACGTCGGCCAGCTGCTCGCCGGGCCGCTTGGCCGCATGCTCGATCGCGCAGGCGTGGTCGCCGCGCTGACCTCGCCCGAGGGCACCGTGCGCGCCGCATCGCCGACCTTTGCTGAGCGTGCCACGGGCGACAGTTCCGCCACTCTTGCGGGCCGCGAATTCGCCGATTTCCTCCGGCTGGACGAGCGAGAGCGGATTTTCTTCGCGCGCTCGGGCCGCGAGGGCGAGCCCTTCCAGCTGATCCATGTCTCGCTGAACGATCTCGACGACGACTGGGCGGCCGGGCCCGAGGACGCGCCCTCGCTGATGCTTCTGATAGAGGCGCACGCCGCGCTGGCCGATAATGCCGCGATCGATACGATTCCCAAGCTGGAGGCCCTGATTGGCGCCTTGCCGCTGGGTCTTGCAATGACCGATCGCGATGGGCGCTTCCTCTTCGCCAACCCGTCTTTCCTGCGCGCCATCGGTCGCACCGACAGCGGCCTGCCGACCTTCCCCTCAGACCTCGTCGTGCGCGAGGACAAGAGCGCGATTTCCGATGCCGTCCGCCGTTTCGGCAAGGGCGGAGCGGCGAGCGGCGACGTCGCCGTGCGGCTGGCGTCCTCTCCCGAAGAGCCGGTATCGCTCGGCCTCGCCAGCGTGCGCGGCCTTGGCGAACCTGCGGTGCTGCTCACCCTGGCGGACTCGAGGGAGGAAACCGAGCTCAAGCGCCAGATCGCGCAGGCCACGAAGATGCAGGCGATCGGACAACTCGCGGGCGGCGTCGCGCATGATTTCAACAATGTGCTCACCGCGATCATCGGCTATTGCGATCTCATGCTGCTGCGGCACATGCCTGGCGACAGCGATTACGACGACATCCAGCAGATTCGCGCAAATTCGAACCGCGCCGCCAGTCTGACCCGCCAATTGCTCGCTTTCAGCCGCCAGCAGACGCTGCGGCCCGAAGTGGTGCAGCTGCCCGACGTGGTCTCCGAAGTCAGCCAGTTGCTGAAGCGCCTGCTGGGCGAGAAGATCGAATTCCACGTGCGCCACGATCGCGATCTCGGTCCTGTAAGGGCAGACCCCGGGCAGCTCGAACAGGTCATCGTCAACCTGGCGGTCAACGCGCGCGATGCCATTGCCTCCCAGGGGGGGAGCATGGGCGAGGGTACGGGGACGCTGGTGATGTCGACCCGCAAGGTCTCGCTCAAAGAGACCCGCAACCACGTCGCCGACATGCCGCCCGGCGATTATACCGCACTGATCGTGCGCGATACCGGTGGCGGAATCCCCCCCGCCGTCATGAGCAAGATTTTCGATCCCTTCTTCACCACCAAGGAACAGGGGAAGGGCACCGGTCTGGGCCTCTCGACCGTGTACGGAATCATCCGCCAGTCGGGCGGGTATATCTATGTCGAAAATGTCGAGGGCGGCGACGGTCTCGGTCCGGGGGCGCGTTTCGCGATCTACCTGCCGGTCCACCACGGCGCTTCGGTCGGCGATGGCAGGCGGGACGACGGAGATCAGGCCGAACCTGCGCTCGAATGGTCGAACGGTGGGCGAATTCTGCTGGTCGAGGACGAGGACATGGTCCGCGCCGTCGCCGAACGGGCGCTGGTGCGCGCCGGCTTCACCGTCACCGCCCGGCCCGACGGCGAGGACGGGCTTGCCGAGATCGCCAATGGTGCCGCGTTCGATCTGATCGTGTCCGACGTCGTCATGCCGGGGATGGACGGCCCGGCGATGGCGCGGGCGATCCGCAAGATCCGCCCGGAGATCCCGATCCTGTTCATGTCGGGCTATGCCGAAGAAACGCTCCGCAACGAGATCAGCATCGAAAACATGCACTTCATCGCGAAGCCCTTCAGCGTCGAACAGATTTCGCGCAAGGTCGGTCTCGTCTTGCAGGGCAATAGTACAAATTCGTAAAGACCGAAGTTCCTCTTCCTTTTCCCGTATGCATGGGTAATATCGCGCCCGCAGCGGTCGTCGGCTTGTCCGATGTGCCGCGGCGAGGGGTCGCGCAATTCCCGAATAAGGGGGGGAGGATCGCGCATGAAAAAGACACTACCAGTCGTGGTGTCGTCGCTTGCCATGGCGGCAGCGATGGCACCGGCGCCGGCATTTGCCGGACCAGAGGAATATCTCGGCCAGGTCCAGATGGTGGGCTTCGACTTCTGCCCAAGGTGGACCATGTCCGCCGAGGGGCAGATCCTGCCGATCTCGGGCAATGAGGCACTTTTCTCGCTCTACGGCACCAATTTCGGCGGCAACGGGACCAGCACCTTCGCCCTTCCGGATCTGCGCGGGCGCATCCCCATCGGCCTGATGAATGGTAACCCTGAGCCGGGCGCGATGGGCGGTGCGGAGACTGTAGGGCTGACCCTCAACAACCTTCCCCCGCACAACCACGACCCCCGCATGGCGGTCGCCGCGGTCCCGGCAGACAATCCGAATCCGATCAACAACAGCTTGGCCGAAGCGGCCTACAACGGATATGCGGCGCAGGCCCCCGGCATGGACCGGATGCATCAGGGTACGATCGTCTCGCAGACCGTTGGCCAGGGGATCCCGTTTTCGAACATGCAGCCATTCCTCGCCGTGCGGTTCTGCGTAACGACCGCGGGCGTGTTCCCATCGCGCAACTGAGCAAATCGGTGCCGACGGCGCTTATCGTCATTCCGGCACCGCGCATTCTGCCTGTTTCCAGATTCGAAAGGTGCAAACCATGACCTACAAGTTTTCGCTTGCTGCCAGCTCGCTCGTGATTGCGGCCGCCACGCTTCCGGCGCCGGTCGCCGCACAGGAGCTCTATATCGGCGAGATCATCCAGACCGGCTACAACTTCTGCCCCCGCAACACCATGGAGGCGGCGGGACAGCTCTTGTCGATTTCCCAGAACTCCGCGCTCTTCGCGCTTTACGGCACGACCTACGGCGGTAATGGGAGCACCACCTTCGGTTTGCCCGATCTGCGGGGGCGGGCCCCGATCGGTCAAGGTAATGGCTCCGGCCTGACGCCGCGCCCGATAGGGCAGATGGCCGGCACGGAAACAACTACGCTGACGACCTCCAATCTTCCGCCGCATAATCATACCCCGCAGGTCGCGATCGCGAGGGTGTCGGCCGATCAGCCCAATCCGATCAACAATTCCTTCGCGCGCGCCGCCCAGAATGCCTATACCGAACAGGCGCCTGGAACCGACCTGATGCATCAGGGCACGATCGTGTCCTCGAACGTGGGCCAGGGGGTACCCGTCAACAACATGCAGCCTTTCCAGGTAATGCGCTATTGCGTCGCTTTGTACGGCATCTTCCCCTCGCGTAACTGATCCGCGACGCCCAATTTCGAAAGCCTGGGGCGCGTCGTTCGGTGCGCCCCTTTTTCGTCGCCGGCAGGCCCCGCTCGAAAAACTCGCGTTCCCCTCTTGTTCCGAAAGAACATAGAGTGTACATCCGTCGCTGTCGAACGGGCCTCGGGGCAAAACCGGTTGGTTGCCCTAGGCACAAAAAGGAGAGCGTGCGATGGCTGCTGCGAAACTCAAGCTGGTAGACAAGGAAAGCAACGTGGACCGTCAAAAGGCGCTCGACGCCGCACTCGCGCAGATCGACCGGGCCTTCGGCAAGGGCTCGGCCATGAAACTGGGCTCGAAGGAGGCGATGAATGTCGAATCGATCTCGACCGGCTCGCTGGGGCTCGACATCGCGCTCGGCGTCGGCGGCCTGCCCAAGGGCCGGGTGATCGAAGTTTACGGGCCGGAAAGCTCGGGCAAGACGACGCTGGCGCTGCATGTGCTGGCCGAATGCCAAAAGGCTGGGGGAACGGTTGCATTCGTCGACGCCGAACACGCGCTCGATCCGGTCTACGCCCGCAAGCTGGGCGTCGATATCGACGAACTGATCGTCTCCCAGCCCGATACGGGCGAGCAGGCGCTCGAAATCGTCGACACGCTGGTCCGATCCAACGCGATCGACGTGCTGGTGGTCGACTCGGTGGCTGCGCTTGTCCCGCGCGCCGAAATCGAAGGCGAGATGGGCGACAGCCACGTCGGCCTTCAGGCGCGCCTGATGTCCCAATCGCTGCGCAAGCTCACCGGGTCGATCAACCGTTCCAAGTGTATGGTGATCTTCATCAACCAGCTGCGCATGAAGATCGGCGTCATGTACGGCAATCCGGAGACGACCACCGGCGGTAACGCATTGAAATTCTACGCTTCCGTCCGGCTCGACATCCGTCGCACCGGCCAGATCAAGGATCGCGACGAAATTATCGGCAACTCCACACGGGTAAAAGTGGTCAAGAACAAGGTCGCGCCCCCGTTCAAGCAGGTCGAATTCGACATCATGTACGGACAGGGGATTTCCAAGATCGGCGAGATCCTCGATCTGGGCGTCAAGGCGGGCCTGGTGGAGAAGTCGGGTTCCTGGTTCTCCTACGACAGCACCCGGATCGGCCAGGGACGCGAGAATGCGAAGACCTTCCTGAAGGAAAACCCCGAGATTTGCGACAAGCTGGAGGCTGCGATCCGCGGCAAGACCGACGATGTCGCCGAGGAGATGATGGTCGGCCCTGACGCGGAGGACTGATCGCTTCTTCTCAAGCGGGCGCCGCGACTTGCGCCCGGAAACCCGGAAGACCGGTCGCCGTGCATGCCTTCCCGGGCTGCATCGCGACCGGTTTTTCGTATCCGGCGCCTTTGTTCGCCATTCAGGCGCAAAGAGCGATCGCGAAAGCTTGTCGGTCGCACCGCTTTTGCCTAACTCGCAAGTCCTATGACGAGCACCAACGATATCCGCCGGACTTTCATCGAGTTCTTCGAAGGCAATGGCCACCTGCCCGTGGCCTCCGCGCCGCTGGTCCCACACAATGATCCCACCCTGATGTTCGTCAATGCGGGCATGGTGCCATTCAAGAACGTTTTCACCGGCCTCGAGACGCCGCCGGCCCCAAGGGCCGTGAGCGCGCAGAAGTGCGTTCGCGCAGGCGGGAAGCATAACGATCTCGACAATGTCGGCTATACCGCGCGCCACCACACCTTCTTCGAGATGCTCGGCAATTTCTCGTTCGGCGATTATTTCAAGGAACAGGCGATCGAACATGCCTGGAACCTGCTGACGCGCGAATTCGGCCTCGACCCCGACCGGCTGCTCGCCACGGTCTATCACACCGACGACGAGGCCTATTCCCTCTGGAAGAGGATCGCCGGACTGCCCGATGATCGCATCATCCGGATCGCCACCAAGGACAATTTCTGGGCGATGGGCGATGACGGCCCGTGCGGCCCGTGCTCAGAGGTATTCTGGGACCATGGCGATCACATTGCTGGGGGGCCTCCGGGCACGCCCGAGGAGGACGGGGATCGCTTCGTCGAAATCTGGAACCTCGTCTTCATGCAGAACGAGCAGCGCGCGGGCGAGATCGTCGGCGACCTGCCCAACCAGAACATCGATACGGGCATGGGGCTGGAACGCATTGCTGCCGTCATGCAGGGCGTTCACAACAATTACGACACCGACACATTCAAGACGCTGATCGCGGCGGCCGAGGCCCAGCTTCACGAAAGCGCAAACGACGATACTCTGGCGAGCCACCGCGTCATCGCGGACCACCTTCGTGCCACGGGTTTCCTGATTGCCGACGGCGTGCTTCCTTCCAACGAAGGGCGCGGCTACGTCCTGCGACGGATCATGCGCCGCGCCATGCGCCACGCGCACCTGCTGGGCGCGAAGACGCCGCTGATGCACCGGCTCGTCCCGACGCTGGTCGGCGAAATGGGCCAGGCCTATCCGGAGCTCAACCGCGGCCAAGCCCTAATCGAGGAAACGCTGGAGCGCGAGGAAACGCGCTTTCGCGAGACCCTCGAGAAAGGCCTGCGCCTGCTCGACGACGCGACCGGGACCCTGTCCGAAGGCGATCGTCTCGACGGCGAGGTCGCCTTCAAGCTCTATGACACCTATGGCTTCCCCTACGACCTGACCGAGGACGCGCTGCGCGCCCAGGGTATCTCCGTCGATCGCGAGGGCTTCGACGCGGCGATGCAGCAACAGCGCGAAGCCGCGCGTGCAGCATGGAAAGGCAGCGGCGAAGCCGCCGACAGCGAAGTTTGGTTCACGATTGCGGAGCGCGAAGGCGCCACCGAGTTCATCGGTTATTCCGCCACCCATGGCGAAGGGCGCGTCGTGGCCATCGTGAAGGACGGTGAAGAAGTCGCACGCGCGGAGCCGGGCGACGAGGTCACCATTCTCACCAACCAGACACCGTTCTACGGCGAGAGCGGCGGGCAATCGGGCGATAGCGGCACGATTTCGACGCATGAAGGCTTGCGCATTGCCGTACGCGACACGGGCAAGCCGCTCGGCCGACTGCACGCTCACCATGCCCGCGTCGAAGCGGGATCGGTTGAAGTCGGCGACGAGGTAAAGCTTTCGATCGATGCGGAGCGGCGCGACCGCATCCGTGCCAACCATTCCGCCACGCACCTCGTCCACACCGCGCTGCGCAATCGCCTTGGCGGTCACGTCACGCAGAAGGGCTCATTGGTTGCAGAAGATCGCCTGCGGTTCGACTTCTCGCAGCCGACCCCGCTGACCGACGAGGATATCGTCGCGATCGAAGACGAGGTGAATGCCGAGATTCGCGCAAACCAGCAGGTGTCGACCCGCCTGATGACGCCTGACGATGCGGTTGCGGCGGGTGCGCTCGCGCTGTTCGGCGAAAAGTATGGCGACGAGGTCCGCGTGCTCTCGATGGGCCGCGCGGCCGACGAGGGCCGTACCTATTCGGTCGAATTGTGCGGAGGCACCCATGTCGACGCCACCGGCGACATTCAGCTCTTCCGGATCGTGTCGGAAAGCGCGGTCAGCTCCGGCGTGCGCCGGATCGAAGCGCTTACTGGCGATGCCGCGCGCCAATGGCTGGTCGAGCGCGAGGAAATGCTCAAGTCGGCCGCAGCCGTCCTGCGGACTACGCCGGACGAGGTGGCCTCGCGGGTCGAAGCCTTGCTCGATGAGCGCAAGCGGCTCGAGAAGGATCTTGCGGCGGCGAAGAAGCAGCTCGCGCTCGGCGGGGGAGGGGCTGCGCCAGAAGCCGGTAGCGAAACGATCGGCGACGTCGCCTTCTCGGGCCAGATCGTCGACGGGCTCGATCCCAAAGAGCTGCGCCCGCTGCTGGACGAGGCAAAGCAGCGCCTGGGCTCAGGCGTGGCCGCGATCTGCGCGACGAACGAAGGCAAGGCGGCCTTCGCGGTTGCAGTTACCGAAGACCTGACATCGCGCTTCAGCGCGGTCGATCTGGTGCGTGCGGGCGTAGCTGAACTGGGTGGGAAGGGCGGCGGCGGTCGCCCGGACATGGCACAGGGAGGCGGCCCCGACGCAACGCGCGCCGAGGCCGCTCTGGATGCAGTACGAAATATGCTGCGTGAGACCATCGGCGCCTAAACGCCGATCGTGGCCGAGCGTTTAGCGGGCGCCCTTGGCTGCCCGCCGGGTGTCGCCGCTGGACCCCTTGCCGAGATCTTCGCCGCCGGTATCTGCTGGCCGTGACGCGTCACGGCGCGCGGAGGGTTTGGCTTTGCCTTGACCCTGCACATTCTGCGGCTTGAACTTCTCGTCATTCGGAAGCGGCTTGGTCGGATCGATATCGGACATAAGATTTTCTCCTTTTCCCACCAACGGTTGGGCAGGGCAGAAGGTCCGAAACCCGCCCCAGCTATTCGGCGGGTGCCGTGGCCGACGAGCTGGGTGGCGCGGTGCTGGTGCGCAGCTTGGGCACATGGTCGAGCGCGCCGTCGGTCTGGATCTGCTTGCGCATCTCGTCCCGCTTCTCGTGGATCGACGCGATCACCGGCCCCATGGCGACGCCGACATCGACCAGCACCGCTTCGGATAACTGCAGCGAACTTTCGAGCGTCTCTGGCACCGCGTGGCTCGCGCCTGCCTTGTACAGCGCCGCTGCGTGGGCCGCGTCGCGCGCACGGCTGACGATCAGGAGATCCGGGTAGGTCTTGCGCAAGCGCGAGACGAGCCGCTGGGCCAGAACCGGCGCATCCATCGTGAGGACGATCGCGGCGGCATCCTCCACCCGCAGGGCGCGCAGCGTCTCCAGCCGCGCCGCATTGCCGAAGATTACATTATAGCCATCGCGCTTGTCCTGCATCGCGAGATCGGCGTCCGATTCGATCGTGATGTAGGGCTGATCATGCACCCGCAGCATGTCCGACACGAGGCGGCCCACGCGCCCCCCGCCGACGACGATCACGCGGCCGGCCGGCGCCGAATCGTCCTGTGCGACATCGGGTACGGGATCGACGCGGCGCGCGACCGCACGGCCGACGAAGGCGAGAATCGGCGTGATTGTCAGACCGATCGCGGTAACGATCTGCCAGAACTGCACGGTACCGGGCTGGATCAGCATGGCCGTGCTGGCCGCCGAAAGCACGATGAGCGTGGTTTCGGACGGGCTGGCCATCAGGATGCCGGTTTCCGTGGCGGTGTTGCGGCGGGCCCCCATCATCCGCAGCAGCACGCCCGTGACGACCGCCTTGAACGTCAACACCAGAATGACGGCGGTCAGGATCATGGCCAGATTGTCGCGCAGGGCCTCAAGGTCGATGCTCATCCCGATGGTGATGAGGAAGATACCGAGCGCGAGGCCCTTGAACGGCTCGATAATGGTCTCGACCTCGCCGTGGAAATCGGTCTCGGCAATCAGCAGGCCCGCAATCATCGCACCCACGATAGGGGAAAGGCCTGCCATGCCGGTGGCAAGGCTCGCGCCGATCACGACCACTAGCGTAGCGGCAAGGAATACCTCGGGGCTCTTGGTCCGCGCGGCCTGTGCGAACAGGATAGGCAGGACGTAGCGTCCCGCCACGAGCAGCACGGCGACCACTGCCGCGCCTTGCCACAGCGTGGTCCACAGGCCTGTCAGCCCGTCGGCCTGGGCGTAGGGAGCCAGCGCGCCCAGCATGAAGATGATCGGCACGATCGCCACATCCTCGAACAGGAGCATCGACAGCGCTGCCTTGCCGACCGGTGACGACGTGCCCGAAATCGGCAGCACGATCGCGGTCGACGACAGCGCGAGCGCGAGGCCTAGCGCCATCGCGCCGGTCCAGTACTGGCCCATCATGGCGAGCACGACGCCGATCGACGATCCGATGATCAGCAGCTCCGCCGCGCCGAGCCCGAACACGAGCTTTCGCATCTGCCACAGCCGGTTGAAGCTGAGTTCCAGCCCGATGGTGAACAGCAGCAGGATGATGCCGAATTCGGCGAAGATATCGAGCGAATCCGGCTCCGATATCGTCACCGCGCGAAGCCACTGAACTTCCGGCGTCAGTGCGCCGAGGCCGTAGGGACCGACGAGGATGCCGATCAGCAGGAAGCCGATCACGGGCGTGATGCGAAAGCGCGCGAAGAGGGGGATGACGATCCCGGCCGCGCCCAGGATCACCAGCGCGTCGGAGATCGCTGTCGTCGGTTCGAGTTCACCCGCCATGGGCGCAGACTATACTGGCGCGGTGCAACAATGAAGGCCCGAACGTCACCCACCACCCGGCGTGTGCGGGCCGACCGGCTTGGTGTCCTGGCCCGCAGCCTCGAACTCGTCCTCGCCGATGCGCGGAGAGACCTGGCCCACGCGCTTGTCCCACTTGATCTGGTAGAGGTCGAAGCGGCGATCCGCGAGATTGCGCACGGTGCCTTCGGCGCGCGCCCAGCTGAGGTCCGCGAGGTTCACGTCGCTGATGGTCAGCGTTTCGACATTCTCGCTGGCCTCGGCGGCGATGCCGTCGCGCGCGAAGGGGAAATCGCAGGGCGTCAGGATACAGCTCTGTGCGTACTGGATGTCCATGTTCGCGACATTGGGCAGGTTGCCGACATTACCGCTGAGCACGGTGAAGCACTGGTTTTCGATCGCCCGAGCCTGTGCGCAATAGCGCACACGCATGTAACCCTGGCGGCTATCGGTGCAGAAGGGCACGAAGATGATTCGTGCGCCTTCGTCGACCAGCCGGCGGGCGAGTTCGGGGAATTCGCTGTCGTAGCAGATCAGCACGCCGATCGGGCCGCAGTCGGTCGGGATCGCATCGATCGAATCGCCGCCCTTGATGTTCCACCAGTATGCCTCGTTGGGCGTAGGGTGGATCTTCTCCTGCGCGTGGATCGATCCGTCGCGCAGGCAGACATAGGCGACATTGTGGATGTCGCCGTCATCCATCCGCGTGGGGTGCGAACCGCCGATGATGTTGATGTTGTAGGCCAGCGCCATCTCGGACAGCTTCTGGCGGATGCGGGGGGTATAGCGACTCAGCGCCTCGATCGCCTCGATCGGGCTCAGTTCCTTTTCCTCCGCGCTCAGCAGCATCAGCGTGAAGAGTTCGGGGAAAAGGATGAAGTCGCTTTCGTAGTCGGCCGCGACGTCGACGAAATATTCGACGTGGCGCATGAACTCGTCGAAGCCGCTCACGGCGCGCGCCTGCAACTGGCAGGTCGCGATCCGAACGCTTTCGACGTCGCGCGGGAGGCGGTGCTTGCGTGGTGCGTCGGCGTCCACGTAGGGATTGCGCCACACCATCTTGACCGCGAAGGCCTTCGATTTCTTGTCTTCGGGCAGGTAGTTTTCAAGGATGCCCTGCGGCTCGAAACCGTTGGCGAGCTGGAAGCGCAGCACGGGATCGTGGATCTTGTTGTCGATTACCTTCTCGAGGTAATCTTCCGGCCCCTCGGCATTGTTGCGCTTGCGCCGCATCGCATTGGCAAGGCCGGGCATGCGGCCGCCGAAGACGATGCCGGCAAGATCCAGCCGCTCGGCCAGAGCGCGACGTTCTTCGTAGAGACGCCGCCCCAGGCGCGTGCCACGCACCTTGGGATCGACGCACATTTCGTAGCCGTACAGCCAGTCGCCGGTCGGGTCGTGGCGCGACCCGAAGCCGTTGCCGGTTACCTCGTCCCACGTGTGGTCCGACAAGGCGACATTGGCCTTCAGGCGCATCGACGCGCAGTAGCCCACGATCTCGCCATCGAGCTTGGCGACGAAGCAGCCCTCGCGGTAATTGTTCAGCTGCCCGCGGATTTCGCCCAGCGTGTAGGGAGGAAGATCGACATAGGCGCGCCGAACGAGGTCCGCGATCGCGCGGACATCGTTCAGCTTCGCCTGGCGGACCTCCAGCCGGGCCTTGGTTTTGGCAGTACCCGTCACCGATTTACGCCGGGGCGAGGCCCTGCTTCTTCATCTCGGCTTCGAGATTGGTGACGATCGCTTCGAAGAACTGCTCGGTCGTCAGCCAGCTCTGGCCCGGGCCGATCAGCAGCGCGAGGTCCTTGGTCATCTGGCCGCTTTCGACCGTCTTGATGCAGACCTTCTCGAGCGTTTCGGCGAACTTCACCACTTCGGGCGTGTCGTCGAACTTGCCGCGATACATCAGGCCGCGCGTCCACGCGAAGATGCTGGCGATCGGATTGGTCGAGGTCGCCTTGCCTTCCTGGTGCTGGCGATAGTGGCGGGTGACGGTGCCGTGCGCGGCTTCCGCTTCCACGGTCTTGCCGTCGGGCGTCATCAGCACGGAGGTCATAAGGCCAAGCGAGCCGAAGCCCTGCGCCACGATGTCCGACTGCACGTCGCCGTCGTAGTTCTTGCAGGCCCACACGAATTTGCCGCTCCACTTGAGCGCGGCGGCAACCATGTCGTCGATCAGGCGGTGTTCGTAGGTAATCCCGGCCTTGTCGAAATCGGCCTTGTATTCGGCGTCGAACACTTCCTGGAACAGATCCTTGAAGCGGCCATCGTACTTCTTGAGGATGGTGTTCTTAGTGCTCAGGTACACCGGCCACTTGCGGTCGAGGCCGTACTGGAAGCTGGCGCGCGCGAAGTCGCGGATCGAATCGTCGAGATTGTACATCGCCATCGCGACGCCGGGGCTGGGGAATTCGAACACGTCGATGTCGATATTCTCGCCATCTTCGCCTTCGAAGACGAGGCGCAGCTTGCCCTTGCCGGGGATCAGCGTGTCCTTGGCGCGGTACTGGTCGCCGAAGGCATGGCGGCCGACCACGATCGGGTCGGTCCAGCCCGGCACCAGCCGCGGCACGTTGTCGATCACGATCGGCTCGCGGAAGACCACGCCGCCCAGGATGTTGCGGATCGTGCCGTTGGGCGAGACCCACATCTTCTTGAGGTCGAATTCCTCGACCCGCGCTTCGTCGGGGGTGATCGTGGCGCATTTCACGCCCACGCCGTACTGCTTGATCGCGTTGGCGGCATCGACCGTGATCTGGTCCTCGGTCTCGTCGCGCTTCTCGATCGAAAGGTCGTAGTACTTAAGATCGATATCGAGATAGGGCAGGATCAGCCGCTCGCGAATCCACTGCCAGATGATCTTCGTCATTTCGTCGCCGTCGAGCTCGACGACCGGGTTCTTGACCTGAATTTTCGCCATTATTCGTCCCTGCTGGTCCGGATGTTGCCTGATTGGGTGAAATATGGCGCGGCTTTAGCAGGTGGCGAGGCGCACGCAAGGAGGGCGGGCGCGCCGGGAACGCTCAGCCGCCCTTGATCTCCTCGATCAGCGCACCCGGGCTCTCCAGATCATCGCTTTCGCGTCGGGCGATGAAGGGAAATCCATGCATCCAATCGCGGGTTTCTGCGCAATCGAGCATGAAATCTGCCAGATCGGCGCGACGCGTGCGCAGGGTGCCATTTGGAAGGTCGTCTTCGGAGAGCTGATAATCGCGCGTCAGTTCGCGGTCGAGCAGCCAGCCGGGGCGCACGGCGGTCCATTCGATATCCTCGACGACACGGAGCACCCGCTCCATCTCGGCCATTTGGCGAAATACCCGGCGCAGGGGCGTGGTCGCGGCCTTGAACCAGAAGGGCACCGTGGCGTCGCGATCGGCAAAAGCTGCCGAGATGACGACCAGCCTTGCGACACCCGCCTTGCGCATTCCCTGCACCATGCGCACCGCGCCTTCGGTGTAGAGCGGCGGCGGATCCGCGAGAGCTTTCGGTTCGCGTGGCAGGCCGATCGCCGAGACCACGGCGTCACATCCCTCCATGAGGGAGGAGAGGTCGTCATGCAGCACGTTTGCCTCGCGCCGCTCATACTCCATCTCGGGCGCGGGGTCGTCGTTCCAGTGACGCTCGGCGGCGCGCACGGTAATCGAGCGGTCGGCTGCCTGTCGCAGGATTTCCTGCCCGACGCCGCCGGTCGGCCCGAAAAGTAGGATGGTGCTCATGCCCGGCCAAACGGGCCGCACGCCTAATGGTGCCGCAGGGGGCCTACCGCCTTTGGGGCAGCCGGACGAAGATTCGCCGAGCCCGAATGCAAAAAAGGCGCCGCAACGCGACGCCTTCTGCCCTCGATGGTGGGCGTACCAAGATTTGAACTTGGGACCCCTACGATGTCAACATAGTGCTCTACCCCTGAGCTATACGCCCGCACCATCGGGTATGCCGTCGAAACAGCGGAGGCGCCATCTAGCCGTGCTTCGCGCATGGTACAAGAGGCAATTGCGAGGCTCTATAATTGAGCCTCGCGTGCATCGGCGAATACCCGGTCGACCTCCAGAACGAGATCGCGCAGGTGAAACGGCTTGGACAGCACTTTGGCCCGCGGCTGGTCAGCGCTTGCCTTGAGCGAGACGGCCGCGAAACCGGTAATGAACATCACCTTCGTTGCCGGGCTGATCTCGTTGCAGCGCTGTGCCAGCTCGATCCCGTCCATTTCCGGCATCACGATGTCGGACAGAAGAAGGTCGTAGGATCCGCCCTCCAGGAGGGGCAGGGCGGCCGTCCCGCAATCGACCGAATCGACTCCGTAGCCTGCTTTTTCGAGAGCACGGGTGAGATAGGTCCGCATGGCATCTTCGTCCTCCGCGAGGAGGATCCGCCGAAATGGTGTAAGTTTGCTCATAGGTCTGCATGCATAGCGGGCAGCGCTTAAGGAATCTTTGGCAAGACAGAGCCTTGCCCTGCTTTGACACAAATCCGCATCCGGTCCAGCGTCGGCGCGATGGAGACGCCGGTGAACAGCGATTCGCACAGGAAAATCGACGGCGGAATGATCCCGGGAAGCGGCGCGCCCGCCTTTACTCTGTCCGGTGTGAGCGAGGCGCGGGTGCCCGTGCTGGTGGCTGCCCCCCACGGCGGCCGCGCCTATCCGCGAAGTCTCGATGCAGACATGCAGAACCCCGGACTCGCGAAGTTGCGGCTGGAAGATCGTCTGGTCGACAAGCTGGCGCTGGCGGTCGCGGACCAGGCGGGCGCGGCGTCGCTGGTGGCGCATGCGCCGCGCGCCATGCTCGATCTCAACCGCGCAGCCGACGATATCGACTGGTCGATGATCGGTGATTCGCGCCCCGACGGGCATGTGCATTCGAGCGCCAATCGCCGCGCCCGCAGCGGGCTGGGCCTGGTGCCGCGCCGCGTCGCCGGCGTTGGCGAAATCTGGCGCAGGCCGCTGTCGCAAACCGATGTGGCTGCGCGGATCGCGGGGATACACGAGCCCTATCATCGTGCGCTGAGCCGCGCGCTTGGCGAGATCCGGCGCGTATGGGGCGTGGCGCTGCTGGTCGATCTGCATTCGATGCCGCCCCTG
The DNA here is from genome assembly GCF_003363135.1 of Alteriqipengyuania lutimaris. Lineage (NCBI taxonomy): Bacteria > Pseudomonadati > Pseudomonadota > Alphaproteobacteria > Sphingomonadales > Erythrobacteraceae > Alteriqipengyuania > Alteriqipengyuania lutimaris. The sequence continues at coordinate 193,250 of NZ_QRBB01000002.1, read as the reverse complement.
CGCGCACGCCATCCGGGCGAGAGGGCGGTCGAATTCGTCGTCGGCGACCGCTTCGGCGTATCGTGCGGCGACGCGGTGTCAGGCCGCGCTTTGCATTTCCTCGGCCAGCACGATCGCGGGGTCGCGCATAACCGGCCCTACGCCGGCGGCTACGTGCTCGACCGGCACGGCAAGCCGGCGCTCGATATCCATGCGCTCCAGCTCGAAGTGTGTCGTTCGCTCTATCTCGATGCGCGTTTCGAGAGTGCCAGCGCACGCATGCCCGCAGTGGCGCGGCTCCTGGCGGAGCTGGTCCGCGCGCTGGCGGATGAGATATTGTCCGAACGGCGCGAACATGGCCTGCCACTCGCCGCCGAGTAGGCGTGGCGCACCTCCTCGAATAAAAAAACCACCCCGTGCGCAATTGCACGAGGTGGCCAAGGTTCAGGGAGGAAGCACGCTTGGAAGCGTGCCTATCCGGGGCGGCTAAGAGGGGGGAGTGCCGCCCGGACAATACAAATCTGGGGTGCGCTGCAGCATTGTCAAGAAGTGTCGCGTGCGCGCCTGTCGGCGGGTCGCCTCAGCCGGCAGGCTGCTGGTTGGCTGCAGGCATCTTGCCCTGCTGTTCCTGACGGCCGAAGATGACGCGCATCAGTTCGAGCGAGGTCAGGTGGGCGTAGATGATCGACAGCATGCCGTCGCGATTCCACTTGGCCAGCGTTTCGCCATCGATATTGGCCAGCTTTTCCTGGTCGATCATGCGAAAACCCTTGTAAACGTAAGGCTTGTCGGGATCGGCGGCGCGCTGGATACCGACTTCGCCTTCCATCAGGAGGTCATGCTTGGTCAGTTCCTCTGTCAGGACCTTGGTCCGCAGACCTGCCTGTTCGAACTTCTCGCAGAAATCGAGGATCGACTTGGTCTGATCGGTGGTCGAACCGTCTTCGTTGAAGAGCAACTCACCCTCGTCGAACTCGCCGACCGCTTCGGAGGTCGGGTCGAAGCACAGCGAGAGGTCGTCGCTTTCCTGCGAAAGGCGCGCGAGGATGAAGGGGTAGCGGCGGATGTATGCCGGCACATAGACCTGATCGATCAGCTTGCCGGAATCGTCGAAGAAGGTGTTCACGCCTTCGTTAAGGCCCATGAGCGCCAGCGGCAGCGGATTTTCGCCGGAGGAGAATACGATCGGATAGTGACGCGCAGCCTGGATGAATTCGTCGGCGGTCAGCGGCACGACATGCTGCTTCGCAAGCCACGGTGCCGAATCGCTCAAGCGGTTGCGGAACTTCATGTGATCCCGCGTGTTGAGCGGCATCAGGTCCTGGTAGAACATCGGAAGCTGGGGCTGTTGCGGCGCGCTGGCCATCGGTCTCTCCGTAAACGGCTGAAAGAAGTCGAGGGACGAGCGCCGGTGCGCGCCCCCTGGTCGCGAAACCGCGCCTTTAGGCGGCGGGCCGCTGGCTGGCAAGCGGGACGAGCTTGCCCGGATTCATGATGCCCAGCGGATCGAGCGCCTGCTTCACGCCGCGCAGGATGGTCAGTGCGGCCGGATCGGCAAGGCGGGCGAGTTCTTCGCGCTTCATCTGGCCGATGCCGTGCTCGGCGCTGATTGAGCCGCCCCATTGTGTCACCAGATCGTGGACCGCAGCGCTGATCGCCTTGCCATCCGCATTCTCCCACTCGCCACCTTGGGCCCCTTCGGGCGCCCGCAGGTGGAAATGGACGTTGCCGTCGCCGAGATGGCCGAAAGCGACCGCGCGGGTGCCTGCGAAGCTTTTCTCCAGTTTGGTGCTGGCCTGCTCGATGAAATCGGGCATCGCCTCGGGGGGCACGGAGATATCGTGCTGTACCGCCGGGCCATGCGCGCGCTCGGCCGAGGAAATGCCGTCGCGCAGCGCCCACAAAGCTTCGGCCTGGGTTTCGTTGGCGGCGATCGTCGCGTCTTCGACCAGAGCCTTTTCCAGCGCGCTCTCGAGCAGGGTCGTGGCTCTGCCTTCGAGCTCGCCTGCCTGCGCCTCGTCCGCCACCAGTTCGAGCAGTGCGTACCAGTCATGCCGCGCTTCGAGCGGGTCGCGCGCAGTCGGCTCGTAGGCGAGGACCGCGTCGAGCGCGTCGCGCGGCATGATCTCGAAGCCTTCCAGCGCATCGCCCATTTGCCGGGCGGCGAGCAGCAGCAGCCTGCGCGCCTGCTGGACCGACGCAAGGCCCACGAACAGCACCCTTCGGGCGGCGATGCGGGGCAGAAGCCTGAGCGTGGCGGCAGTGACGATGCCAAGCGTGCCTTCCGAGCCGATCAGCACCTGCTTCAGGTCGAAGCCGCGGTTGTCCTTCTTGAGCGCCGCCAGCGTGTCGAGGACGGTGCCATCGGGCAGCACGGCCTCGAGCCCGCGCACCTGCGCGCGCATCGTCCCGTGGCGCAGCACCTGCGTGCCCCCCGCATTGGTCGAGACGAGGCCGCCGATGGTGGCCGACCCCTTGCCGCCGAGCGTCAGCGGGAAGCGCAGGCCGCGCTTGTCCGCCTCCTCGTGCAGGGTCTGCAGGACGACGCCCGCGTCGCATACCACCTGCCGCGCATCCTCGTCCCAGCCGCGGAAGGCGTCCATCCGGCGCAGCGACAGGAGGATCGAGCGCCCGGTATCGTCGGGCGTAGCCCCGCCCGACATGCCGCTGTTGCCGCCTTGCGGCACGATCGGCACGCGATGCTGCGCGCATAGCTTCACCAGTTGCGCGACCTCTCGCGTGTTTGCGGGTGAGGCGAGCGCGAGCGCGTTGCCATGATAGCGGCCGCGCCAGTCGGTCAGCCACGGCTCTATGACCTGCGCATCGCGCGTCAGCCCGCGTGGGCCGAGAAGATCACTTGCTGCTTCGAGAAACCCATCGCTCATGTTGCCGCCATGCCACACTGGGACTGCGTCTTGCCAGCCCATTGAGTGTGGCGGCTGCTACAATTAAGCCGTCATTCAAAAGAAGGGGTTATCTCCGAGCGCTCCGGGGGGATCGAGCGGGGCGGTTTTGACGCCGCCTGTGAGGAAATCGGCACGTACATGCTTTTCATCGCTGCATTCTTGGCCAGCACATGGACGCCCCTCGGGGTGAGCGAGAGCGATGTGCCTTATTCCCGGCCCAGTCTGCAATCCTCGATTCTGGACTTCGATGCCATGGCGACAGAGGCGCCGATCGAGATGAGGGAGCCGACCGCACCCGGCTGGCTCGCCGCAGATGCATGGCGCAAGGACAGCGAAGCGCACCAGGTGCGCATCCGTCAGGAAATCATGATCCGCGTCTCGCCCCGCAGGCCCAATACCCGCGAGATGGTGGCTGACTGGCGGCAGGTGCTGCCGCGTCGCTACGACCAGCGCAAGATCGGGAAATGCCTGCCCGCGCGCAGCATTGTCGCGGTGCAGACCGTGTCGCCGCGCGATCTGGTGCTCTACCTGTCGGACAACCGGATGATCCGCGCCCAGCTGCGCAAATCGTGCAATGCGCGCGACTTTTACCTCGGCTTCTACGTCGAACCGACCGATGATGGCGAACTGTGCGTTGGGCGCGATATCCTGCGGGCACGCAATGGCGCGACTTGCAAGATCGGCGCGATCCGTCAGCTCGTCCCTGCCGAGTAGGCGCATTTTCTTGACATTTGCGCGGAGTTGAGCGAAGCCGCGCGCGCCTCGTCGGGGGACTTTCCCGCGAGGACTCGGCCGTATAAGCCCACCACATCCGGAAAACTGAATGACATTCGCCGATCTCGGCCTCTCCGATAAATTGCTCCAGGCGGTGGAAGCCGCCGGTTACAGCGAGCCCACGCCGATCCAGGCGCAGGCGATTCCGCCCGTTCTGATGATGAAGGACATCATCGGCATCGCACAGACCGGGACCGGCAAGACTGCCAGTTTCGTGCTCCCGATGATCGATATTCTCGCCTCGGGCCGGCGCCGCGCACTGATGCCGCGGAGCCTGATTCTCGCGCCGACGCGCGAACTCGCGGCGCAGGTGGCGGAGAATTTCGAGAAATACGGCGCGCAGCACGACCTCTCGCTCGTCCTGCTGATCGGGGGCGTCCAGATGGGCGACCAGATCAAGGCGCTCAACGAAGGCGTCGACGTGCTTATCGCCACGCCCGGTCGCCTGATGGACCTGTTCGAGCGGGGCAAGATCCTGCTCAACGGCTGCGAGCTGCTGGTGATCGACGAGGCGGACCGTATGCTCGACATGGGGTTCATTCCCGATATCGAGCATATCTGTTCCAAACTTCCCGAAACGCGCCAGACGCTGCTGTTCAGCGCGACGATGCCGCCTCCGATCGAGAAGCTGGCGCAGAAGTTCCTCGACAATCCCAAGCGGATCGAGGTCAGCCGTGCGGCGTCCACCAACGAGAATATCACCGCGTTCAAGATTCCGGTCAAACCGCGCGAAAAGTCCGAGACGCTGCGTTGGCTGCTCGCGAATGATCACGTCGAGACCGCGATCATCTTCTCCAACCGCAAGACGACGGTTCGCGAGATCAACAAGAGCCTGCAGAGCCACGGCTTCGCCAGTGGCGAAATCCACGGTGATATGGACCAGTCGAGCCGGATCGCCGAACTCAACCGCTTCAAGGCGGGCGAGATCAACATTCTGGTCGCCAGCGACGTGGCGGCGCGCGGACTCGACGTCAAAGGCGTGAGCCACGTCTTCAACTTCGACACGCCGTGGCATCCCGACGATTACGTCCACCGGATCGGCCGTACCGGCCGCGCCGGGGCCAAGGGCCGCGCCTTCACCTTCGTCACGAGCGACGATGAAGAAGCGCTCGCCAATATCGAGAAGCTGACCGAATCGAAGATCAAGCCTTTCGGCAAGGAAGACGTCCGCGTCGAACTGGTCGACGCGAAGCCGAAGCGCGAGCGGAGCTCGAAGCGCGCCGACTACGACAAGGCCGAAGCGCCGTCACGCGATGAGGATGACGAAACGCAGGCCAAGCCCTCGCGCGAGCGCAGGCCGCGGCGCGACGAGCAGAAGCCTGCCCGCGCCAACGAAGGCAAACCTCCTCGCGGCCGCGGTCGCAGGGACGACAACGAGGTGATCCCCGCTGGCGAATGGAACGGGCCCAAGCCCGATTTCCTCTCGGTCAGCGCGACCTGACCTGAAAGGGGCCAGCGTGCGATGCGGCGCGCTGGCGGCTCTGGCGCGCTAGTCCGCCAGCTTCACGAAGCTGTCGATCACGCGCTTGGTGCCGCTGGTCTCGAACTCGATTTCCAGCTTGTTGCCTTCCTGGCTCATCACCGTGCCGTAACCGAACTTGTCGTGGAAGACGCGTGCGCCCAGCGCCACGTCGGTCCGCGGCTTGGCGGCGAAGCTGGCGGCGGAGCGGCGGCTTTCCTGCACCCGTGCGGGCTTCGTCTCGTAGCCGGTGGCGAGCGCACGCTGCCATCCCGGCCCGCGAGCGGTCGACCGATCGGGCCGGTCGCGCGAGACATGGGCGAAGGGATCGTCCTGCTCGCTCCAGTTGGCACGCCATAGCGATGCGCCGCCCGACATCGTCGTTTCGCTGTCGACATGGTCTTCGGGCAGCTCGCCGATAAAACGGCTTGGGAGCGAGCTGGTCCACTGGCCGTAGATGCGCCGGTTGGCGGCATGGATGATCGTGCACGCCTTCTTCGCGCGTGTGATCGCCACGTAGGCAAGGCGGCGTTCTTCTTCGAGGCTGGCGAGCCCCCCTTCGTCGAGCGCACGCTGGCTCGGGAAGACGCCTTCTTCCCACCCGACCAGGAAGAGGTGATCGAACTCCAGCCCCTTGGCCGCGTGGATGGTCATGATGGTGACCTTGGCGTCTTCGGAATTCGCCTCGTTATCCATCACGAGCGCGACGTGTTCGAGGAAATCGCCGAGCGTCTCGTAATCCTCCATCGCGCGGACGAGTTCGGAGAGGTTTTCCAGCCGGCCCTTGGCTTCGACCGAACGCTCGTTCTCGAGCATCGCCTGGTAGCCGCTTTCCTCCAGCACGGTGCGCAGCAGTTCGGCGGGGGCAAGACTGTCTGACTCTTCGCGCCATTTGAGGAACTGGCGCAGCAGCGTGCCGATCGTCCCGCGCGCACGCGCAGGCAGTTCGTCGCTGTCCGCCAGTTCGAGCGATGCGGCGGCGAGCGGCATGCCCGTGCGCCGCGCGTGCTGGTACATCTTCTCCAGCGTCTTGGCGCCGAGACCACGCTTGGGCTGGTTGTAGATCCGTTCGAAGGCGAGATCGTCCGCCGCCTGCGCAATCACGCGCAGGTAGGCGAGGGCATCGCGAATCTCGGCGCGCTCGTAAAAGCGGAAGCCGCCGATGATGCGGTAGTTCATCCCGATCTGGATGAAGCGGTCTTCGAACTCGCGGGTCTGATACTGCGCCCGCACGAGGATCGCGATCTCGTCGAGGCCCACGCCGCCACGCTCGAGGCTCTCGATCTCCTCGCCCACGCGGCGCGCTTCCTCGGGCCCGTCCCACACGCCGATGACGCGGACTTTCTCGCCCGTGTCGGTTTCGGTCCACAATTCCTTGCCGAGCCGCTGGCTGTTCTCCCCGATCAGGCCCGATGCCGCGCCGAGGATGTGCGGGGTGGAGCGATAGTTCTGCTCCAGCTTGATGACCTTGGCGCCGGGAAAGTCCTTCTCGAACTTCAGGATGTTCGCCACTTCCGCGCCGCGCCAGGAGTAGATCGACTGGTCGTCGTCGCCCACCACACAGATGTTCTTGCGCTCCTGCGCAAGCAGGCGGAGCCACAGGTACTGGACCTGGTTGGTGTCCTGATATTCGTCGACGAGGATGTATTTGAAGCGGTTCTGGTACTGCGCCAGCACGTCGGTATGTTGACGAAACACATTCAGCATGTGCAGCAGCAGGTCGCCGAAGTCGCAGGCGTTAAGTGCCTGTAATCGCCTCTGATAAGTCGAATAAAGCTGGCTGCCGCGCCCGTTGGCGTAGCTTTCGTTCTCGACCGTATCGAGATCGCCGGGATTGAGCCCGCGGTTCTTCCACCGGTCGATCAGCCCGGCGAGCTGGCGCGCGGGCCAGCGCTTCTCGTCCAGATCTGCCTCAGAGATCAGCGTCTTGAGCAGGCGCAGCTGGTCGTCCGGATCGATGATCGTGAAATTGCTCTGCAGGCCGACCAGTTCGGCGTGGCGGCGCAGCATCTTGGCGCCGATCGCGTGGAAGGTGCCGAGCCACGGCATGCCTTCGACCGCGTCGCCGATATGGCGGCCAACGCGCTCGCGCATCTCGCGCGCGGCCTTGTTGGTGAAGGTGACGCACAGGATCTCGCTCGGCCAGGCGAGCCGCATCGCGACGAGATGTGCCAGCCTTGCGGTGAGCGCGGAGGTCTTGCCCGTGCCCGCGCCCGCCAGCATCAGCACCGGTCCTTCCGTCGTCAGGACTGCCTCGCGCTGGGGTGGGTTCAGCCGGGCGGCATATGCGGGGATATCCGCATCTCCGGCGGCGGTGGCGAGGGGGAAGGCATCACTCATGACAATAGCCGAACAGGTAGGGAACGCAGGGTGGCGGGGCAAGGCGCGCGGGCGGATGCGTCCACCGCCTTCGGAACCCTCGGCCCCGGCTTTCCGTTATGGTGGCAAGGACGAGGGAAAAAGGAGACAAAATTATGAAGAAGCTCATTCTCGCCACGACTGCTGCCTGCGGCATGGCTCTCGCCGCCGTTCCGGCGCTTGCCGATCATCATAACGAAGCCGAATCCTACATGATGACCGATGCGCAGGAAGCCATGTACATGGACTGGTCGGCGGAAAACCGCATGACCTACCAAGAATGGCCGATCGCAGCCCAGGAGTACTACTGGACGCTGAACGAGAGCCAGCAGAAGATCTGGTGGGACAGCCTGAACGACGAACAGCGCGTGCGCATCGTCGAGATGGCACCGGCTCAGCGCACGGCGGCATGGCAGTCGATCAACACGCAGTTGAGCGGCACGACGACCGCCACGACTACGACCCGTTCGACCATGTCGGGCGGGGCCACGATCAACTATTCCAGCAACGCGGTGGTCCAGCCGACCCCGGGTGACGAAGGCCCGCCGACGGGCGATCTGCCGATCTGCGAGCCGATGGAGCAGGACAACTGCATCAATCGCGGCGCGGTCTGACCGGCACGAATTGCTAAATCGCGTGGCAGCGCAGGGACCGATCCCTGCGCTGCCACACTTCTATCGAGAGAGGAAGCTGAAAGATGCGTACGTTCCTAATGATCACCGGTGCCGCGTTCGGCGCCGCGCTGGCCTTGCCCGCCGCCGCGCAGGCACCGACAATCGAGTATCGTAGTGCCGAAGTCGTGCAGCAGACACCCGACGACGCCGGGCCGCCCGCAGCAGGCGAACTTCCGATCTGCGAGGCGGGCGCGGAAGACAATTGCATCAACAGTTGGGAAGCCAATCGTACGGGCAATCGCCCGATCAATTACTGGCCCGGTCGCCCGGCCAGCGAGATCGACGAACCGCTGCCGGTCGACCAGCCGGAGGGCTGATCCCGAGGTCAGGTTCTTACGACGAAGGGGCGTCCGCAATGCGGGCGCCCTTTTTCGGTTTCGTGCAGACGAGTTTCCAGGAGTGCACGTTTTCAGGATTGCACGTTTTCAGGACGGCGCGTTTTCAGGACGGCAGGCGCAGGAAGAGCAGCTTCGCCTTGCCGACCTTGCGCTCGGCATCGATTTCCATCCCGCGGATCGTCGGGTCCTCCTTGGCCGCCACTTCCAGCGTGACCCAGGTGGCGGGCCCGATCCAGCCGAGCCGCAGCAGGCGATCGATAGCGACCGGTCCGGCATTCGTATCGTAGGGCGGATCGAGCATGATAAGGTCGTGCGGCTGCTTTGCCGGGCCAAGCCGCGTCACCGACGCCTGGTTGATCGAGGTGCGCGGGCCGGCGCCGAGCTTCGCGATATTGGCGCGGATCGCGTCAACGGCGCGCTTGTCCTCCTCCACGAACAGACAGGCGCCGCACCCGCGTGAAAGCGCTTCGAGGCCCAGGGCACCCGACCCCGCAAACAGGTCCGCCACGCTCAACCCTTCGAACGTGCCCAGGCGGCTCGCCAGCATGTTGAACAGGGTTTCGCGGGTGCGGTCCGCAGTCGGCCGGGTGGTCTCGCCCGCAGGGGCGACGATGCTGCGGCCCCGCCATTCGCCAGCGATGATCCGCACTATCTGGCTCCCTTGATCGAGGAGCGGAGCTTGCCGATGTCGTGCTTCTTGATTTCGACCGCCTGACCGCGCGGCAGGTCGCCCAGCAGGAAGGGACCGAATGCGGTGCGCACCAGCCGGTTGACCTGGAGGCCCAGGTGTTCGAGCACGCGGCGGACCTCGCGGTTCTTGCCCTCGGTAATCGTCAGTTCGATCCACTGGTTGGCGCCGGTGCGCCGTTCCAGATTGGCATCGATCCGTCCGTAGTGGATCCCGTCGATCGTGATCCCTTCGATCAGCGATTCGAGCTGCGCCTGCGACACTTCGCCCAGGGCACGCGCGCGGTAGGTCCGTTCGACCGCGTTGGCGGGCAGTTCGAGCATGCGCTTGAAGCCGCCGTCGTTGGTCAGCAGCAGCAGGCCCTCGGTGTTGAAGTCCAGCCGGCCGATCGGCATCACGCGCGGCGCATCCTTGGGCAGGGCATTGCGCAGCGCATCGTAGATGGTGGCACGACCGCGCGGATCGCGTTCCGCGACGATCAGGCCCTGGGGCTTGTGGAAGGCGAACAGGCGGGTGGGCTCGGGCGCCGCGACCGGCTTGCCGTCGACGGTGACGCCGCGCAGATGCTCGAGCACGGTGTTCGGCGTCTCGACCACCTTGCCGCCAATGGCGATCCGGCCGTCGGCGATCATCCGCTCTACCTCGCGCCGGCTCGCCACGCCCGCGCGCGCCAGCAGCTTGGCGATCCGATCGCCCTGTCTTTCGTTTTCGCTCATTCCGGACCGCTTAGCGGTGCAGCGGCAAAGCTCCAACCGATTGCGCGACTAGAGCGACATCCTGCTGTGGCGCGGATGCGGCCTGCGGCGCTCATCATGGTCTTTGCGGCTGTCGAATACGCGCCACCGATCGCCGGTCTTGATCAACGCATTGCGACAAATAGAGCATGACGCGCGGTAATTCAGCCCGTCATGCCAGGTTCGTTTCCGATCGACCCTGTGCCTGCCGAAACAGCAGATGAAATCTACCAGCATGTCTGTCGTCCCGTCCAAGCGACACGAAAACCTATACGATCACGTACGTAGAAAAGCACGGTGCAAATTGTCCGCGGTGCAGTATCGGGACGATCGCATTGGTTTCCATCCGAAGTTTTAAAGCGCCAGTCAGGTTGGGCCGGGCAGAAGCGGCAAACGGGGCTATGCGGGTCGCCCCGCCAGAGGCTACACACCACCCGCAATCAGAGGAGGAGGGCCGCCCATGGCCGATGCGACGGCTGACACCAAGAAGAAGCCGGGCTGGCGCACGCTAGCGCGCTCGCTGCGCAATCCCAAGAGCGGCTACATGGCGCTGTTCGGCTTTGCCAGCGGCCTGCCCTTCGCGCTGTTCCTCGGCACGCTCTACGCCTGGCTGTCCGAAGCCGAGGTGGAGCTGGAGACGATGGGCGTGTTCTCGCTCATCGGGCTTGCTTATGCCTTCCAGTTCCTGTGGTCGCCGTTGATCGACAAGGTCTCGATTCCCGGCTTCCGCAAGCTCGGGCGGCGCAAGCAGTGGATCGTGCCTTCGCAGATCCTGCTCGGTGTCATCCTGATCGCGCTGAGCCTGTCCAACCCGACCAATGAAGCGATCGGCTGGTTCAGCCTGCTCGCCGGGATCGGAGCGCTGGCCAGCGCGACGCAGGATATCGCGATCAACGCCTGGCGCATCGATGTGGCCGACGAAGAGGCGACGATCGACATCCTCTCGACCGTCTATCAGATGGGCTACCGTCTGGCGGCGCTGGTGGGCGGCGCGCTCGGCCTGATCATCGCGGCGCGGATCGGCTGGCCGCAGACCTACCTGATGATGGGTGCAATCCTGCTGGCCATCGGGATCGCCGGCCTGTTCGCGCCCGACAGCAAGGCGGGCGAGAATGTCGACGGGACGGTCGACGACGAGCTGCTGCTCAGCCTGCGCAGGAAGGGAGAGCTGCGTCCTTCGGTGCGGGCCAAGGCGCTTGTGGCCGTCGGTCTGCTGTGGGCCTTAGCGATCGTGACGGTCCTTACCTTCATGTACATGTCGTTGGCCTTCGCGCCGGAGGACCGGCCCAACCCGACCGATTTCACGCTTAACTATGGCCCGTGGATCATCGTTGCCACGGTGGTGATCCCCGCGCTCATCGCAGGCTGGCTCGCTTCGAAGAAGGACCGCGGCGAGTATGTCATGACCGAAGATTTGCCCGAACGCGCAGGCAATTCCTACGCGATCGACCACTTGTATCGCGCACTGGTGATGCCGCTGGTCGAGTTCGTCGGGCGGATGGGCTGGTCGCTCGTGCTGATCCTGTCGCTGGTGCTCACCTATCGCATCTGCGACGCGATCTGGGGCACCTTCGCCTATCCATTCTACCTCGGAGAGCTGGAGTACACCAACGACGAGGTGGCCTTCGCCTCCAAGTTCTTCGGCGTCGGCGCGATCATCGCCGGGCTGGCGATCGGCGGCTACCTCCTGACCGCAATCGGACGGATGGCCACGCTGACTTTCGGCGCGCTGATCGCCGCGCTGACCAACCTGCTCTATGCCGACATGGCGAGGGGCGGTGCCACCATGCAGGCGGCGAGCGATGCGATCGGATTTTCCGCGCTGATCGGTTTCATGGCACCCTTCGGGTCCGAGGCGCTGCCACGGCTGACCTTCACGATCATGTGGGAGAACCTCGCGATCGGCATCGCGGGGGCCGCGTATGTGGCCTGGCTGAGCTCGATCGTTTCGAAGAAGTACTCGGCGGTCCAGTATGCGCTCCTGTCTTCGCTGACCCTGCTCGTGGGCACGCTGGGGCGCGGCGCGCTAGGCGAGATGATCGAGAAGCAGGGCTATTACGACGTGTTCATCCTGACGACGCTGATCGGGATGCTGGCGGTGGTCCTGTGCGTGTTCGAATGGATCCGCGTGGTCCGCTCGGGCCGCTCGCAGAACGCGCCGCCGCCCGGATCGGAAGCGGTCGCGGCCGAGTAGTCAGTTGGGCAGCGCGCCGCTCAGCCGCAGCACGTCGCCCGCGAGGTAGAGCGAGCCTGCGATCAGCACGGGCAGGCCATCGTCGGGCAGCGCGCGCAGGGCATCAGGCACGTCGGCGGCGGCGCGGGCATCCGGGCCGAACGCTTCGGCCGGGTGATACTCGTGCCCCGGCACGGGCACGGCGGTGATGCTGGCAATGCTGCCCGCCAGCGGGCCGGTGATTGCGCGCGGGTCCTTGTTGGCGAGCATGCCGAGGATGAGGTGCACGCGTTCGTTCTCGAAGTGAAGCGCGAGCGCTTCGCCCGCGCTGGGGTTATGGCCGCCATCGACCCACACGATCCGCTCGCCCGTCAGCGGCGAGGCGGGCAGACGCTGGAGCCGCGCGGGCCAGCTGGCGGTACGCAGCCCCTCGGCCATCGCATCGCGCGAGACGTCGACCCGGTCCTGATGCCGCAGCATCGCAATCGCGAGCGCGGCGTTCTCCGCCTGGTGCGCACCTTGCAGGGCAGGCAGAGGGAGGGCGAGTTCGCCATGATCATCGGCATAGTGCAGCCCGGTTTCGGTGCTGCTTGCGTGCCACCCGCTCCCGCGCATCGCCAGCAGGGCCTCGCGTGCTATCGCCGCCCGCTCGATCTCGAGCATGGCGCCTTCGGGGTAGGACAGCGTGACCAGCGGCACGCCGGGCTTGGCGATGCCCGCCTTCTCGAACGCGATCCGCGCCAGCGGTTCGGCGGGCACATTCTCCTCGGGCGCGAGCAGGAACCGCTCATGATCAAGCCCTAGGGCCGCGATTCCGCAGGCGGCGAGCACCTGCGGCCCCATCACGTTGGTCGCATCGAAACGCCCGCCCAGGCCGACCTCGATAACGCAGGCGTCCGCCGGTTCGCGTGCAAAGGCGAGGAAGGTCGCGGCGATGGTGACTTCGAAGAAGCTCGGGTTCAGATCATCGCCCGCATCGAGCACTTCGGCCAGCAGCGCGGCGAGCTGCGCGTCCTCGATCAGCGTCCCGGCGATCCGGATCCGCTCGTTATAGCGCACCAGATGCGGGCTGGTCGCGACGTGGACCCGTTTGCCATCCGCCTCCAGCATCGCGCGCAGGAAGGCGCAGGTCGATCCCTTGCCATTGGTGCCCGCGACGTGGAACACCGGCGGGAGGCGGTCCTGCGGATCGCCAAGGCGCGCAAATAGAGCGCGGATCGTCTCCAGCCCCAAGCGGCCATCGGGCACCGAGAGCGCGGCCAGCCGGTCGAGTTGGGCCTGCACGGCCGGATCGTCTGAGCGGGCGAAGTCCTTCATGGCTTTGGCCTCCACCAAGCCCAAGCGACGAGTCCAAAGCCTGACGCGAAGCAAGCAATAGCGATCCAGCCAACGACGAAGGGTAGATCGGCTGCACAGTAATCAAAGCAGGCTCTGTTGGGCTGGAAGGGCGATTCAACACCGAAAGTCGTCGCGAACGATTCCCAATCCCCCATTACGGCGGATGTCATCCACATTTTCACGATGGCAGACTGCCATATTCCTAAGATTGCGGAAGTTCCCAAGAGGGCTAAGGCGGCCGCCAACCTAAAGTCTCGCTTTGGCGTCATTCGCCGCATTACCTTCGAGCCTTCAAAGCGCCGCTTCTTCATTTAAGCCCCCTCTCCTTCAGGGGAGGGGGTTGGGGGAGGGGCCTCGCGCCCAGCTTTCCCCCACCCCTCGATCCCCTCCCCTGAAGGGGAGGGGAGGATGTTCATTACGCCGCCTCGCTCGCGCCCATATAGCGCAGCAGCATCGCCAGCTCGGCCTTCAGGTCGTGGCGGTTCACCACGCGGTCAACCATGCCGTGTTCGTGCAGGTATTCGGCGCGCTGGAAGCCTTCGGGCAGCTGTTCGCGGATCGTTTCCTGGATCACGCGCTGGCCTGCGAAGCCGATCAGCGCGCCCGGCTCCGCCAGCTGGACATCGCCGAGCATCGCGTAGCTGGCGGTGACGCCGCCGGTGGTCGGATCGGTCAGCAGCACGATATAGGGCAGGCCCGCTGCGCGCAGCTTGCGCACCATCACGGTCGCCTTGGGCATCTGCATCAGGCTGAGAATGCCCTCCTGCATGCGCGCGCCGCCAGCCGCGGTCACGACGACATAGCCGCACTTGCGCCGCAGCGCTTCGGCCGCGCCGTCGCAGAAGGCCTGGCCCACCGCCATGCCCATTGATCCGCCCATGAAGTGGAAGTCCTGCACCCCCATCACCGCGGGCTGGCCCTCGATCGCGCCGCTCGCGACGGTGAAGGCATCGCGGTGCGGGTTGTTCGCGCGCGCGGCCTTCAGCCTGTCGGTATAGCGCTTGGAATCGCGGAACTTGAGCGGGTCTTCCTTCACTTCGGGCTGGGGCAGCAGGTCGAAGCCCTCGTCCATCAGGATCGCGATCCGCGTGTCGGCGCCGATCCGCCCATGGTGCTCGCAGCGCGGGCAGACATAGAGGTTGTCGGCATAGTCGCTCGCGAAGATCATCTCTCCGCAGCCCTTGCACTTGATCCACAGCGTCTCGTCGGTGGAGCGCTTGGCGACGAAGGGCAGCGAATTGCGGACACGATTGAACCAGCTCATGCGGCGTTCCTATAGGTTGGCTTCTTCAATTCGTCATCCCTGCTCTAACGCGTCATCCCTGCGAAGGCAGGGATACAGATAACGCCCGTGGATCGGCCCACCAAGGTCATCCGGGCCCCCGCCTGCCGCTTCGCGCCAGTTTATCCTGAGCGACGCCGCAGGCGACGTCGAAGGGCAGGGGCGACGGGGTTCATCAACTCCGCGAATGCACCGCCTGCGCAAGCCTTGCGGTGAGATCGCGCAGGTGTGCGGGGGCATCCGCGCCATGCTCTGCGACCAGATCGACCAGTGCGGAGCCGACCACCACGCCATCGGCAACCTTTGCGATGGCCCCGGCCTGTTCGGGCGTGCGCACGCCGAAGCCGACCGCCACGGGCAGGTCGGTCGCCGCCTTCAGGCGCTTCACCGCCGCATCGATCGAATCCTGCGCCGCGCTCTGCTTGCCGGTGATCCCTGCGACCGAGACGTAGTAGAGAAAGCCCTCGGACCCCTCGACCACGGTCGGCAGGCGGAAGTCGTCGGTGGTGGGCGTGGCAAGCCGGATCGGGGCGATACCCTGCTCGCGCAGTGCGGGGCCGAGCGCGGAGTCCTCCTCGGGCGGAATGTCGACGCAAATCACGCCGTCGACGCCAGCGCCTGCAGCCTCTTGCGCGAACCATTCGGCCCCGCGCCGCACCATCGGATTGGCATAGCCCATCAGCACCAGCGGCACTTGCGGGTGGCGATCGCGGAACTCGTTGGCGATCATCAGCACATCGGCCGTGGTCGTCCCGGCTTTCAGCGCGCGGATATTGGCCGCCTGGATCGCGGGGCCATCGGCCATCGGATCGGTGAAGGGCATTCCCAGCTCGATTACGTCCGCCCCGCCATCGACCAGCGCATCGAGGTTCGCGGCGGTATCGCCGTCGCCCGCGGTGACGAAGCAGACAAGCGCGGGATGTGGCTTGGCAAAGGCAGTAGCGATTCGGTTTGCGTTGTTCACCTGCGGTCCTTTGGAGCTGAACGCTGACACACCTGACACAGTGTCCTAGGGTCAAAAAATCTGCTGTCCGCGCGCATGGCAAAGAACGGCTGGAGGGGGAAGGGTGTGGAGATCATCATGCGGCGATTATGCCTCTGGGGCCGAGTGTAGGACAGGCCTCCGCCAAATCGTCGCCCCGGCCGCCGAGTTGGGAGCCCGCTAGCTTCTGGTCGCGCCAGAAGAGGCGGGATCCCGGATCAAGTCTGCGACCCGTTGCGGCAACTCGCTCTAGATTGGCTGCGAAAATGCGCATCAGGCCGCCGGTCTGAACGTGGAAAAGGCCGCAAACGCAAGTTTGTTGACAGCGAGAAGCAGACAAATGAGCAAAAAGGGGAGCACCAGGAACTCGATCCCGAATCCAATATTCGGATGACAAGCTATGAAAAAATCGGTGTTAGGATTGGAATTCATTTTTTCCATTTCCCAACATTGTATTCTTTCGGTGAGCCCTGACGCGATGACGGCGTAGCCGACGATTCCTGCCAGCATAGAATAAAGCGCGAGTTGGTAGGACCCAAGCAATGAGGCCAGCCTCGTTCTGGGTTCGGAAAAGGTCAGTAAATCTGAAACATGCCATATGAGCATAGGAAAGGCGAAAAGCCCGACCGCAGAAATGTTGCCAACGGAATTCCAATAATAATAATCAAATCCCTCTTCGAGATTGGTAATATGCGGAGTCCAGTAGAAAATATCATGCGTGAAGAGGAAAAGAATTTCCGAAAAGCCCAAAATGCCAACGCTGAGGATGGCCGTAGTTCGTTTGGATGAGCCATCCGGTTCCATTGGCCTAAATCTCCACCCCCAGCTTCTCCGCCACGGTGAAGATGTCCTTGTCCCCGCGCCCACACAAGTTCGCGAGGATGATCGCATCCTTGTCCATCTCCTTCGCGCGCTTCGCCACCGCCGCGATGGCATGCGAAGGCTCGAGCGCAGGAATGATCCCCTCGGTCCGGCACAGCAACTGAAACGCCTCCAAAGCCTCGTCATCGGTGACGGCGGTGTATTCGACGCGGCCGATGTCCTTCAGCCATGCATGCTCGGGGCCGATGCCGGGGTAGTCGAGCCCTGCCGAGATCGAGTGGCCCTCGGTGATCTGGCCGTCCTCGTCCTGCAGCAGGAAGGTCTTGTTGCCGTGGAGGATGCCGGGGGCGCCGCCGGTCAGGCTGGCGGCGTGCTGGTCGCCGTCGAGGCCTAGCCCCGCCGCTTCGACGCCGAGCATCTTCACGTCCGCGTCGTCGAGGAAGGGGTGGAACAGGCCGAGCGCGTTGGAGCCACCGCCGATGCACGCGACCAGCAGGTCGGGGAGGCGGCCGACGCGCTTGTGCATCTGCGCGCGCGCCTCGGTGCCGATCACGCTCTGGAAGTCGCGGACCATCGCGGGGTAGGGATGTGGGCCTGCCGCCGTGCCGATGATGTAGAACGTGTCCTCCACATTCGCGACCCAGTCGCGCAGCGCCTCGTTCATCGCGTCTTTCAGCGTGCCGCGGCCGCTGGTGACGGGGACGATTTCCGCGCCGAGCAGCTTCATGCGGAACACGTTGGGCGATTGCCGCCGCACGTCCTCGGCGCCCATGTAGACGACGCAGGGCAGGCCGAAGCGCGCGCACACGGTGGCAGTGGCGACGCCGTGCTGGCCTGCACCGGTCTCTGCAATGATGCGCGTCTTGCCCATGCGGATCGCGAGCAGGATCTGCCCGATGCAGTTGTTGATCTTGTGCGCGCCGGTGTGATTCAATTCGTCGCGCTTGAACCAGACCTGCGCGCCGCCCAGCGCTTCGGTCAGGCGCTCCGCAAAGTAGAGCGGGCTGGGGCGGCCCACGTAATGCTCCAGCAGGTCCTCGAACTGGTCGGTGAAGGCCGGATCTTTGCGCGCCTCGTCGTAGGCCTGCTCCAGCGCCAAGATGTTCGGCATCAGCGTTTCGGCGACATAGCGTCCGCCGAAATCGCCGAAATGGCCGCGATCGTCCGGCTGGTTGCGGTAGGAATTGGGAACAGCGTCGGTCACTGGAAATCCGTTCGTGCTGGGCCGCATGCGAAGCAGCGGTGCGGCCCGGGGGAGAATCGCGAAAGGCCTATCGGCCAAGTGCGATCCCGACAAGGTCGGCGCGCGCGGGTCAAGGGGGGCGAAGGGGCAATGCCGGGCGCGCGCCGCTGTGCGCGAGAAAAATCCGGCCCGGGGGGCACGGGCACCGCGGCGTTTTCTATGATGGAGATTTTGGCCCGGCCCCTGCGCCCGATCAGGCGCTTGGGGCCTCCTTGGACAGGATCCCTACCAATGCGAGCACGTATTCTCCTTGCCACCCTTCTCGTCGCGCTTCCCGCGATCCCCGCGGCCGCCGAAGAAGCGACCGGCGGCCCCCGTGCCGAGCTGCGCGGCGGCGTGGCATGGACGGAAGAGCACACCGACCCCGTGCTCGGCATCGCGGCGGGCTACGATTTCGACCTCGGCGACCACACCTTCCTCGGCGCAGAGGTTTCGGGCGAGAAAATCCTCGCCGAAGACACCTATGTCGAACTCGCGCTGACGGGCCGCCTCGGCACCGCGGTGAGCGAGAAGGGCAGCGTCTTCGTCAATGGCGGCTACACCTTCACCCATCACGGCGACGGGCCGCACGTGGGTCTCGGTTACGAACACCACCTCGGCCACGGCGGCACCTACGTCGCCGCCGAATATCGGCACGTGTTCGTGGACCACCACGAGAGCAACGCAGTGACCATCGGTCTCGGCACATTCTTCTGATGTGCGCCGGTGCGCGGGGGTGAGTGCGAAACTCGTCGCCCGCCCTCGCGCGAGGCACCGGCTCAGGCTGACCGCACCGCTTCGCAGAAGGCGCGGATCAGGCCGACATCCTTGACGCCCGGCGCGCTTTCGACCCCGCTCGAGGTGTCGACCAGCGGCGCGCCGGTGCGCGCAATCGCGTCGCCGACATTTTCGGGTGTCAGCCCCCCCGCCAGCGCCCAGTTCATCGGGTGATCGTATCCGTCCAGGATGTCCCACCGGAACGCCTCGCCATTGCCGCCGGGCAGGGCCTTCGCGGGCGCGTCGAACAGCAGGCGGTCGATCTGGCCGACATATTTGGCCGATTTGTCCAGCGCCTCCCGTTCCCTGAGGCCGACCGCACGCCAGGTTTCGACCTTGAGCAGATCGCGCACCATCTTCATCCACTCGACCGCCTCGCGCCCGTGGAACTGGAGCACGTCGGGCTGCACCGCGCGGTAGGCCGTCTCCAGCTCCGCCGGTTGCATGTTGACCGTCAGCAGCACGACCTTGACGTGCCCGGGCGCGCGGCGGCGCAGCCTGGCCGCATCCTCAAGGGACACGTGCCGCGCGCTCGGTTCGTAGTGGACGAGCCCGATATGGCTCGCGCCTGCGTCCACGGCGGCATCGACGGTTTCGGGCGTCGAGAGGCCGCAAATCTTGATCTGGGTTGTCATGCGGGCGAGCCTTGGCCGAGCGCGCGTGCGATTCCAAGCCTGCGCAGGCGGACGGCTATCACCGGATCACGGTTCGATCGGAGCGAGCAACGGCCCGCCGAGCGATCCGTCGAAGGCGATCCGGCGCACCGCCATTTCCTCGACATCATATTCGACGCCGAAGAAACGCCATCCGCCGTCGCAGATCGAGAATGGTTCGCTCCCCTCGAAGCCATTCGCAGCGGGGTAGTAGTTGCCGTAGATCATGCGCCGGCCATTCTCGTAATAGCCGATATACTGGCGCTTGTAGAGCGAGGGGTCGTGGGGCCAGTCGAAAGGCGTTGCCGTGCCGGGTTGCGCGCGATCCGTCGACGCTGCGTAGTCGCCCGCATGATCGCGCAGCACGCGCATCGCGGCGCTTTCGATCGCGGTCACCTCGCGCGGACTCGGGCGGAAGAAGCGCTCGGGATGTTCGGGGCCGGGGCGCGAGCAGGTCTGCGTGGTCGCCGCGCCGAGCGCGGGATCGATCAGGGCGACGTTCCCCGCCGGAGGGGTTGTCGCGCAGCCTGCCAGCACTGCGAGCGCGGCGCAGGCCGGCAGGCGGATCAAAGAGTTTCCTCGATCGCGCGCGCTGCGGCGAGCGGATCGCCGGCTTTCGAAATGGGCCGCCCGATCACCAGCACGCTCGCGCCATCGTCGCGCGCCTTGCGCGGCGTCACAACGCGTTTCTGGTCGCCCACCGCGCTACCCGCAGGGCGCAGACCGGGGACGACGAAAAAGCCGTGCTTCCAGCGCTTATGCACCTCGCCGACTTCGTGGCCCGAGCACACGATTCCGTCGAGGCCCGCGTCCTGCGCCAGTTCGGCCAGCCGCAGCACCTGGTCGTGGGCGCTGCCCGAAACCCCGGTGCGCGCAAGATCGCGCTCGTCGAGGCTGGTGAGCATGGTCACGGCAACCACTTTGGTATGCTCGCCCGCCGCGGCCTTGGCATCTTCCATCATCGCGCGTCCGCCCCCGGCATGCACCGTGACGATCGCGGGTTCGAGCACGTGGATCGCCTGCATCGCGCCTGCGACCGTGTTCGGAATGTCGTGGAACTTGAGATCTAGGAAGATCGGCAGGCCGACCTGCGCAATCTCGTGCACGCCGTGGTGGCCGTGCTGGCAGAAGAATTCGAGGCCCAGCTTCAGCCCGCCGACATGCCCCTTGACCTTCTCGGCCAGTGCGCGCGCCGCTTCGATACGCGGCAGGTCGAGGGCGAGATAGACAGGGTTCACAGTGTCGTCGTCTTGTCCTGCGAGCCGGACTCGCCGGTTTCTTCCGGGCCGGCCGACGGGTTGGTGCCATCCGCAGCTGCGCCGTCCGCCGAAAGCCGATCGTCGGTCGCGTCCTGTCCCTTCATCTCGTCCTCGGACGGCGTTGCGGGTTCGGGCTGGGGTTCTGCTTCCGGCTCCGGCTCGGAGATGGCTGCATCGCTGCGCGCCGCTTCCTCACGGTCGCTTTCGCGTGCGGCTGCGGAAACGGAGTTCGCCTTCGCGGCGATTTCGAGGCTGCGGATCTTGCGGTTGAGGCTCCAGATCACGCCGCGCGCGTAAAGCCAGGTAGGCAGGAAGCCGAGCAGGAACGAAATGATGACGAGCGCGGGCACCTTGGTTTCGAGGACCAGGTTGTCCCAGATCGTAACCTCGACCTCGCGCCAGTTGAAGAACGAGAACAGGACCACGCCCACCAGGATGAGTACCCAGATAATCGTCCGTACAATTTGCATCTCAATCCCCCCTGGAGCGCACCTGCCGCAACGAGCGGAAGCCTAGGCCGCGCAATCCGGCCCGTCCAGCGCAAGGCGTCCAGCCGAACACCTCCAGCCTACACTCTCAGCCGAACACCCGCGCGAAAATCGTATCGACATGCTTCAGGTGGTATTCGAGGTCGAACAGCGCGGTCAGCTCGTTTTCGGACAGCGCCTTGGCGACGTCGTCATCCGCCTTCAGCAGGTCGAGCAGTTGCAGCCGCCCGTCCGATTCCCACACCTTCATCGCGTTGCGCTGGACGATGGCATAGGCATCCTCGCGGCTGACACCGTTCTGGGTCAGCGCCAGCAATACGCGCTGCGAGTGGATGAGGCCGCCCATCCGGTTCATGTTGGCCTCCATCCGCTCGGGGTAGACCAGCAGCTTGTCGACCACGCCGGTGAGGCGAGCGAGCGCGAAGTCGAGCGTGATCGTGGCATCGGGCCCGATGAAGCGTTCGACCGAGGAGTGGCTGATGTCCCGCTCGTGCCACAGCGCGACGTTTTCCAGCGCGGGCATGGCATAGGCGCGGATCATGCGCGCCTGGCCGGTCAGGTTCTCGGTCAGCACGGGGTTGCGCTTATGCGGCATGGCCGAGCTACCCTTCTGCCCCTTCGAGAAGAACTCTTCGGCTTCGAGCACCTCGGTGCGCTGCAGGTGGCGCACTTCGACCGCTAGCCGTTCGATGCTGCCTGCAATCACCGCCAGCGTGGCGAAATACATCGCGTGGCGGTCGCGCGGGATCACCTGTGTGCTCACGGGTTCCGGGACCAGTCCCAGCTTGTCCGCCACATAGGCTTCGACCTGCGGATCGATATTGGCGAAGGTTCCGACCGCGCCGCTGATCGCGCAGGTGGCGATTTCGGTGCGGGCGTCCCACAGGCGCGCGCGGCAACGGTCGAACTCGGCATAGGCCTGGGCAAGCTTGAGCCCGAAGGTCACGGGTTCGGCATGGATGCCGTGGCTGCGTCCGATGGTGGGGGTGAGCTTGTGCTCTTCCGCCCTGCGCTTGAGTGCCGCCAGCAGCTCGTCCATGTCGGCCAGCAGGATGTCGCTCGCGCGGACGAGCTGGACCGACAGCGTCGTGTCGAGCACGTCCGAACTGGTCATCCCCTGGTGCATGAAGCGCGCTTCCTCGCCCACATGCTCGGCCACCCAGGTCAGGAAGGCGATAACGTCGTGCTTGGTCACGGCTTCGATCGCGTCGATCGCCTCGACGTCGATTTCGGGATTGGTCTCCCACCAGTCCCACAGCGCCTTGGCCGCGCTTTGCGGCACCACGCCCAGATCGGCGAGCTTTTGCGTCGCATGCGCCTCGATCTCGAACCAGATGCGATATTTCGCCTCCGGCTCCCACAGGGCGGTCATTTCGGGGCGGGCGTAGCGGGGGACCATTGAGGGGGGCTCCGGTTCGGGCTGTGGGGAACGGGGCGCGGCTAAAACGCATCGGCTGCAATGGCAAGTGCGATGGCGCCAACCTTGCTGCGGCGGCTCAGGCGCGCATTCTTGGCATTGAAAGCGCGACAGGCCATTGTACACCTGATCCGGCAAACAGACAGGGATCCTCGGGGGAACAATGCGTCATATCTATCTCGCCTCGGCAGCGACCGGGCTGGTCGCTGCTGCGCTCAGCGTGCCTGCACAAGCCGGCGAGACGATCCTCTACGAAGACGAGGCCGCATGGGTCGATGTCGCCGACCTCCCGCCGGCCAGCGAGAGCCAGGGCCTGCCTCTGCGGCTGATCGAAACGCAGACGCGGATGGAGGACGGTTTGGTCTCCACCTACGGCGACATCGCCTTCGCGCTCGACAGTCCGGAGGCGCTCAATTCCCTGGGGACGATCTCGCTCGAATGGCTGCCCGACAAGGGCGACCTGACCGTTCACCGGGTCGAGCTGGTCCGCGACGGCGAGGTCATCGACCTGCTTGCGGGCGGCGCCCGGTTCGAGGTGCTGCGGCGCGAGGAAAGGCTCGAAGAGCGCATCCTCGATGGCGTCCTCACCGCCACGATGTCCGTCTCCGGGACGGAGATCGGCGATGTGCTGCGCTATTCCTTTACCAGTTCGAAGGACGAACAGATCCTCGACGAGGATATGGAATTCGCCAGTATCGTCCAGGCGAAGCCCGCGCCGATCGCAGCGGGCCGCACGATCCTCTCCTGGCCCGTGGACGAAGCGGTGCATTGGCGGACGGACAAGGTCTCGCCCGACGCCGCGACGCGAGAGAGTGGTGGCTATCGCTACGTGACGATTTCCCTGCCGGTGGACGAGGCGAAGGACATTCCGGAGGATGCGCCCGCCCGGTTCCGGCTGCCTCCTTCCGTCCGGGCCTCGACATTCGAGAATTACGCCCAGATTTCCGACGTCATCGCTCCATACTTCGCAACCGGCGGCACCATCGAGCCGGGCGGCGCACTTGCCGACAAGGTCGCCGAGATTGCGGGGCGCACCCCCGATCCGCGCGAGCGAGCGGCGCTCGCCACACAATTCGTGCAGGACGAGATCGGTTACCTGCTGAACGGCCTCGATGGCGGGAACTACATCCCGCAAAGCCCGGCCGAAACGTGGGAGGCGCGGACCGGCGACTGCAAGGCGAAATCGCTGCTGCTGCTTGCCATGCTCCGCGAACTCGGCATTTCCGCCGAGGCGGTGCTGGTCCATAGCCAGACGGGCGATGCGCTGCCCGAGCTGCTGCCTGCGCTGGGCAATTTCGATCACATGATCGTGCGCGCCGACATTGATGGCACTGCCTACTGGCTCGACGGGACCAGCGGCGGACTTCGCCTGAGCAACATGATCGAGGTGCCGCGTTTCCGCTATTCTCTGCCGCTGCGCGACGGCGGCACGGACCTGCAGGAAATGGCGATGCGCCCGCAGGCCATCCCGGACGAGGCGATCGCGCTCACAATCGACCAGTCTGCGGGGATCGACGTGCCCGCGATCTACGACATCACGATCCGCGTCAGCGGCGTGTCGGCGCAGGGTTACGAATCGCTGTCGCTGGTCGAAGATGCCGACCAGAAGGAGGCGGTCCTCACCGAGGCGGTACGCAACGTCATCGGCGATCATCAGCCGGCCGAGATGAACCTTGCCTTCGATCGCGACACCGGCATGGCGAACCTGAGCGCACGCGGCCTCGTGACTTCGCCATGGGAAAAGACCGATGGACGTTTCGAACTCGGCGTACCGTACCAGGTGATCGAAGGCTTCGATTTCGACGTCGACCGTTCGCGACCGGAAATCGCGGAGCTGCCGGTCATGGTGCGAGGCCCGGTCTTCTTCCGGCGGAATATCGAGTGGCTTCTGCCCCAGGGCGAGGGCGAGTTCCGGCTGCTGGGCCAGACCGAGCTGAACGAAGTCGTCGGCGGCACGCGGCTCTTCTCGGAAGCGGAGCTGGGCAACGGCCGCCTGTCCATCGCGGAGGAGGTCCAGAGCCTCGCATGGGAAGTGCCGGCCAGCGACCTGCCAGAGGTTCGTCGCCGGACGCTCCGCGTGGAAAGGGGCCTTCCGCGCCTGCGCGCTTCGGGCGAGGCCAAGAGGGCGTTCGAATATCGCGGTGCCGATCGCGCACGGCTCAAACCGATTGCCGAACTCTATTCGCAGTTGATCGCAGACGCCGACCCCGATGATGCGGATGTGTATGCCAACCGCTCCACATTCCGATATTACACCGGCGATTTCGAAGGCGCGCGGGCAGACATGGACGCGGCGATCGCGCGCGATGCCACCGCCGACAGCTACATCCTGCGCGGCGCTGCATCGTGGCAGCTCGGCGATCTGGAGGCCGCGCTGGCCGATTACGAGGCCGCAGCGCAGATCGATCCGGATTACTCCCTCAATGGGACGCGGCTCGAAGTTCTTGCGCTGCTCGGTCGCAACGACGAAGCGATCGCCCTGCTCGACGAGCATGCGTATCTGTTCGAAGAGCCCAAGCACGAGGCGATGGCCCGCTCCTACACGCTCGGTTTCTCGGACCGTCAGGATGAGGGCCTGGCGCTCCTGCGCGACGAGCTCGCCATCGAGCCGGACGATGCGGGGCTGCTCAACTCGCTATGCTGGGACAGCGGAATTTTCGACCGCGTGACCGAGCAGACGCTGGAGATCTGCACCCGCGCAGTGGAAGAATCGGGCAATGGTGCCGGGGCCATCGATAGCAGGGCGCTCGCGCTCTACCGCCTCGGCCGATACGAAGAGGCGCTGCGCGATCTCGATGTCGCGCTCGCCCGGGAGCCTGCGCAGCACGGCTCGCGCTACCTGCGCGGGGTCGTCAAGCGCGCTCTCGGCAATAAGGCCGACGCGCGCGCCGATATCGAGCTGGCGCTGCATGCGTCGCCGGGATTGGCGCCGCTCTATAGCGAATGGGGCCTGCCGCCGAAATAGGCCCCGCTGAAGGAGGGGCCGCTAGATCAGCCCTTTCGCCTTCAGGCTGACATGGCGGCCCTGACCGATGATCACGTGGTCGTGGACTGCGATGCCGAGTAGCCGCCCGGCCTCGGCGATCCGCTGCGTGACGAGGATGTCGGCCCGGCTCGGCTCGGGGCTGCCGCTGGGATGGTTGTGGACGAGGATCAGCGCCGCCGCACCCAGGTCCAGCCCGCGGCGGATCACCTCGCGCGGATGGATCGCGGCCTCGTCGATCGATCCGTCGCCCACGTGATGGTCCTGCACCAGCCGGTTCTTGGTATCGAGATAGAGCACGCGCACGCGCTCCACCGTCAGATGCGCCATGTCGGCGGTGAGGTAGTCGATCAGCGCGTGCCAGTTGGCGATCACCGGGCGGTTCGCGACCTCGCTGCGCGCCATGCGCCGCGCCGCCAGCGCCACCGCCTTCAGCGCAGCCGCGCTCGCCTCGCCCATGCCCGGCGATTTGGCGAGCGCTGCGGGCTCCGCTTCCAGCACGCGGGCGAGGCTGCCGAAGCGCGCGAGCAGCGCTTTGGCGAGCGGCTTGGTATCGCCCCGGCGGATCGCGGCGAAGAGCAGGTATTCGAGGACTTCGTAATCGGCCAGCGCCTCGGCCCCGCCGGTCAGCAGGCGATTGCGCAGACGCTCGCGGTGTCCGGACGCCGAGGGCGGGGCAGGGGCCGGCGCGGACAGGGGCGCAGCGTCTCCGGCGCAGCTTCCCTCGCCGGTGCCGAACAGATCGTCCCCCTCTTGCGTCACGCGCCTTCCCCCTCGCGATAGGACGACAAGCCTTGCCTTCCCCGCGCGGCGCGCGCAAGCTGGTGGAACAACGCCTACGCATGACCGCGTCGGGCCGATGGCTCTGGTTGACTTGCCAAAAGCCCTTTTCTAAGGCGGCGGCGCCCTCGGCGGGCAGGTCCTGCTCATGCCGCTTTGATTCTCACGCGTAAGTAAGAGAGCCTTTGGCATGAGCGACGACAAGTCCGCACGAGAGCCCATACCCGAGGATGCGCGGATCGACGCGCTCGAGGCGCGGCTGAAAGCCGCACGCGAGCGAGAGGAGAAGCGTAGCGGATCGGAAAGCAAGCGGAAGGCCGATGCGGATTATCGCAGTGGCAACCGCGTGCTGGCGGACCTCCTGGGTGGGCTTATCGGTGGCTCGGTGATCGGTTTCGGCGTGGATACGCTGGCCGGGACCTGGCCCTGGGGTCTGTTGGTCGGCCTGTTCGCAGGAATAGGCGTGGCCTTCAGGAACATCTTCCGCATGGCCGGAACGCAAAGCCCGCCTTCAGACGAAGGCTGAACTTGGATGGGCCGCAAACGCGGCCCGATAGAGCGAACGGGAATTTCAGGTGGCCGCCGAAGAAGGCAAAGTCGATCCGATGCACCAGTTCACCATCGAACCGATCGGTTCGTGGGCAAACTGGGATATGAACGGCGTCAACATCGCGTTCACGAACAGCGCGCTGTGGATGATGATCACCACCATCCTGGTGATCGCGTTCGTGCAGATGGGCACCAAGCAGCAGCTTATCCCCGGCCGCTGGCAGGTCGCGGTCGAAAGCCTCACCGGCTTCATCGACAACCTCGTCCAGTCGAGCATCGGGAAAGAGGGGCGCAAGTACATCCCCTATATCTTCACGCTGTTCATCTTCATCCTGTTCGGCAACCTGCTGGGCCTGATGCCGATGGGCCTGGTGAATGTGCACCCCTTTACCTTTACCAGCCACTTCTCGGTCACCGGCGTGCTTGCGATCATGAGCTTCTCGATCGTGCTCGCGGTCGGCTTCTGGAAGCACGGTCTCAAGTTCTTCACCCTCTTCGTGCCGCACGGAACGCCGATTTTCATGCTGCCGATCATCGCGCCGATCGAGTTCATCTCGTTCATGGTGCGCCCCTTCAGCCTCGCGCTGCGGCTGTTCGTGGCGATGATGGCGGGGCACATCCTGCTGAAAGTGTTCGCGGGCTTCGTCATCAGCGGCGGGCTCGGCGGCATCGGCACCGGCCTGATCGTCAGCATCCCGAGCATCGTGATGATGATCGCGATCTCGGCGCTCGAAATTCTCGTCGCGGGCATCCAGGCCTATGTGTTCGCGCTGCTGACGGCGCTGTATATCAACGACGCCGAACACTTGCACTGATCACTACCGCTTGTCACTCACACCCAACCGATCTTATCTCGATCTGATTTTACCAAGGAGTATTTGAAATGGACGCTGAAGCCGCAAAGCTGCTCGGAGCCGGTCTCGCTGCAATCGGGTGCGGTCTCGCCGCGCTCGGCGTGGGCAACGTCTTCGCCTCGTTCCTCGACGGCGCGCTGCGCAACCCCGGTGCCGCCGACGGCCAGCAGGGCCGCCTGTTCATCGGCTTCGCCGGTTCGGAACTTCTCGGCCTGCTGGCCTTCGTCATCGCGATCCTTCTGATCGTCGGCTGACGCATTCGATCCGTGTGCCTTGCCCCGCCCGGGGCAAGGCCCGGATCACCCTGAATTCCCCGGCGGATACGCGCAGGAAACCATGCCCCAGATCGATCAACTCGCCGAGACCTACTCCAGCCAGATCTTCTGGCTGCTGGTGTTCTTCGGCATCACCTTCTTCGTCGTCGGCCGTGGCATGGTGCCGCGGGTGATGGACACGATGGACAAGCGCAGCAAGCAGATCGCCGACGATATTTCGGCGGCGCAGTCTGCGCGCGACCAGGCGGACAAGGAAGAAGAGGCATGGCGCGTGCGCGAGAATGAAAATCGCGCGCGGGCACAGGCCCTGATCTCGGAAGCCAAGGCCGAGGCGGCCGCCAAGTCCGAGAAGAAGATGTCCGCCGCTCAGAAGCGGCTCGACAAGAAGCTCGAAGAGGCGGACGCCCGCATCGCCGAGGCGCGCGATAGCGCCCTGACCGAGATCGAAGCGGTCGCCACCGAAGCCGCGCAGGACATCGTCGCGCAGCTTGCCGGGATCAAGGTGACCAAGCCCGCCGCCAACGCGGCAGTGAAGGAGAGCCTGGCTCATGGCTGATATCGCAAGCCTCGCGACTGCCGCCGCCGGCACCTATTCCGAAGGCGTGATCGAGGTCGAGGACAGCCACGGTTCCTACGAAGAGCCGACGCTGTTCTGGCTCGAATCGTACCAGTGGGTATCGGTCGCGATGCTCATCCTGGTGCTGATCGCGATCTTCGTGGGCAAGGTCCACAAGACGATCGGCAAGGGTCTCGACGATCGCATCGCCGCGATTCGCGAAGAGCTCGACGAGGCCAAGCGGCTTCGCGCCGAGGCGGAGACGCTGCGCGACGAATACGCGGCCAAGATCGCCAACGCCGAAAACAATGCCGAGGCAATGCTCGAAAACGCGAAGGCCGAGGCGGAATCGATCCTCACCAACGCCGAAGCCGAGAGCAAGGCGCTGGTCGAACGCCGCAAGCGCATGGCGCAGGACAAGATCGCCGCCGCCGAGCGCGATGCGATCGCAGACGTGCGCGCCAAGGCCGCAGCGGCGGCAGCCCAAGCCAGCCGCAAGCTGATTGGCGAGAACCTCGACGCAGAGACCGACCGCAAGCTGGCGGACGATCTGATCGCGGGTATCTGACCCTGTGTCGCCCGGCCGGGTTGTCGTACGCTGCGATGACCTGACGGGCGAAGCCAGCCGTTCCCTGATCGAACTGCACCTGCGCGGCATGCACGAGCATTCGCCGCCCGACGCGATATTCGCGCTGGGTCTCGACGGGCTTCGGCAACCCGATGTCGAAGTCTGGTCCGCGTGGCGGGAGGATCGCATCGCAGGGGTGGGCGCCCTGCGAAAGCTCTCGCCCGACCAGGGCGAGATCAAGTCGATGCGCACGCATCCCGATCATGTCCGTCAGGGCATCGCCGATGCCATCCTCGGGACGATCATCGAGCGTGCGCGCGATCTCGGCATGAAGCGACTTTCGCTGGAAACCGGCAGTGGGGCGGGGTTCGATGCCGCGATCGCCTTCTATCGGTCGCGCGGCTTTCGCGAAGGCGAGGCCTTCGGCGACTATGTACGCAGCGACTTCAACCAGTTCTTCCACCGCGCGCTCTAGCAGGCGCTGCGGGCGTCAGAAATCGTCCTTGGCCGCGCGCAATTTGGCGAAGGTATCCGCCGGGTTCTCACCGCCCCAGCGCGCCTGCATGTCGGGCGCGTCAGCCCGCAGGAAGGGATTGGTCTCGAGCTCGCGCGACAGTACCGTGGGCACCGTCGGCTCGTTCTTCGCGCGGGCCGCCTCGATCTCTCGCGCATAGGCCTGCAGCGCGTCGTTCTCGGGATCGGCATGAAGCGCGAATTTGGCGTTCGCCTGCGTATATTCGTGCGCGCAATAGAGGGTGGTCTCGGGCGGCAATGCCTTGATCCGCTCGAGGCTGTCCCAGAACTGCGGCGGCTCGCCTTCGAACATGCGCCCGCAGCCGAGCGCGAAGACGCTGTCGCCGACGAAGGCGATGCCGTCATCGGCAAGGTGGAAAGCGATATGGCCGTTGGTGTGGCCCGATACGTCGATCACCCGCGCGGTATGCTGCCCCAGCGTCACCTTGTCGCCATGCGCCACCACGCGGTCGATCGTCGCGATGCGGTCCACCTCCTGCGGAGCTATCGTCTTGGCCCCCGTCGCCTCCACGATGGCCTC
This sequence comes from Alteriqipengyuania lutimaris, assembly GCF_003363135.1. Lineage (NCBI taxonomy): Bacteria > Pseudomonadati > Pseudomonadota > Alphaproteobacteria > Sphingomonadales > Erythrobacteraceae > Alteriqipengyuania > Alteriqipengyuania lutimaris. The sequence goes on along the minus strand of NZ_QRBB01000002.1, from coordinate 163,308 downwards.
GTTCCCGCCCGCATGGTCAGGGTGCCAATGGGTGTTCCAGATCTGGGTGATCGTCCAGCCCTTGGCCTCGGCCTGCTTCAGGTATTCCCCCCCGTCGGGAGTGTCGATCGCGGCGGTTTCCCCGCTGTCGGGATCGTGGAGGAGAAAGCCGTAATTGTCGGACAGGCAGGGGAACTGGTGGATCTGGAGCATGGGCCTCTTCCGGAAGGTCAATAGACCGAGACGTCTAGCCGCGCGGGTTCGCCATCGCGTTCGTAGATATCGACGGCCACCAGCACATTGCGTTCCACGATCTTTCGCGCCGATTCTGCGGTCAGGTTGCCCTTCGCCACCATCTCCTCGATCCGTTCGCGGTTGGCGGCGCTGGCGAACACCGGATCGGACTCGTCGTCAGCCTGGCGCACGTCGCGGGCGTGATAATTGGCGCGATCCTCGCGCAGCACCTGCCATGCCTCGGTCAGCTGTTCGCCCGATGGGCCGGCGTGGTCCGGCTCGTAGAGAAACGCCTTGTACCGGGCGACGAATTCCAGCGGAGCGCGAGTTTCCTCTGGCACCGGCTCGACGCTGTCGGCCTCTGGGGCGGCGTCGGAGCATGCGGCGGTGAACAGGAAGCCGGCCATCAGGACCGGTGCGATGACAAGCTGGCGGCAGTCGATCATGGGCGCGACGCTATGAGACCCGCTCAAGGGAAACAAGCCCGCTCGACCCTCTTCGCGGCAAGAGCGTGCGTACACTATCATACGTCTTCGGCAGGCGTCCCCGAACGCGTCCCGTTGGCGGCCAAAAGCAAGGGCGGCTCAAACGAAAAGGCCCGCCTGCGCGAACGCAAGCGGGCCTTTCGATGTCCCGGAAGCGGGAGGGAAGAGCTTAGTCTTCCTTTTTCTTGAGCGCTTCGCCCAGGATGTCGCCGAGGGAGGCGCCGCTGTCGGCCGAACCGAACTGGGCAACCGCCTCCTTCTCTTCGGCGATCTGGTACGCCTTGATCGAGAAGGTCGGCTTCTTGCTGCGGTCGAAACCGGTGACGAGCGCGTCGATCTTCTGGCCGGCCTGGAAGCGATCCGGACGCTGCTCGTCGCGGTCGCGACCGAGGTCCGAACGCTTGATGAAGCCGGTCGCGCCGTCTTCGCCAACCTGGACTTCGAGGCCGCCATCGCGGACTTCGAGGACGGTGACGGTGACAGTCTCGCCGCGACGCAGCGAACCACCGGCGGCGGCTTCGGTCGGCGCACCCTTTTCGAGCTGCTTCATGCCCAGGCTGATGCGTTCCTTGTCGATATCGACGTCGAGAACGATCGCCTTGACCTCTTCACCCTTGCGGTGAAGCGCCAGCGCGTCTTCGCCCGAGATGCCCCACGCGATGTCGGACATGTGGACCATGCCGTCGACGTCGCCCGGAAGGCCGATGAACAGGCCGAATTCGGTGGCGTTCTTGACTTCGCCTTCGACTTCGCTGCCCACGGGGTGCGCTTCGGCGAACTCTTCCCACGGGTTGCGCTGGGCCTGCTTGAGGCCGAGCGAGATGCGGCGCTTTTCGGAATCGACTTCCAGCACCATCACTTCGACTTCCTGCGAGGTCGAAACGATCTTGCCCGGGTGGACGTTCTTCTTGGTCCAGCTCATTTCGGAGACGTGGACCAGGCCCTCGATGCCCGGCTCGACTTCGACGAAGGCGCCGTATTCGGTGATGTTGGTCACCTGGCCCGTCAGCTTCATGCCGACCGGGTACTTGGCTGCGACGCCATCCCACGGATCGCTTTCGAGCTGCTTCATGCCGAGGCTGATGCGCTGCGTCTCGGCATTGATGCGGATGATCTGGACGGTCACGGTCTGGCCGATCTCGATCACTTCGCTGGGGTGGTTGACCCGCTTGTAGCTCATGTCGGTGACGTGGAGCAGGCCGTCGATGCCGCCCAGGTCCACGAAGGCGCCGTAATCGGTGATGTTCTTGACCACACCGTCGACCACCTGGCCTTCGGCCAGATCGTTGATGAGTTCGCTGCGCTGTTCGGCGCGCGTTTCTTCGAGCACGGCGCGGCGCGAGACGACGATGTTGCCCCGGCGGCGATCCATCTTGAGGATCTGGAAGGGCTGCGGCTGATCCATCAGCGGGGTGACGTCGCGCACGGGGCGGATGTCGACCTGGCTGCCGGGAAGGAAGGCCACGGCGCCGTCGAGGTCGACGGTGAAGCCGCCCTTGACGCGGCCGAAGATGCGGCCTTCGACGCGCTTGCCTTCGCCGAATTCGCTTTCGAGGCGATCCCACGCGGCTTCGCGGCGGGCGCGGTCGCGGCTGAGCATCGCTTCGCCATCGGCGTTTTCGACGCGGTCGACGAAGACTTCGACTTCGCTGCCGACTTCGAGGCCGTGCTCGTCTTCGTTGCGCATGAATTCGCGCAGGTCGACGCGGCCTTCGCTCTTCAGGCCGACATCGATCATGGCCATGCCGTTTTCGATCGCGGTGACGGTGCCCTTGACGACGCGGCCTTCAAAGCCTCCGTCGTCGGCATCGCCGAGCTGTTCGTTGAGAAGCGCTTCGAAATCGTCGCGCGTGGGGTTGGCTGCAGTTGCCATAAGGTATCGGGTTCCTAATTCACATTTGCTACCGGCCACCGGTTGTCCGGGGTCTTTACCCGTCTCCGACGCACCATTGCGAAGGCTAACGGGGCAAGAGGGCCGTCTGCCACGCGAGGCCGCATGCCACCGCGCGGGTCCGTCGAATCCATGAGAATGCGAGAACGGGGGCGCGGGTACGCGCGATGGCGCAAAAATGCAAGCAAAAGCGCGTTTCGAGGGCGCAGTACTCGCCGGGCCGGTCTCCTGCCTCTCGACCTTTTTGGCCAGACGTCGACTGCGGCCCGCACGGCTCGTCTGAAATGAACCGGCGCATTTCGAAACGTATGGTTTAGAATACCTTAGTGGTTTTGTTGCATTAGTCGCATCGTGGACAGGGCAAATCAGACAAAAACCGGATGCCAGGGATGTCGTGCGCCGGAGCACGAGTTCAGCATCGCAATGGCATTCCAGCCGATCGTGGATCTCGAGACCGGGGAGGTGTTTGCATACGAGGCGCTCGTCCGGGGCGAAAACGGCGAGCCTGCATCCGAGGTTCTGGCGGGGGTAACCGACGAAAATCGCTATGCTTTCGATCAGCAGTGCCGGGTCGCCGCCATCAAGGGCGCTGTTGCGGCAGGCATTCTCGGCACTCAGGCGCGGCTCTCGATCAATTTCCTCCCCAATGCGGTCTATTCGCCGCTCGCCTGCATCCAGCTCACCCTGCAAACCGCGCGCGAGGTGGGCTTCCCGACCGAGCGCCTGATCTTCGAATTCACCGAAAACGAGCACATGGCCGATCCCGAGCACGTCGCGGTGATCGTCGAAAACTACCGCAAAATGGGCTTCGGCACGGCGCTGGACGATTTCGGCGCAGGCTATGCCGGTCTGGGGCTGCTCGCCCGGATCGAGACCGACTACTTCAAGCTCGACATGGAACTGATCCGCGGAATCGACGGCTCGGAGCGCAAGCGGGTGATCGTGGAGGGCATCGTCCGGATCGCCCAGAGGCTCGGCATTACCGTCATTGCCGAGGGGATCGAGACCGTCGAAGAGCTCAACACGCTCGGCCTGCTGGGGATTCGTTACATCCAGGGCTACCTGTTGGCGCGCCCCGGTTTCAGGGCACTGCCCGAGGTGAAGCTGCCCGGAGGCACCGGCGCGGGCAAGCGCGCCGCCGCCTGACTGCTCAGCCGCGCTGCCCGCGCACGTCTTCCACCGCTGCGATCGCGGCTTCTATCGAGGCCTGCTTGTCGAGCGAGGTGGTATCGAGAATGAACGCATCGGACGCAGGCTTGAGCGGGGCGTCCTTGCGGCCCATGTCGCGCGCATCGCGCCGCTCGATCTGGGCGTAAACCTCGTTGCGCGTCATGTCGCGACCCTGGCCCTGCATTTCGGCAAAGCGCCGCTCGGTCCGCGCGTCGAGAGATGCGGTGACGAACAGCTTCACGTCCGCATCGGGGCAGATGACGGTGCCGATATCGCGCCCGTCGAGCACTGCGCCGCATTCTGCTTGCGCGAAGAGCCGTTGCCGGTCGAGCAGGGCCGTACGGACATCGTGGTGCACCGAGACCCGGCTGGCGAACCCGCCGATGTCCTCGCTGCGCAGTTCGGGATCGTCGAGCAGGCTATCGGGAAAGCTTGCCCCGGCAAGCGCGTGCTCGGCATTATCGGGATCGCCTCCGGCAAGCTGCACCTGCCGTCCGACGGCGCGGTAGAGCAGCCCGGTATCGAGATGCGGCAGGCCGAAATGACGCGCGATGGCGCTGGCGATGGTGCCTTTTCCGCTGGCGGTGGGGCCGTCGACAGCGATGATCATTGCTGCGCAATCCCTTGCTTGCGGCGCTCGCATATCGCTTTCGCCAGCCCCCAGATCGCGATCGCCGCCCAGAAGCCTTCGAGCACGAGGCTGGGCCAGTTGGTGTGGACCAGCAGGCTGACCGTCAGCAGCGCGGCGCCGACCAAGTTGGTTCCGTGGAGGATGAACGGGTTCGCCGCCTTGCTCTGGGTCAGAAAGGCATAGGCCCCGATGATGCAGGCCATCCCGACGAAGCCGACGATGGAATAGGTGTCGAGCCCGGTCATGTTCCCGGATAGCTTGCGAAGACCGAGCGTCCATTATCGCCGAACGCGATGACCTGGTAGGCCTGCTTGCGATCGCCCATGTCCATTCCCGGCGAACCGAGCGGCATTCCCGGCACGGCCAGGCCCTTCACGCCCGCGGGACGTTCGGCCAGCAGGCGGGCGATATCGGCGGCGGGGACGTGACCTTCGATCACGTAGCCATCGACGATCATCGTGTGGCAGCTCCACAGGTCCTGAGGCACGCCATTGGCCGTCTTGACCGCCGCGATGTCCTGCGTGGTCACCTCGGCTACGTCGGTCTCGTTTTCGGCGCGGACATGGTCCGCCCACATTTCGCAGCAGCCGCAATTGGGATCGCGGAACATCTCGTAGGTGGCGGCCTGGACGGCGGTCGAGCAGGCGGCCAGCGCGATCAGGGCGGGGGCGATCAGGCGGAACATCATCGGCGGATTCCTCTCTGGATACGATCAGGCGGCTTCTGGCGAACTAGCCTGTTCGAGCAAGCTTTCAAAGCCGGGGAAGCTGGTTGCGATGGGGGAGGCGTCGTCGATCTCCACTCCGTCGCGGCTGGCGAGACCGGCGACTGCCATGCTCATGGCGATCCGATGGTCCAGGTGCGTCTTCACCCGTGCATTGGCCGATCCGCGAAGCGGCTCGCCGCCGGTGCCGTGGACCGTCAACCCGTTCTCGTTCTCTTCCACCCGCGCGCCGATACTGGTGAGCGCCGCGGCCATCGTGGCGAGGCGATCGCTTTCCTTCACGCGCAATTCTTCCAGCCCGCGCGTGATCGTGGTGCCCTGCGCCAGCGCTGCGGCGACGAACAGGACCGGGAATTCGTCGATCATCGAGGGGGCGAGGGCGGGATCGATTTCGATGCCCGTCAGCGGAGCATGGCGGACCCTCAGGTCCGCGACCGGCTCACCGCCGACTTCGCGGGCGTCGACTTCTTCGATACTGGCCCCCATGTCGCGCAGCACGCCGACGAATCCCGCGCGGGTCGGGTTCATCCCGACATTGCGGATCGTCAGGTCGCTGCTTTCGACGAGTGTGGCGGCGACCATGAAGAACGCGGCCGAAGACGGATCGCCCGGCACGGTCAGCACCTGCGGCTGCAGATCCACCTGTCCGGTCAGGCGGATGACGCGCGCTCCATCTTCCTCACCCACCTCGATCTGTGCCCCGAAGCCACGCAGCATGCGTTCGCTATGGTCGCGGGTGGGGACCGGCTCGATCACGGTGGTGATTCCCGGCGTGTTCAGCCCGGCGAGCAGGACCGCGCTTTTGACCTGCGCGCTCGCCACCGGCAGGCGATAGCTGATTGGCACCGCCGGGTCTGCGCCTTCGAGCATCAGCGGCATACGGCCACCCGGCGAGGACGTGAAGCCTGCACCCATCCGGGAGAGCGGCTCGATCACGCGGCCCATCGGGCGCTTCGACAGGCTTGCATCGCCCGTGAAGCTCGCGGTGATCCCGTGGCTCGCGACCAGCCCCATCAACAGGCGGGCCGAAGTCCCGCTATTACCGCAATCGATCGCGGCATCGGGTTGCAGCAGTCCGCCGACGCCGACGCCATGGATGCGCCACTCGCCATCGCCGGTTCTCTCGATATCCGCCCCCATGCTCCGCAGTGCGGCGGCGGTGGCAAGCACGTCTTCACCCTCAAGCAGGCCGGAAACGCGCGTTTCGCCCACGGCGCAGGCGCCCAGAATCAGCGCGCGATGGCTGATCGACTTGTCGCCCGGCACCGCGATGCTTCCCCGCAGCGGGCTGGCGGGTCGGAAGGTCTGCGGGGAGGGTGAATTCTGCATGGACGGCTCTTTGCAAAGGGTGCCGGGCTTTGACACCCGCAAAGCTGCATGGCAAGGCGCGCGCCATTCTTGATTCGGGCGCGAGTTGCCCCCAAGTCAGTTCTCACGAATCTACCCGGCGCGCGCAAAGAGGCAGCGCCCGCAACAAGGAATATATCCGACATGGTCAAACCCGAATGGGGCACCAAGCGTACCTGCCCCAAATGCGGCACGCGTTTTTATGACCTCACCAACGACGATCCGGTGACCTGCATCGAATGCGGGAACGAGTGGACGCCTGAGCCCGTGCTCAAGTCCAAGCAGCCGATTCCGTTCGAGGAAGAGGACAAGAAGAAGAAGGAAAAGGAAGCCGACAGCGATCTGGCTGGCGACGACCTGGAAGATATCGACGTCGACGACGACGAGGATTCGCCCGACAACGAGGTGGACCTTGGCGGCGACGACGACCTCGGCGTGTCGAAGTCCAAGGGCGACGACGACGATTCCGACGATACCTGATGCGCCCAAACTGATATTGGGCTTGCCAATCGGAGGCGCGCTTTCTAAAGGGCGCCTCCCGGTCCGCCTTCCATTCGTTTGGGGGTGGGCCAGAAACCGGCCGGGGCCTTAGCTCAGCTGGGAGAGCGCTACAATGGCATTGTAGAGGTCAGCGGTTCGATCCCGCTAGGCTCCACCACCGGTTTCATGGACAGCTCGCTGTCCGAATTGAGTAGCAGAAGGGGCACCGCCCCGACGCTGGCCGACGAGGTTTCGTCCGCCGGCGTTTTTCGCGTTTATCCCGTGCGGGATGAATTGGAGTGACCTGATGTTCGACGCGCTGTCGGATCGCCTTGGCAATACCTTCGACCGCTTGCGCGGGCGTGGTGCCCTGCGCGAACAGGACGTGCGCGATGCGATGCGCGAAGTGCGGATCGCGCTGCTCGAAGCCGACGTGGCGCTGCCGGTCGCGCGCGATTTCATCGAGAAGGTCACCGAGAAGGCGGTCGGCGAAAGCGTCCTCAAGTCGGTCACACCGGGCCAGCAGGTGGTCAAGATCGTCAATGACGAGCTGGTCGCGATGCTTGGTGGGGCGGAGGGCGATGATGGCCATGTCCCGCTGACGCTCGACGCCAAGCCGCCGGTCGTCATCATGATGGTTGGTCTGCAGGGTTCGGGTAAGACGACCAGCACCGCCAAGCTCGGCAAGCTGATCCGCGAAAAGCACGGCAAGAAGGCCATGATGGCCTCGCTCGACGTCAATCGCCCCGCCGCGCAGGAACAGCTCGCGGTGCTGGGCGAGCAGGCGCAGGTCGACACGCTGCCGATCGTCGAAGGCCAGCAGCCGGTCGATATCGCCAAGCGCGCGCTCGACTCGGCCAAGCTGCGCAACGTCGATGTGGTGCTGCTCGACACCGCGGGCCGCCTGCATGTCGACGAAGCGCTGATGGCCGAGATGAAGGCGGTGGCTTCGGTGGCGACGCCGACCGAAGTGCTGCTGGTGGTCGACAGCCTGACCGGGCAGGACGCGGTCAACGTCGCGCAGAGCTTCTCCGACGAAGTACCGCTGACCGGCGTGGTTCTCACCCGGATGGACGGCGATGCGCGCGGCGGTGCGGCGCTTTCGATGCGCGCGGTCACCGGCAAGCCGATCAAGTTTGCAGGCGTCGGCGAAAAGCTCGACGCGCTCGAAGCCTTCCACCCGCGCCGGGTTGCCGAACGCATCCTCGGCATGGGGGATGTCGTCTCGCTGGTCGAAAAGGCTGCGGCGACGATCGACCAGGCAGAGGCCGAGCGTGCTGCCGAGCGGATGATGAAGGGGCAGTTCGACCTGAACGACCTTCGCAGCCAGCTCTCCCAGATGCAGAAGATGGGCGGCCTCGGCATGCTGGCGGGCATGATGCCGGGCATGAAGAAGGCCAAGCAGGCGATGCAGGCCAGCGGCATGGACGACAAGGTGCTGGTCCACATGGATGCGATCATCGGCTCGATGACGCCCAAGGAACGCGGCAATCCCGCACTGCTCAATGCCAAGCGCAAGAAGCGCGTGGCGGCGGGCAGCGGCACGCAGGTGCAGGACGTGAACAAGGTGCTCAAGATGCACCAGGAAATGTCCCGCGCGATGAAGCAGATCAAGAAGATGGGCGGGATGAAGGGCCTTGCCGCGATGCTTGGCGGAGGCGGCGGTATGGGTGGCCTTCCCGGCATGGGCGGCAAGGGTGGCTCGCTGCCCGGCATGGACGGGCAGGGCATGGGCGATGTCGACATGAGCAAGCTGCCCCCCGACCTCCAAAAGCTTTTGCCCAAGAAATAACCGAAAACGACAGACAAAAACCTAAGGACGAACCAATATGGCTATTTCACTTCGACTTTCGCGCGGCGGCGCCAAGAAGCGCCCCTATTACCGCATCGTGGCCGCGGACTCGCGCTATCCGCGTGACGGCCGCTATCTCGAGCAGATCGGCACCTACAACCCGCTCCTCGCCAAGGACGACGAGAAGCGCGTCCAGCTGAACGAAGACCGCGCCAAGTACTGGCTCGGCGTCGGCGCGCAGCCGAGCGATCGCGTGGCCCGCTTCCTCGATGCCGCCGGCATCCAGGAGCGCAAGGCGCGCAACAATCCGAACAAGGCCGAGCCGGGCGAGAAGGCCAAGGAACGCGCCGAAGAAAAGGCCGCCAAGGAAGCCGAAGCAGCCGAAGCGCTGAAGGCCGCCGAAGAAGCTCCGGCCGAGGAAGAGGCCAAGGCCGAAGAAGCGCCGGCGGAAGAAGCAGCCGCTGAAGAAGCTCCCACCGAAGAAGCTCCCACCGAAGACGCCAAGGAAGACGCCGGCGAAGAAAAGGCCGAGGGCTAGGACAGAAAGCCGCTCATCCTGAGCTTGTCGAAGAATTGCTCTTCTCTAGCCGTGCGCTGGAAGAAGGGCAGGCGGCCCTTCGACAGGCTCAGGGCGAGCGGATATTGGGTTGAGGCATAATGCCCAGTGCATCCGACACGCCTGTTGCCCGCTCCGAGATCGTTTTGGCAGCCATCATTGGCGCGCACGGGGTAACGGGCGAGGTCCGTCTGAAGCTGTTCGGTGACGACGTCGAGACGCTGAAGGCCCAGAAATCCTTCAATGACGGGGCTCTCACCCCCACGAAGATCCGCTCCGACAACAAGGGGGGGGCCATCGCCCGCTTTGCCGAAGTCGCCGATCGTACCGCCGCCGAAGCTTTGCGAGGCACCGTCCTCACCGTCTCCCGGTCCGCGTTGCCGCCGCTGGACGAGGACGAATTTTATCACGCCGACCTGATCGGACTGCCGGTCGTGACCGAAGGCGGCGAGCCGATCGGCATGACCACTAACATCATGAATTACGGGGCAACCGACATCGTCGAGATCGCCCCCGACGACGGCACACCGTTCCTCGTGCCGCTGATCCCCGCCGCCGTTCTCGACTGGAACTCGGAACGATTGGTGCTGGCGCGCGCTTTCCTGCCGTAAGGGAAACAGTGCGGTTGTAATGACCCTGCCGGGTATGTTCTAAGCCGCCTACGCGATAATCTATGGGCCTTCCGCATTCGACAGGAGGGCTTCCCATCACCACCGGAGGGTCTCACGACGGGAGACTTCGTCCGGTATGACGCGCGAGGGACAGCCACGATGAAGACCGAGACCGAGAAGCGCGCATTCGCGCCCGAATCGACCCAGGATTACGGCGCAGACCCGCACGCCGTCCGCGATACCGAAAGCTATCAGAAGGAATATGTCCGCGGCTTCGTCGAGAAGTGGGATGAGCTGATCGACTGGGACGCGCGGGCGCAGAGCGAAGGGCGCTTCTTCGTCGACATCCTCGCCGGGCGCGGCAAGAAGTCGGTGCTCGACGTCGCCACCGGCACGGGCTTCCATTCGGTCCAGCTGCTCAAGAACGGCTTCGATGTGACGTCGGCCGATGGCTCGGCCGAGATGCTTGCCATGGCGTTCCAGAACGCCGCCAACGAGGACCTCGTGCTCAAGACGGTCCATGCCGACTGGCGCTGGCTCAACAAGGACGTGCACGGCAAGTTCGATGCGATCATTTGCCTCGGCAACAGCTTCACCCACCTGCATGACGAGAACGACCGGCGCCGTGCGCTTGCCGAGTTCTATGCGGCGCTCAAGCATGACGGCGTGCTCATCATCGACCAGCGGAACTATGATGGCATTCTGGACGACGGCTTCAGCACGAAGCACAAATACTACTACTGCGGCGATCAGGTGACCGCCGAGCCCGACTATGTCGACGACAGCCTTGCGCGGTTCAAATACACCTTCCCCGACAAGTCGGAATATTTCCTCAACATGTTTCCGCTGAGGAAAAGCTACGTGCGCGGCCTGCTCGAGGATGTGGGCTTCCAGCAGATCCACACCTACGGCGACTTCCAGCAGTCCGATAATGGCGAGACGCCCGATTTCTTCATCCACGTGGCGGAAAAAGAATATGCCGAGTGACGCCCAGACGCAGGCAGTTACCGAAGCGACGACCGATACCGCGCGCGATTATTACACCAGCGACGATGCGGTGGAGTTCTATTCCACCGTCTGGGGCGGCGAGGATATCCATGTCGGTCTTTACGACGACACGAAGGATATCCGCGAGGCGAGCCGCCGCACGGTCGATCGCATGGCCGCGACGGTCGGCGCTCTGGCCGGCAAGAAGGTGCTCGACATCGGATCCGGCTATGGCGGGGGCGCCCGCCGGATCTTGAGCGAACATGGCGCGGGCCATGTCACCTGCCTCAATATCGCGCCCGCGGAGAATGCGCGCAATCGCAAGCTGACCGCCGAACAGGGGCTGGAAGACCGCATCGACGTGGTCGAGGGATCTTTCGACGACCTTCCCTTCGACGATGCCTCCTTCGATGTCGTGTGGAGCCAGGACGCGATCCTGCACGCGCCCGATCGCGGCGCGGTGATGAGCGAGGTCGCCCGCGTGCTGAGGCCGGGTGGCGATTTCATCTTCACCGATCCGATGCAGGCCGACGGGATCGAGGATACCTCCTCGCTCCAGCCGATCTACGATCGCATCCACCTCGCCAATCTCGCCAGCTTCGGCTTCTACCGCGAGGCACTGGGCGAGCGCGGCATGGACGAGGTGCGGGTCGACGATCTCAGCGGGCAGCTGCGCAACCACTACGCACAGGTTGCCGAAGACCTCGATGCGCAGCGTGGCGAGCTGTCGACCGACGACGCCTTCGTCGACCGCATGCTCGAAGGACTGGCGCACTGGGTCCGCGGTGCGGATGCGGGCAAGCTCACCTGGGGCATCATGCATTTCCGCAAGAAAGCCTGACAGGTCGCGCGCGGACCAGCATTGGCGAATTTCGGAACACAGGCTGCGCCGATGGCTTGACCGGGCATGGCGGAACGAAAATTCACAGCAGTTCTGATCGCCGCGCTGATGGCCATCGCAGCCTGTGCGGGCGGCAACGACACCGACACACTGCCGGGCGCCGATGGGGGCGCGGACCCCGCAGCGGGCACGCGACCATCGGGGCGACCGGCGCTCGCGAGCTATGAAGGCCGCATCGAGGACGGCGTCGAATGCCAAGTGCTGGCGACTGCCGACGGCGCGCGCTACGCCTTCACCCCGCAGGACGGTTTCGGGCCGGGCGACTATGTGTCGGTCCGCGCGGAAATGGCCGATGCCAGCTTCTGTCAGCAAGGCGATGGCACGATCATCATCGATTCGATGCAGCGTACGACCCCGCCGGCAGCAGATCGCGATCCGGCCCGGTCGGGCGGCGTCGCGCTGACGCGCGACTATGTGACCGGCAGCTGGGTTGCCAAGAGTGTGAATGCCGATTGCGCGGATCCCGATTTCCAGATCGAGACGGGTCCGGCGGGCACGATCCTCGACGGCGAAATCAGCCGGCACGACGAAAGTGCGCTGGTGATCCTCGACCAGTATCCCCGCATCGATCTCGACGCGCCGATGGGCGATCTTCCCATCGAAGCGCGCGGGCCCGACGGTCTCGCAATCATGCGACCGGCGACCGATGCGCAGTACGATCCGGTCAGCATCGGTGCGGCCACGGTCGAGGGCGATGGCGTCGTGTTCGTGAAATGCGCAGCCTAGCTCTGGCGTGAGCGTGCCCGCGCCGCGATAAGGGCGCGATGCGCGCGACCGATACCGACCTGTGGCAGCGGCTTGCCGCCTTCGAGATCGGACCGCCCGACGCCGCCTTTAACTTTACGCAGAGGCTCGCGCGCGAAAACCGCTGGGCCGCCGATCACGCCGCGCGCGTCGTTCACGAATACAAGCGCTTCTGCTGGCTCGCCTGCGCGGCGGGGCACGAAGTCACCCCGTCCGACGCGGTCGACCAGGCGTGGCACCTGCACCTTACCTTCACCCGGGATTACTGGGAGCGGTTCTGCCCCGAGGCTTTGCGCATGCCTCTCCACCATGGTCCCACGGCGGGCGGCACGGTCGAACGGACCCGCTATTACGACCAGTATGCCCGGACCCTCGCCAGCTATGAAGAGCATTTCGGCGCTCCCGCTCCGGCCGACATCTGGCCGGATGCGCATCGCCGCTTCGTGATCGATCCGCGCAGCGTACGGGTTAATCCGGTCGATGTGGCGATCGTGCCGCGCCGCGTTCTTGTCGGCCGTGCCACTGGCTTGGCGGCGGCAATCGCGATAGCATTGGCCGCAGCGGTTGCAGCGGCAATCCTCTAGCGAAGGCCTGTAGCGAAGGGGGCATGATGGACTTTGGCCTGGCGCAATACGACGCGCGCGATTTCCTGGTTCTCTATTCGGCGCTGGTCGTGCTCGGCTGGGTGCTGGCGCTGGTCGTGCCGATGATCCTGCGCCCGGTGGGCGAACCGGGCGTACCTGCCGATGCCGGGCAATATGCAGCGTTGGCGAGCGGGAAGAGCCGCTATGCCGAAGCGATGATGGCGGGCCTGCTCGCGTCGGGACGGCTGGCGCTGGAGGGCAAGACCTTCCATGTCCGCGCCCGCGATGGTGCGGATGGCCGCGCAGGCGGAGGCGCAGAAACGCGGCTGATGAGCCTGGGCGACAGCTTCAGCTGGAACACCTTCGTGCGCGCGATCGACGGCGGTTACAGGAAGGATCGCGATGCGCTGATCGAAGCGGGCCTGCTGACCCGATCGGGCGAGGCGCTATCGGTACGGCTGATGGCGGCGGTGCCGATGATCCTGATCGTGCTGCTGGGCCTCTACCGCCTGCAGGCGGGCCGCGCCGAGGGCGAGCCCGTCGCCATCCTGGCCGTGCTGATCGTGCTGGGCCTGGTGGTGATCGGCTGGCGCCTGCTGTCGGGCCTGCGCCGCACGCGCGAGGGTATCCGCGTGCTGAAGGATGCGCGCGAGGAAAATGTCGGGCTCAAGCGCGCGCCCATGAACGATCAGATGGCTTTGGGCGTGGCGATCTTCGGTACCGCGGTGCTCGCAGGCACGCCTCTCGACCCGCTGCACGCGATGCGCCATGGCGGCGGAGATGCCGGCTACGCGGGCGATGGCGGCGATGGCGGCTCGGGCTGCAGCGGCGGTGGCTGCGGCGGTTGCGGGGGGTAAAAATGGAACGCGAACTCATCGGCACGCCTTTCATCCTTTTGGCAGCCGCATTACTGACCCCCGTGACGATGCTGGTGCCCTATCGGTACTTGCGATCCCCCGAGCGTGCGCGCGCCATATCTGCGCTTGCGATATTCGTTTGCGCGCCTCTGGTGGCTTTTGGGACGGTGCGCTGGAGATGGGGTGTCGATGAATTGGACGATAGTCCGGCTGCTGGGCTTCCTTATTTTGCTGCGGCGTACGAGACTTTCTGGATCTGGTGTGCTTCGATGATCGCGCTACTTGTGCTCCATGCTCCTATGACCAAAATGGGTGAAATTCTGCGGCCCTCCGACAAGAGCGATCCCGACGTTTTCGAATGACCTTCGCTGCCAATGTTCTGACCCTGTACCCGGAGATGTTTCCCGGCCCGCTCGGCGTGTCGCTCGCCGGGCGCGCGCTGCGCGAGGGTGCGTGGTCGCTCGACACCGTACAGATTCGCGATTTCGCAACCGACAAGCACCGCACGGTCGACGACACGCCTGCCGGCGGCGGGGCGGGCATGGTGCTCAAGTGCAATGTGCTGGCGGCGGCGCTGGATGCAGTTGCCGAGCGAAAATCCGCCCGCACTTCGACAGGCTCAGCACGAACGGATTTTGAGAGTGACGCTACAACCGTTCGTCCTGAGCTTGTCGACGGGCGAACTGAGGACAGAGCAATCCCCGTGCTTGCGATGACTCCGCGCGGGAAGCCGATCACGCAGGCCCGCATCCGCGAGATCGCGGAAGGCCCTGGCGTCACCATCATCTGCGGGCGGTTCGAAGGCTTCGACGAGCGGCTGTTCGACGCGCGGCCCGAGATCGAGGAAGTCAGCCTGGCGGACATCGTCCTGTCCGGCGGAGAACCTGCCGCAATCGCAATACTCGATGCTTGCATTCGGCTGCTTCCCGGAGTAATGGGCGCGGCTTCAAGCGGGGCGGAAGAGTCGTTCGAGGACGGCCTTCTCGAGTACCCGCACTACACCCGACCTCAGGAATGGGAAGGGCGCACGATCCCTGAAGTGCTGCGATCGGGGGATCATGCGAAGATCGCGGCGTGGCGCAAGCAACGCTCCGAAGAAATGACACGGTTACGCAGGCCGGATTTGTGGGAGCGCCACACTGGTGCTCCGGTCCAGTCTGCCTCTGGCGCGCAGCGAGAAACGAAGGACGATTAGGCATGAACCTGATCCAGACACTCGAAGCCGAGGCGATTGAAAATCTCGGCAAGGATATTCCGGACTTCCGCCCCGGCGACACCGTGCGCGTCGGCGTGAAGGTCGTCGAAGGTACGCGCGAGCGTATTCAGAACTTCGAAGGCGTGGTCATCGCGCGTTCGAACCGCGGCATGGGTTCCAACTTCACCGTTCGCAAGATGAGCTTCGGCGAAGGCGTGGAGCGTGTGTTCCCGCTCTACTCGCCGATCGTCGACTCCATCACCGTAGTCCGCCGCGGCGTCGTGCGTCGTGCGAAGCTCTATTACCTGCGCGGCCGTACTGGCAAGAGCGCGCGTATCGCCGAACGTCGCGACACGCGCCCGGCCAAGAACGCGCCGAACCAGAAGGCCGACTGAGCCCTTCTGCCAGTACCGGTTTGACGAAAAGGCGCTGCGGTCTAGAACCGCGGCGCCTTTTCTTTTGCCTGTTTCGAGGGATCGCCCATCACATGCGCCACCTGCTTGCCGCCGCTGCCATCCTTGCCCTTGCAACGCCCCTTGCCGCACAGGAGAGCGACGCCATGACCAGCGAAGCCGCCCAGACCGCCGATCTCACCTTCGAACGCGTGTTCGCCAGCCCCGGCCTCGACGGGCCAAGCCCACGGCAGGCCAAGCTTTCGCCCGACGGACGCTATCTCACCCTGCTGCGCAACCGCGAGGACGAGCGCGAGCGGTACGACCTGTGGGGGTACGACCGCGAAACGGGCGAATGGACGATGCTGGTGGACAGCGAGGCGCTGGGGTCGGGCCGTGAGCTGTCCGAAGACGAGAAGATGCAGCGCGAACGCGCACGGGTGGGCAACCTCAAGGGCATCATCACCTATCAGTGGAATTCGGATGGGTCGGGTGTGCTCGTGCCGCTCGACGGCGATCTCTATCTGGCGAAACTCGATGGCAGCGTCACCCGGCTGACCGACACCGAGGAGAGCGAACTCAATCCCAAGCTGAGCGAAGAGGGCGGATACGTGTCCTTCGTGCGCGATCGTCAGCTATGGGTCGGCCCGGTCGGCGAGGACGCGCAGCCGATCACGCCCAAAGAGGGCGAACTGATCCGCTGGGGCGAGGCGGAATTCGTCGCGCAGGAGGAGATGGCGCGGCTGACCGGGTACTGGTGGGGCCCGGACGACACCCGCATCGCGGTGCAGCGGACCGACGAGAGGCCGGTGGGCGTCGTGACCCGCGCCGCCATCGGCGCGACCGGCACCAAGGTGTTCGACCAGCGCTACCCCGTGGCGGGCAGCGACAATGCCATCGTCGAGCTGTTCGTCATGGACCCCGACAGCGGCAACCGCGTGAAGGTGGACATGGGCGAGGAAACCGACATCTATCTCGCCCGGGTCGACTGGGCGCCTGACGGCAGCGCGCTCTACGTCCAGCGGCAGAACCGCGAGCAGACCCGGCTCGACATGCTCAAGGTCGATCCCGCGACCGGTGCGAGCGAGGTGTGGTTCACCGAGGAAGCCGCGACCGAGGATTACTGGATCAATCTTTCCGACAATTACCGCTTCCTGAAGGATGGTCGCCTACTGTGGTGGTCCGAGCGCGATGGCATCGGCAACTTCTATCTCTTCGATGGCAGCGACTGGACCAAGGTTACCGACCGCGCCGAGCCGGTGATCGGGCTCACCGGTGTCGATGAGGACGCAGGCCGCATCTATTATCAGGGCGTCGAGAACGTGCTCGAACGCCACACCTATGCCGCGCCGATGGAGGGCGGCGCAGAGACGCGGCTGACCGAGACCGGCTTCGTTAACGCCGCCGTGATGGACAAGGACGCGCAGACGCTGCTCGTCAGCCGGTCGGCACCCGACCAGCCGACGCAGAGCTACCTTGCGGACACAAGTGGCGAGCGACTCGCCTGGGTGCAGGAAAACGCGCTCGACGCGGACCATCCCTACGCGCCGTATCTCGCCAGCCACGTTATGCCCGAATACGGCACGATTCCCGCCGAGGATGGCACGCCGCTGCACTACATGATGCTCAAGCCCGAAATGGAGCCGGGCAAGCAGTACCCCGTCTTCATCTATCACTATGGCGGGCCTGGGCCGCAGATCGTCGATCGCAGCTGGACCGGTGCGCTGGCGCAGGCGGTGGTCGACCAGGGTTATATCTGGTTTGCGATGGATAATCGCGGATCGGCCAATCGCGGCGTCGCCTTCGAACAGCCGCTCTACCGCGCGATGGGCGGGGTCGAGGTGCGCGACCAGAAGGCGGGGGCGGAATTCCTCAAGACGCTCGATTTCGTCGATCCGGACAAGCTCGCGATTTACGGCTGGTCCTATGGCGGCTACATGACGCTCAAGCGCCTTCAAGCCGATCCGGGGCTTTACGCGGCGGGCATCTCGGGTGCGCCGGTGACGCGCTGGGGCCTCTACGACACGCATTATACCGAGCGGTTCATGGGCGATCCGAATTTGGTGCCGGAGGCTTACGAGGCCGCCAGCGCCATTCCCAACGCGACGAAGATCAGCGATCCGCTGCTGCTGATCCACGGCATGGCGGACGACAATGTGGTGTTCGAAAATTCGTCCGAGCTGATTTCGGTTCTGCAGGAAGGCAACGTGCCGTTCGAGATGATGCTCTACCCCGGCTACACGCACCGCGTATCGGGCGAGAACATCAGCCCGCACCTGTGGAACACGATCTTCCGTTTCCTCGAAAGCCATGATGTGACGCCGCCGGAGTAGCCCGCGCATGACCGAGAAAAGGTCCGCCGACGGGCAGCTGGGGCTGGCTGCCGTCTGGGCGATCGCGGTCGGTGGAATGGTCGGTGGGGGCATTTTTTCCACGCTGGGCGTCGTCATCGCCAATGCCGGACACTGGGCCACGCTCAGCTTCGTGCTGGGCGGAATGGTCGCCTATGCCACGGGGCACAGCCTCGCAGCGCTGACGGTCGACAAGGATGAGGCGGGCGGCGTTTACAGCTTCCTCCGCGATCTGGGATTTACCCGCCTCGCACGCGGCTCCGCATGGGTGCTGCTGGCGGGATACGTGCTGACTTGCGCGGTCTATGCCTATACGTTCGGCGCCTATCTGGGCCACGCGTCGGGCGGCCTCTCATGGCTCCCGCCAGCGATGGCGGCGGCGGCGATACTGATCATGACCGGACTGAACCTGCGCGGGGCCGGGCAGGCGGCCGGGGTCGAGATTGCCATCGTGGTGATCAAGCTGACCATTCTTGCCGGGCTTGCAGCGATGGGCCTTGCGCAGTTCGAGGTGGAGAAGCTCTCGATTGCGCAGCAACCGGGGCTGATCGGCATCGTGATCGGCGCGGCATCGGTGTTCATGGCCTACGAAGGGTTCGAGCTGATCGCTTACGACTATGACGAGATGAAGGACCGCAAGCGGGTGATGCGGCGGATCATGCCGCTCGCGATTGGCAGCGCCGCGCTGATTTACGTACTTGTCGCTCTCGCGGTGCCGATGCTCACCGGCACGCAGGCCGTGATCGAGGATGGCGAGGTCGCCCTGTCGCAGGCCGGGCAGGCGGCGCTGGGCACGCCGGGCCTGATCGCGGTGACCATCGCCGCCGCTTTCTCCACCGCGAGCGCGATCAACGCGACGCTGTTCAGTTCCGCGCGGCTGGCGCGCGAAGTGGCGCAGGATGGCGGCCTGCCCGATGTGCTGGTGGGGAAGAACGCGCATGGCTCGCCGCAATGGGCGGTGCTCGCGCTGGCCGCGCTGGCGCTGGCGCTTGCGGTGATGGGCGGGCTGGATGGACTGGTCAGCGGAGCGAGCGTGGTCTTCCTTCTGGTGTTCGGCACGCTCAACGCGCTGGCGTTGAAAGAGAACGTCGGCCGTCGCTGGATCACGCTGCCCGGCGCGCTGCTCGCCTTTGGAGCGCTGATGGTGCTGGTGCTGCACATGTTCGGCGTGATTTGACCCGGTTCCGCTTGCGACATCGCGTCCTTGGCCCCATGTGGCAGCGCAGCACGGACAGGAGTTTTTGATGGGCTACAAAGTCGCCATCGTAGGCGCGACGGGCAATGTCGGGCGCGAAATGATGCAGGTTCTCGCCGAGCGCGAGTTCCCGATCGACGAGGTGGTCGCGCTGGCCAGCTCGCGCAGCCAGGGCACCGAGATCGAATTCGGCGACAGCGGCAAGATGCTCAAGTGCAAGAACCTCGAGCATTTCGACTTCACCGGGTGGGACATTGCGCTGTTTTCCGCTGGTGGCGCCATCGCCAAGGAATATGCGCCGAAGGCTGCTGCGGCAGGCTGCGTGGTCATCGACAATTCCTCGCACTACCGGATGGACCCGGACGTGCCGCTGATCGTGCCCGAGGTGAACCCGGATGCGATCGACGGCTACGCCGCCAAGAACATCATCGCCAACCCCAACTGCTCGACCGCGCAGCTGGTCGTGGCGCTGAAGCCCTTGCACGATGCCGCAGGGATCAAGCGCGTGGTCGTCTCGACCTACCAGTCGGTTTCCGGCGCCGGCAAGGAAGGCATGGACGAGCTGTTCCAGCAGAGCCGCGCGATCTTCGTCGGCGATCCGGTGGAGCCGAGCAAGTTCACCAAGCAGATCGCGTTCAACGTGATCCCGCATATCGACGTCTTCCTCGACGATGGATCGACCAAGGAAGAGTGGAAGATGGTGGTCGAGACCAAGAAGATCCTCGACCCCAAGATCAAGCTGACCGCCACCTGCGTGCGCGTGCCCGTGTTCGTCGGCCACTCCGAAGCGGTGACCATCGAGTTCGAGCGCGAAATCACCGCCGAACAGGCGCAGGATATCCTGCGCGAGGCGCCCGGCATCATGCTGGTCGATAAGCGCGAGGACGAAGGCTACATCACGCCGGTGGAAAGCGTGGGCGACGGCGCGACCTACATCAGCCGCGTGCGCGAGGACCCGACGGTGGAGAACGGCATCAACCTGTGGTGCGTCAGCGACAACCTGCGCAAAGGTGCCGCGCTCAATGCCGTGCAGATCGCGGAGCTTCTGGGCCGCCGACACCTCAAGAAGGGCTGAGCAGGACCGTGCTCGGCCCCGATCCCCGCCAGCAGGAACACATGGCCGCGCAGATGGGCCAGTCGCTCGACCAGATCGAGCGGGAGACCTCGGCGGTGATCGGGCGAGCCGTCCGGCGCTGGGCACTTCGCTGGGCGATCACATTCGCGATCATCTTCGCGCTTACCCGCATGGTCGACTGGCTCGACTGGCTGTGGTGGATCGCGGTGCCCATTGCCGCGATCTCGCTGCTGGTGCCGCTGCTCTTCCGCCGCTTCCTGATGAAGCGGTTGGCAAGGGTGCGCGGCCAGATGGGCGGCTTTGGCGATGGTGTCGGTGCGACCATCGATGGCTCCTGGCGCGAGGCGTCGCGGAATACGGAGCCGGACCGGGCTGCGCAGCCGGACGGGATCATCATCGACCGGCGCATCGACGACCCGCCGCCAGCCTCCGACGACGACGAGCGCTTGTGAAGCGCGCATCGCTCTGACACTAACGGCGCAACAGGCCCGTGGGAGAGAGCAGATGAAGGCGCGTTTCGGTTTTGCGATGATCGGCATGGCAGCGCTGGCGCTCGCCGCGTGCGGCGAGACGGCGGAGGACCCCGCGACCCCGACCGCCGAAGAGATTGCCGCGCAAACGCCCAATGCGCCGAGCAACCGCCCGATTTCGCTTCTCGCAGACGGGCTGACGATCGCGCCGCCCGAGGCAGGTGGCGATGCCGTCCTGCTCGATTTCGGCGAACCGCAGGACATGGTGGTCGAAGAACTGACGATGGTCTTCGGTGGCCCGCAATTCGGCACCAACCCGGACTGTCCGGCCGGGGAAATCACCTTTGCGACCTTCGACGATTTCGTAGCTCATTTCCAGGAGGAGCGCTTCGTCGGCTGGTCGGTCAGCGGACCGAGCGAACGTGCCGAATTTTCCGGGCCGGATGGCGTGACCCTTGGCATGAGCGAAGAGACCGTGCGTGAACTCGGGACCTACGAGGCGTTCGAGGACAGCACGCTGGGCAAGGAATTCATGCTCGGCGAAGGAGAAATGTCCGTCTCCGGGCTGATCGAGGATGGCGAGGTGGCGACCTTGTGGGGCGGGACGAACTGCAACTTCCGTTAATCGAGCACGCGAGCAGAGGGACGAACGGAATGGAAGAGCGGCGGAGCGGCGGGTGCCAATGCGGACGTGTGCGCTACTCGGCCATGGTCGATCCGGGTGAAGCGTATTTGTGCCACTGCCGGATGTGCCAGAGGGCAACAGGTGGGGTTTCGATCGCATTCGTCTCGGTAAAATACGTGACTATCGCGTGGGATAGCGAACCCGACTGGTACGACAGTTCGCCCATTGCCAGGCGCCCCTTCTGCTCCCGGTGCGGGACTCCGCTCGGCTTCCGCTTTCGCGAAGGATCCGAGAATATGGATCTGACAGTCGGAAGTTTCGACGATCCGTCCGGGTTCGAGCCGAAGCATCATTTCGGCGCGGAAAGCATGTACGAAGCCTGGCTCGATACGTCTCACCTGCCGCGCATCCGTACGGACGAGCACGAGATCCTCATGCAGAAATGGAAGAGTGCGGGCAAGGAGCCGCCGTGCTGAGCGATGCGCGCGCATCCATCGGCGACCCGACACTGGATTGATCATGACCGATAGTACGACCGAATTCTTCCCATCCCTCGACGGCACCAGCCTCGCCCTGCATCGGGTCGGCGATCCCGGCGCGCGACCGCTGGTGCTGCTGCACGGCCTGTTCTCCAGCGCTCAGATGAATTGGATCAAGTGGGGCCATGCGGAGCGGATTGCGGAGCAGGGCTACGAGGTCGTCATGCTCGATTTTCGCGTGCATGGCGAAAGCGATGCGCCGCGCGCGCCGGAGGCCTATCCGCCGGGCGTGCTGGTGAAGGATGTCGCGGCGCTGGTCGATCATCTGGACCTGACCGATTACGACCTTGCCGGCTTCTCGCTCGGCGCGCGGACCTCGATCCATGCGGTCTCCTCCGGCGCGCTCGACCCGGCCCGCCTCATTCTCGGCGGGATGGGGATCGATGGGCTCGGCGAATGGCAGAAACGCGCGGCCTTCTTCATCCGGGTGATCGACGAGTTCGATGCGATCCCGAAGGGCGATCCCGCCTATTTCTCGATGCAGTTCCTCAAATCGCAGAAGGTCGACCGCGTCGCTGCGCGGCTGCTGCTGGGCAGCATGGAGGACCTCGACCTCGCGGAGCTCGCGAAGATCGCCTGCCCGACGCTGGTCGTCTGCGGCGACGAGGACCGCGACAACGGCTCCGCGCAGGACCTGGCCGCGCGGCTGCCCGACGCACGCTATGTCGAGGTGCCCGGTACGCACATGACCAGCGTCACCAAGCCCGATCTCGGCCGCGCGATGGCGGACTGGCTGGGCCCGGCGGAAGGCTGAAGCGTCCGCTTGCTATTACATCGCGCGAAGCTAGTTTCGCGTCCAATTGCAAACACTACGACAGGATGCCCCGATGAAGCTTCTCTCTGTCTCGCTCGCCGCGCTTGCCGCCGCGACGCTCGCAACGCCTGCTCTGGCCGACCATCACGTGGGCGGCGAAACCGAAGCGGCGATGGCCGAGTATCCGATGACGCCGGAGGGCGCGGCCAACTGGGTCGCGATGGTCGAGACGGACCTGTTCGGCTATTCGGTGCGGGCCAGCCAAATATACTGGGTCAATGCGACCTATATCACGCACGATACCGATGCGCTCGCGGCGCAGGTGGGTGCCGAGGGGACCGAGAAATCGGTCAACTACGCGCTCCAAGCCGCGAAATATGCCGAGGTCGACGGGCTCGACCCGGAGGTCGCGCGCAAGCTCGACATCCTGCGTAACGGCATCGTCCTGCCCGCACCGACCGCCGACGGCGCGGCGACCGAGCTGAACGAGATCGCGACCAGCCTCAACAGCCAGTACGGCAAGGGCAAGGGCACGCTGAACGGCGAAGAAATCAGCGGTTCGGATATCGAGGCCGAGATGGGCAATCTCGACCATACGCCCGAGGAATACGCGGAGATGTGGGCCAGCTGGCACACCAATGTCGGCGCGCCGATGAAGGACGACTATGCCCGCATGGTCGAGATCGCCAACGAGGGCGCGGAGGAGCTGGGCTTCGACAATGTCGGCACGATGTGGCGGTCGGGATACGACATGCCGCCCGAGGAATTCTCCGACGAGCTGGAGCGGATGTGGCAGGAGGTCGCGCCGCTCTACCAGTCGCTCCACACCTATGTGCGCACCAAGCTGAACGCGAAGTACGGGGACGCCATCCAGCCCGCTTCCGGCCCGATCCGGGCGGATCTGCTCGGCAATATGTGGGCGCAGGAATGGGGCAATATCTACCCGCTGGTCGCACCCGAAGGCGCGGGCGATCTCGGCTACGACATCGGCGAGCTGCTGCAGGCGCAGGGCCAGGACCCGATCGACATGGTGAAGATCGGCGAGGGGTTCTATTCCTCGCTCGGCTTCGAACCGCTGCCGGAGACCTTCTGGGAACGCAGCATGTTCACCAAGCCGGCCGACCGCGAAGTCGTGTGCCACGCATCGGCGTGGGACGTCGACAACAAGGACGATATCCGCATCAAGATGTGCATCAAGGTGAATGCGGACGATTTCGTCACCATCCACCACGAGCTCGGCCACAACTACTACCAGCGCGCCTATAACGCGCAGGACTACCTGCACTTGAACGGCGCGAACGATGGCTTCCACGAAGCGATCGGCGATTTTATCGCGCTGTCGATCACGCCCGAATATCTGGTCCAGATCGGCCTGCTCGACCGCGCGGACGTGCCCAGTGCGGACAAGGACATCGGCCTGCTGCTGCGCCAGGCGATGGACAAGGTCGCGTTCCTGCCCTTCGGCCTGCTGGTCGACAAGTGGCGCTGGGGCGTGTTCGACGGGTCGATCACGCAGGCCACTTACAACACCGCGTGGCACGATCTGAAGCGCGAGTACCAGGGCATCACCCCGCCGGTGGAGCGGCCCGCCGACGCCTTCGATCCGGGCGCGAAGTACCACATCCCCGGCAACACGCCCTACACCCGCTACTTCCTCGCGCGGATCCTGCAGTTCCAGTTCTACAAGGCCGCCTGCGATCAGGCGGGCTGGGAAGGGCCGCTGCATCGCTGTTCGTTCTACGGCAACGAGGAGGTGGGGCAGAAGCTCGACGCGATGCTCGAAATGGGCGCGAGCGAGCCGTGGCCCGATGCACTCGAAGCCTTCACCGGCACTCGCGAGATGAGCGGTGAGGCGATGATGGAATATTTCGCGCCGCTGAAGGAATGGCTCGACGAGCAGAACGAGGGCAAGCCGACCGGGTGGTAAGGGCGTTCATCCTTGCAAGCGCCGCAGGGGGGCTTCTCGCCGCCTGCGCTCAGCCGGTCTGCGGCAGATGCCGGTCCCAGGCCGCGACCGCCCAGGATATGCCGTCGGGAACACTGTTCGTGGCGAACAAGCGCGGCAATACGCTCTCGCAGATCGACCTCGCCACCGGGGATGAGGTGCGCCGGGTCGAAGCCTGCGCCACTCCGCACGAGCTGGCGACCTCGCCCGACGGTCAGTTCGTCGCCCTCGCCTGCTACGGCGGACGCGAGGTGGCGATCTTCGAGGCGGACGATCTGACCCGCGTCCGGGATCTGGTGCTGGGGGAGGGTGCGCGCCCGCACGGTATCGAATGGCACCCCAATGGCGACATCTACGTCACCGCCGAGGGGCGCAAATCCATCTACTGGATACAAGACCCTCTCGGCAGCGAGCCGCGGAAGCTCGAATACGCCACCGGTCAGGATGGCAGCCACATGCTCGCGGTGTCGCCCGACGCGCGCAACGCGTGGACGATGGACCTCGGCTCCGGCACGGTGACGCTGGTGGACCTCATCACCAGACGTGCGCCCCTCTCGGCGGCGATCGGCGAAGAGCCCGAAGGCATCGACCTGTCGCCCGACGGCGAGGCGCTGTGGGTCTCCGCACGCGGATCGAACAGAGCGTACGAGCTCGATCCGGCGACGCTGGACCTGCGCAATACGATCGATGTCGGCCGCTTCGCGCTGCGCCTCGCGATCCGTCCGCAGGGCGACGTCGCGGTCACGAGCAACCTCGCCGACGCGAGCCTTTCGGTAATCGACCTCGACACGTCAGAAGTCGTCCGCACGATCGCGGTGGACGAGCCTGACGCTGCGCAGGCCCGCTTCCAAGTCACCATCCTGTGGTCGCCCGACGGGGAGCGGATTTATGTCGCCGAAACGGGGACCGACACCGTGGCAGAGGTCGATTACAAGAGCGGCCGCGTCCTGCGCCGTATCGCGACCGGCGATGGCGGCGACGGGCTTGCGATCGTGAAGCGCAGGCCCGCACAGTGATTACGGTCGGATGGCGTGAATTGGTCGAACTGCCCGAACTCGGGCTGAAAGGCGTGCCCGCAAAGATCGACAGCGGCGCGCGCACGAGTTCATTGCACGGCATGGTTATCGAGGAATTTCGGCGCGACGGGGAAAAGTTCGTCCGCTTCGAGGTGTTCTTCCCCGGCACCAGGGTCATGCAGGTATGCGAGGCAGTGCATGTCGACGTGCGCGGCATCACCAGTTCGAACGGCGAAACCCAGCTGCGTTATGTCATAAAGACGCCGCTCACAATCGGGGAGGAAACCTTTCGCGCAGAGATCAGTCTAGCAGATCGTAGCGACATGAAATTCCCGATGCTGGTAGGGAGAAGTGCGCTCCGAAGACGTTTCGTTGTCGATTCGGGGAATTCCTGGCTCCAGTCCCCCGGCAGAGATCCGGTGAAAGGCCATAAACCATGAAAATCGCGCTGCTTGCCCGAAACCCCAACCTCTATTCGCACAAGCGGCTGGTCGAGGCGGCTGAGGCCCGCGGGCACCAGATCGACTGGCTCAACACGCTGCGCTGCACCGTGCATATCGCCAGCCACAAGCCCGAGGTCTATTACGATGGCGAGCCGTGCATCGGATACGACGCGGTCATCCCGCGCATCGGGGCCTCTGTGACGAACTACGGGCTCGCGATCCTGCGCCAGTTCGAAATGCGCGGCTGCTGGCCGCTGAACGAAAGCGTCGCCATCGGGCGCAGCCGCGACAAGCTGCGGTCCCTGCAGATCCTCGCCAAGCACGGCCTCGGACTGCCGCTGACTGCCTATGCCAATGATCCCAAGAAAGCGGAGGAGATCATCCGCGCGGTCAAGGGCCCGCCGGTGGTCATCAAGCTGCTGGAGGGCACGCAGGGCATCGGCGTGGTGCTGGCGGACTCGATGTCGTCGGCAAAGTCGGTGATCGAGGCGTTCCGGGGGGCGAACGTCAACATCCTGGTTCAAGAATTCATCAAGGAAGCGGGCGGCACCGATATCCGCGCGCTGGTGATCGGCGGCAAGGTGGTCGCGGCAATGAAGCGTACCGGCGCGGCGGACGATTTCCGGTCCAACCTGCACCGTGGCGGCAGTGCTCAGCTGATCAAGATAACGCCCGAAGAACGCAGCACCGCGGTGCGCGCGGCAAAGCGCATGGGGCTGAATGTCTGCGGTGTGGATATGCTCCGGTCCAACCACGGCCCGGTGATCATGGAGGTGAATTCCTCGCCTGGGCTGGAGGGTATCGAGGCGGCAACGGGCAAGGATATCGCCGGCCAGATCATCGACTTCATCAGTGCCCATGCAAAGATCGGCGCGACCAAGACGAAGGGAGCGGGCTAGGACCCTCCTCCTTCTCCAACTGCCCCGCGGGGGCGGGGTTAACGATACCCGTGTGAGCTCACGTGACCCAGCCAATATTCGCTTGGTTTCGAAAGCATTTCCTAACGGTTTACCTGCCATTCACTGATTCAAGCGCTGAAAAGCGAGGGAAATGAGGAAGGGCAGGCGATGGGCGCGCCGTCGGAAGACACTTTGCGGCTTTATTCCAAGCTTGATGACGGCGTCCAGCAGTCGCTCGATCGCGTGGTCGAGCAATGTGCCGAGCAATTCGATTGCGACGCCTCGCTCGTCACCATGCTTGAGCCGGCACGACAGGGTTACCTCGCCCGGACTGGGGCCGAGATCAGCGAACTGCCGATCGAGATGTCCTTTTGCCGCCACGCGGTCGACCAGAAAAGCCCCCTTCTGATTCACGACACTCATGTCGATGAGACGTTCGCCCGGAACGCGATCGTGACGGGGGCGCCGTTTGTCCGCTCCTATGTCGGGGTCCCGATACGCCTCAAGTGCGGGGATTATCTGGGCGCTTTGTGCCTTGTCGACTCGCGGCCCCATCGCTTCGGCGAGAGCCATATCGCCGAGCTGCTGAAACATGCTGCTACGGTCGAGGATCTGCTGCGACTGCACGCGGTCAGCGTGGAGGCAGCCGAACTCCACGCCCGCCTCGAAACCCAGAACGAGACGCTCGCCAAGGCCAACCGGCTCTGGGCCCAGGCCGCGAGCGTCGCCAAGATCGGAGCGTGGGAGATCGAGGTGGAAAGCGGCACGCTGCATTGGTCGACGGAGGTCTTTTCGATCTATGGCCTGGAATATGGCGAGGTGCCGCCGATCGAGGCGTGTATCGACCATTATCATCCCAAAGATCGCGATATGGTGTACAACGCCGTGACCCGGGCGATCGACGAAGGTGGTTCCTACGCCTTCGATGCCGACCTTGTGGCCGGCGATGGTACGATGAAGCGCGTGCGTTCGGCGGGTGAGTATATCGGCAGCGATGGCGAGCGGCCGGCCCGCCTCGTCGGGGTGATACAGGATATTTCCGATAGCTATCGCAACGAACTGGCCCTGCGCCACGCAGCAAGCCACGATTCGCTTACCGGAATGCTCAATCGCGCGGCCTTCGACCGGGCTTTGAAGCAGCGGATCGGCGAAATCGAGCCCGACTGCGAATTCAGCAGCCTGGTTCTGCTGGATCTGGACGGCTTCAAGGATCTCAACGACACCTTCGGCCACCTCACCGGCGACGCCATCCTCGTCGAGATCGCCGAGCGTCTTGGCGCGGCGGCTCCGGCGCGGTCAATCGTTGCCCGATGGGGCGGCGATGAATTTGCAGTTATCCTTCCCAATTATCAGATCGCCGGTCACGCGCGGCGTGCCGCCGAACGCATGCTCGAAGCGGTCAAGCACTGCTCCCGCATCGGCGGGCGAGGCTTCGAGATCAGTGCGACCGCAGGTATGGCCTCGATCGAGAAGGACCTCGGTCCCCAGGAAACGATCCGGCGCGCGGACACCGCACTATACCATGCGAAACACACCGAGCGCGGCAGCCTGACGGTGTATTCGGAGGCTTTCGACCGGATGGGAGCGGTGCGCCAGCAGGCCATCGACGAGGTTCGCGAGGCGATTACCGAAGGGCGCATGTTCGCGGGCTACATGCCCGTGGTTGATCTCGGTTCGGGAAAGACCGTAGGCTTCGAGGCCCTGATGCGGATAACCTCACCCGAAGGTATCGTCCAGACCGCCGGCGAGGTCGCCCCTGCGCTTCTCGATCCGATAGTCTCGCGCAAGATCGACCAGCACATGCTGGAAATGGTGGCCAAGGAAACCGCGCTGCTCGTTTCGGCTTTCCCCGATCTCAGCTTCATCAGCGTCAATGCCACCGAAGCCGATCTTCTTTCGCGGGACTTCGCCTCCCGATTCAAATCCACTTTCGCGCAACATCAGGTGGACCTGGGCCTGATCGTGCTCGAAGTCACCGAGACGATGCTGTCGGTCGAAAAGACCGATCCGATCAAGTCGGTTCTGGACGAATTGCGTCGGGCGGGCGTCAGCATCGCGCTGGATGATTTCGGAACGGGCTACTCGTCGTTGTCGCACCTGCGCGATTTTCCGATCGACAAGGTCAAGCTGGACCTTTCCTTCGTGCAGGGGATCGAGAGTGACAATCAGTCGCGCACGATCGTGCAGGCGATGATCGGGATGGCCAAGAACATGGGCATTTCGGTGATCGCCGAAGGGATCGAAACGCAGGAGCAGCGCAATATACTGAAGCTCATGCAGTGCGAATACGGGCAGGGCTACTTCTACGGGAAGGCCGCGAGCATCATGGAACTGGGCGCTTTCGCGTCCGGCGACGCCCAGGCAGTCGGGTGAGGCCTGCGCGATCACGCAGACTGCACCGAACATCGCTGCCAAGGTGGTTGTCCATCCAAGCTTTCGGGACCGGATCCAGCCGCTCGCGGCGATGGCGCCGAGCAATGAGTAGAGGCCGAAAATGAAGGTCAGCCCTACGAAAATACGTTGGCCCTCTGTCGACGAGTTCGCGATGTTCTCAGGAGCGTCCGGATGCGTTGCGGCCAGAAGGGTCATGCTGACCGAAACCGTGACAATGAAGAACACCGCCGCAATCGCCGCCAGGGCGATGGCACAGCTCGCCGGACGAGACTTCTCCGTCAGTGTGAACAGAGTGGCGAAAACGGTCGCGGAGAATCCACCAAGAAAACTCGCGAGAAAACCAAATTGCTCGGCGAGATTCGAAAGGTAGGACGGCGCCAGTTCGGTCCTTGGCGCAGTCGATCAGGATCGCGCGGCGCTGGCAACACTCACCTGAAGGGCGGTTCATTGAAAGCGCGCAGCTTGCGGCTGTGGAGGCGCGGACTTTCGCGGCGCAGATGGCGCACGGCCCCGATCCCGATCTGCAGGTGTCCCGCAATCGCCTCTTCGTAAAAGGTGTTCGCCTGTTTGGGCAGCTTGATTTCCCCATGCAGCGGCTTGTCCGATACGCACAGGAGCGTGCCGTAGGGCACGCGGAAGCGGAAGCCCTGCGCGGCGATGGTCGCGCTTTCCATGTCGATCGCGACCGCGCGGCTCAGCGAGAAGCGCTTGGCCGAGAGCGCGTAACGCAGTTCCCAGTTGCGATCGTCCGTCGTGACCACGGTGCCGGTACGAAGCCGCTGCTTGAGGTCGCTGCCGTGCCGGCCGGAAACCTCCTCCGCCGCTGCCGCCAGCGCCTGCTGCACCTCGGCAATCGCGGGCAGGGGGATCTCCGGCGGAAGCACGGGGTCGAGCACATGGTCGTCGCGCAGGTAGGCATGGGCGAGCACGTAGTCGCCGATCTTCTGGCTCGGGCGCAGACCACCGCAGTGGCCGATCATCAGCCACGCCTCGGGCCGCAGCACCGCGAGGTGATCGCAGATCGTCTTCGCATTGCTCGGCCCTACGCCGATATTGACCAGCGTGATCCCTTCGCCGTCCTTCCCGATCAGGTGGTAGGCGGGCATCTGGTGCCGCCGCCATGCCGCGTCGGAAAGCTGCTGCGAGGCGTTTTCGGTCGCCTCGGTCAGGTAGAGCCCGCCGGGGCCGGCAAGCGCGTTGCACTCGTCCTCGCCCAGCCGCGCGCCCGCCCAGTCGACGAATTCATCGACATAGCGGTGGTAGTTGGTGAACAGGACGTAGCGCTGGAAGTGCTCGGGATCGGTACCGGTGTAATGCGCCAGCCTTGCAAGGCTGAAATCGGTCCGCAACCCATCGAACAGCGACAGCGGAATGAGCTGATCCGGTTCGGTCAGCTCGATCCCGTCGGCCAGTTCGTCGCCGATATCGGCGAGGTCGGTATGCGGGAAGTGACGTGCGATGTCTTGCGGTGTGACGCCGGTCAGCTGCGCACTGGTTTCACCGTCGAGCACGTAGGGGAAGGGAATTTCCTGCTCCGACGGCTGCACGTCCAGCCGCACCGGGTAATCGCTCTCGATAAGCTCCAGTTGAGCGCGCAGGTAGGCGCGAAACAGCGCCGGGCGGGTGACCGTGGTGGCGTAGGTGCCGGCCATGCCGAGACGGCCGAAGGCGCGGCTCTGTGCATTGTGAGCTTCGCTGCCGTCGTAATGCAGCAAGAGGCGCGGATAGGTGTAGCGTCCGGCGCGCGCGCTTTCTGCCGGCAGCGTGCCGCGTTCCACGAAGGCGATGATGTCCGCGCGCAGGGCGGAAACGGCGGCGTCGTACTGCGCTTCGAGCGCGTCGAGGGCTTGGTCGATGGATAGCATTGCTCCGCGTCCTAGCCGCGTCGCGTGACAGCGCCAAGATGGCACCCGCGATGAAGGCCATTTGGCGTGCAAAAGGAAAGGCCGCTGCGCATCGGGAGATGCGAGCGGCCTTTCGTGTGGCGTCGTATGGCCGGCGGTTTCGCGCCGTAGGGCTTACTCGCTCTTGGGTTCGACCTCGTCCGAGCTCGTGTCCGGCTCGGTCGCCTCGATCAGCGACTCGGTGGTCGTCTGGTCTTCCGGAGTCGAAACGCCGTCTTCCATCAGCTCGGCAGGGATTTCGCCCGGCTCGAGATTGGGGTCGGTCTGGTTCGCCGCGGCGGCTTCCTCGATTTCCTTCTGTTCGTCTTCGAACAGCTGGGCGAGGACGTCGACGCCCTGGCTCTGAAGCTCGGCTTCGTCGTCCGAACGGGCGACGTTGGCCTTCACCGTCACGTGCACCTCGGGGTGCAGCGCGACGGTGACGTCATGCATGCCGATCGTCTTGATCGGGCTGCCCATGACGACCTGACGCTTGTCGACTTCGTGGCCCTGGGCTTCGAGGCCCGCCACGATGTCGCGCACGTTGACCGAACCGTACAGCTGGCCGGCGTTCGAGGACGCGCGGATCAGGACGATTTCGGCGCCGGCGATCTTCTCGCCAGCCTTTTCGGCGTCGCCGCGGCGTTCCGCGTTTTCCTTTTCGAGGCGTTCGCGGTTGGCTTCGAACACCTTCTTGTTGGCGGCGTTGGCGCGCAGCGCCTTCTTCTGCGGCAGCAGGAAGTTGCGGGCGTAGCCGTCCTTCACGGTAACAACGTCGCCGATCGAGCCGAGGTTGCCGATACGTTCGAGGAGGATGATATCCATGTGTCTCGCTCCTCTTACTTCACGACGTAGGGAAGAAGGCCGATGTGGCGCGCGCGCTTGATCGCCTTGGCGAGTTCACGCTGCTTCTTCGCGCTGACGGCGGTGATGCGGCTGGGCACGATCTTGCCACGCTCGGACATGAAGCCCTGCAGCAGGCGCACGTCCTTGTAGTCGATGACCGGTGCGTTCTTGCCCGAGAACGGGCAGGTCTTGCGGCGGCGGAAAAACGGGCGGGCCATTAGTCGTCTCCCCGATCCGAGCGCTCGCGGCGCTTCTTGGAATCGCGTTCGTTCTTGCGCATCATCGCCGAGGGACCTTCCTCGTGTTCGTCCACGCGGATGGTCATGTAGCGGATGACGTCTTCGTTGATGCGGGTCTGGCGCTCCAGCTCGGCAACCATGCTGCCGGGGCCTTCCACGTTCAGCAGCACGAAGTGCGCCTTGCGGTTGCGGTCGATCTTGTAGGCGAGGTTCTTGAGGCCCCAGGTCTCCGTCTTGGTGACCTTGCCTTCATTCGACTCGATGATTTCGGTGGCTTGCGCTGCCAGAGCGTCGACCTGCGACTGGCTCAAATCCTGGCGCGCAAGGAAAATGTGCTCGTAAAGAGCCATCCCTTGTCCTTTCACGTTGCTGCCGATCGCTGGCTGATCCGCGCGGATCGCGGGGCCCCTCCGGCTTTCTTGGTTTCCCCACTGCCAGCCGTCGCCGACAGCAGGGAAGCGGGGCACATAGCGGGATTGAGGGATAATGCAAGGCTTCGCTTGGCGCTCTTGCGGTGCCAAAGACGCTTCTGCCGCGTTGGCGTGGCATAGGCAGAATGTGAAAAGGAATTGCAATGCCCGGTGGCCTCGCCGCTTTGTTGGACGACGTATCGATCATCGCGCGCGCAGCGGCGGCCTCGGTCGACGATGTGGCGGCAGCTGCCGGCCGTGCGGGATCGAAGACCGCCGGCGTGGTGATCGACGATGCGGCGGTCACGCCCAGCTACGTCACCGGATTCAGCCCGGCGCGCGAACTGCCGATCATCGCCAAGATTGCGAAGGGCAGCATCAAAAACAAGCTGCTGATCCTGCTACCCGGCGCCTTGCTGCTCAGTGAGTTCCTGCCGCAGGCGATCGTCTTCATACTGATGCTGGGCGGCTGTTACCTCTCCTACGAAGGCGCGGAGAAGATCGTCGAGAAGCTGAGCGGGGCGAAGCACGGCAAGACGATCGAAGAGCCGATCGAGGACAAGGCGGCGTTCGAGAAGGAGCGCGTGTCGGGCGCGATCCGTACCGACCTGATCCTGTCCGCCGAGATCATGGCAATTGCGCTGAACGAAGTCGCGGCGGAGACCTTCGTCACCCGTGCGGTAGTGCTGGCGCTCGTCGGGCTGGCGGTGACGGTGGGCATCTATGGCGCGGTCGCGTTGATTGTGAAGCTCGACGATATCGGCCTGCACCTGATGGAGAAGCCGGGCGAGACCGCCAAGAAGGTCGGCAAACTGATGCTCAATGCCATGCCGCACATCCTGACCATTCTGTCCGTCGTCGGCACGGCCGCGATGCTGTGGGTCGGCGGCGGGATCATCCTGCACGGCACGCACGAGCTGGGCTTCCACACGCTCTACGATGCGAGCCATGGGCTGGAGCACGCAGTGGAGAGCACCACGGGCGCGCTCGGCGGCATTCTCGGCTGGGTGACCTATGCAGCGGCCTCGGCGCTTCTCGGTCTGGTGCTGGGCGCAGTGATCTTCCTCGTGCTGCACAAGGTTTTCGGCCTCGGGCATGGCGAGGAAGAGGGCGCTCACTAAGGGGCCTTGGCAGGCACTTTCGTCAGGTCGGTTCCGCATCGGCTGCAGGTCTTGTTGGGCCAGGGCAGCATCAGCGGTCCGCGGAAGAACAGGTTCTTGCGGCAGTTCGGGCAATTGAAGCCGAGAATGCCGATATTGGCCATGAACAGGCCGAAGATGACGACCGCGAAGGCGATGCTCGAATGGCCGATCCACGCATCGACCGCGATGATGAAGACGACGCCGAGCGCGACGCCGAGCAGCATCTTGAGCGCATGGCGGCGGGCGCGCTGGTAGACGCTCAACCCAGCCGCTCCAGCACGTCGCGCGCGAAGGCGCTCAGCGTGTCGTCGCGCGCGCCCATGATAGCGATACGGTCGCCGGGCTGGGCATTCGCCACTATCCAGTCGCCGCAGCCGTCGCGTGTGTTGATGTGGATGGCTTTGCCGCCGTGTTTCGCGATCAGGTCGACGATCCGCTCGCTGCCTTCGGAGCGGTCGACCGTGCCGCCGAAATAGACCGGGTCGCACAGCATGGTGATATCTTCCGGGCCGAGTTCGCGGGCGAAGGTTTCGGCGAGTTCGGCGCCCATCTGTTTGAGAGGGCCGTAGCCATGCGGCTGGAAGAAGGCGAGCACGCGCCCTTCGTGTGCTTTCAGCGTGCGCAGCGTTGCTGCGGCTTTCTCCGGGTTGTGACCGAAATCGTCGATCACGGTCACGCCATTTGCGCTTGTGCCGACGATATCGAACCGCCTTGCCAGCCCATTGAACTCGGCCAGCGCCGCGACCGCATCGGCCACCGAAACGCCAGCCGCGTTCGCCCCCGCAATCGCCGCAAGTGCGTTTGAGAGGTTGTGGTGCCCCGGCAGGTTAAGCGTCAGCGCGTGCTGGCTGTCGTCGCGCTTGTCGTGCACCATCGCCGCCTGCCGCGTCGGGCCCTCTGCCAGCGATCCCTCGACGATGCCGAGCGCGGCGCACCCATTGGTCACGCCGAAGGTCAGTGGCGAATTGGCGTGCGCGACCAGCCGGAAAGCCTCTTCGTCGTCGGCGTTCACCACGCCGCGCTGCGACGCCTCCAGAAAGTCGCCGAACAGCTGGCGCAGCTCGTCCATGCTCTTGTGGTCGAGGCTGACGTTGAGGAGAATGCCGACGGCGGGCTTGTATTGCGCGATCGAACCATCGCTTTCGTCGACCTCGGACACGTAAAGGTCGGCGTCACCGACCACTGCGCTGGCGAAGGGGCGGTCGTCGCTGACGAAGTTCTTCATCACCGCGCCGTTCATGATCGTCGGATTGCGGCCTGCGTGGTGCAAAATCCAGCCGAGCATCCCGGTCACGGTCGACTTGCCGCTGGTGCCCGCGACGGCGACGCCCGTTTCGGCGGCGTTGAACAGCGCCGCGTTGAGGTCCGCACGGGTCAGGCGGGGAAGCTCCAGCTCTTTGGCTCGCACCACTTCCGGCACGGTGTCTTCCACTGCCGCGCTGGCCACCAGCACCTGCTCGGGCCGCGTGATCCCACTGCCGTCCTGCGGGAAGAGCTTGAACCCCTGCGCTTCCAACGCGGCGAATTTTTCCGGCGTGCGGCCCTGGTCGAAGCTGCGGTCCGATCCCGCGACCTCCGCCCCGCGACCCTTCAGGATCGCGGCGAGCGGCTGCATTCCCGATCCGCCGATCCCGCAGAAGAACCAGGGGCGGGCAGTGAGGTCGGCGGTCGGGTCGGGGAAGTCGGTCATGGGCTGAGCACTATTGGCATAAGATCAACTCGTCACCCCCGCGCAGGCGGGGGTCCCGCTTTTTGCGGCCAGGCTCGGTAGAAGTGAGCGTCATCCCCGCCTGTGCGGGGATGACGGGGGTGGGTTTGGCGGGTACAGCAGGCCCATGACCCGCATCGCCATCTGCGCGCCCGCCACCGCCATCACGCCAGACCATGCCGCAGCGATCGAGCAGCTCGTCGCCGACGAATTTCCCGAACACAGCGTCTACGTGCACCCGCAATGCTTCAAGAGCTGGGGCCACTTCGCCGGTACCGACCTGCAACGGCTGACCGCCCTTCTCGAATGCGCCAACGACCCGCAATACGACGCGGTGTGGTTCGCCAAGGGCGGCTACGGCTCCAACCGGATCGCGCAGGCGGCGGTGGCGCAGATGAACGATGCCGCGCGGCAGAAGACCTACGTGGGCTTTTCGGACATGGGCTACATGCTCGCCGCACTCTACCGCGCAGGGATCGGCCAGCCGGTCCACGGCTCGATGCCGGTCAGCGCGCGCTCGGAGCGCGGGCGCGAGGCGGTGCGCCGTGTGCTGCGCTGGTTCTCGGGCGACGGCAGCGGGCTCGAGCCGAGCCTTGACGGAAAGACGCCGACGGTTGCCTTCAACCTCATCACGCTCGCCATGCTGGTCGATACGCCGCTGCTGCCCGATCTTTCCGGGCATGTCGTGATGGTCGAGGAGGTCAGCGAGCATTTGTATGCCGTCGACCGGCTGTTCTTCAGCCTTTCCAACACCCTGCCGCGCGTCGCGGGCCTGCGTCTCGGCGCCGTCACCAACGTGCCCGAAAACGACCGCGAGTTCGGGCAGAGCGCCGAGGAAATCGCGGAATTCTGGTGCGCGCGGGCGGGTATTCCGTATCTGGGGCGGGCCGAGATCGGTCATACGGCCGAGAACCGGATCGTCCCCTTCGGCCTTGCAAGCCCGGCGCGCGGTTCCTAGGCCCGCGGCCAACAAGGAGATTTAGATGCGAGCTTTCATCTTCCCCGGTCAGGGGAGCCAGAAGGTCGGCATGGGTGCCGATCTTGCCGACGCCAGCGCCGCCGCGCGCGAGACCTTCCAGGAAATCGACGACGCTCTCAACCAGAAACTGTCGGCGATGATGCGCGAAGGGCCCGATGCGGAACTGACGCTCACCTCGAACGCGCAGCCCGCGATCATGGCGAATGCCATCGCCACGCTGCGGGTGCTGGAGAAGGATTTCGGCGTGAAGCTGAAGGACGCCGCCTCGTGCGTCGCAGGCCACTCGCTGGGCGAATATACCGCGCTTGCGGCCGTCAATGCGTTTTCGCTGGGCGATACCGCGAAGCTGCTGCGCCTGCGCGGCATTGCCATGCAGGATGCGGTGCCGATCGGCGTCGGCGGCATGGTGGCACTGCTGGGGTCGGATATCGAGACCGCGCAGAAGCTGGCGGACGAGGCCGCGCAGGGCCAGGTCTGCGAGATCGCGAACGACAACGACCCGTCGCAGGTCGTGCTCTCCGGCCATGCCGAGGCGATCGAGCGCGTGCTGCAAACGGCCAAGGATTTCGGCGTGAAGCGCGCCGTGCGCATCCAGGTATCGGCACCGTTCCACTGTTCGCTGATGAAGCCCGCCGCGCAGCGGATGCAGCTCGCGCTCGAGAACACTTCGCCGTCGGCGCTGGACCTGCCGCTCTATGCCAATGTGAGCGCCGCCAAGGTCGCCGATTCCAAGGAAGAGCAGAAGCTGCTGGTCGAACAGATCACCGGCCGCGTGCGTTGGCGCGAAAGCGTCCTCGCGATGCGCGCCGATGGCGTGGAACATTTCGTGGAGCTTGGCGGCAAGGTGCTCGGCCCGATGGTCTTGCGCACCGACAAGGACGCGAAGGTCGCCAGCTGCATCACGATGGAAGACCTCGAAGCCGTGGCGAAGGAGATCGGCTGATGTTCTCACTCGAAGGAAAGACCGCGCTGGTCACCGGCGCGAGCGGCGGCATCGGCTCCGCCATCGCCAAGGCGCTTGCCGGTCAGGGCGCGCGGCTCGCGCTGTCGGGTTCCAACGGCGACAAGCTGCGCGCCTTCCGCGAGCAGTTGCAGGACGAGGTCGGCGGCGATCATGTGGAGATCACCTGCGACCTGTCGAACCCGGACAGTGTCGAGGAACTGGTGCCCGCCACCATCGATACGCTGGGAAAGATGGATATCCTGGTGAACAACGCCGGCATCACGCGCGACAATCTCGCCATGCGGATGAAGGACGAGGAGTGGGATCAGGTGATCCGCATCAACCTCGAAGCCGCCTTCCGCCTGATGCGCGCCGCTGCGCGCCCGATGATGAAGGCGCGTTCCGGGCGCATCGTCTCGATCACCAGCGTGGTCGGGGCGACCGGCAATCCCGGCCAGATGAACTACACTGCGGCGAAGGCGGGCCTTACCGGCATGTCGAAAAGCCTTGCGCAGGAACTCGCCAGCCGCGGGATCACCGTCAACTGCGTTGCGCCGGGCTTCATCCGCACTGCGATGACCGATGCGCTAGACGACAAGCAGAAGGCCGCGATCAACGCGCGCATTCCGGCGGGGCGCATGGGCGAGGGGGACGAGATCGGCTCTGCGGTGGCGTTCCTCGCCAGCGACGAGGCAGCCTACGTCACCGGGCAGACGCTGCACGTCAATGGCGGCATGGCGATGTTGAGCTGACGGCTGGCAAAACGGGTGCAGAGGTGTGGCAAACGTGCTTCAGGGGCAGCTACCGCTGGCCTAAGCGCGTTCAACGCCTTATCCCCGGCTTTTCCGGCAGACTCGCGCTTGATCCTTGCCCATGCTTGCAGGCGCGATAAGGAAACCGGATAAGATTCTCGCGCTGGGCGGACCCGAAGGGGGAGTTCCGCTGTTTCCGATGCGCAAATGAGACGAGAGAAGGACCGATGAAGGCCACCATCGAACGCGCGACGCTGCTACGCTCCCTGTCCCACGTGCAGTCGGTCGTGGAGCGGCGCAACACCATCCCGATCCTGAGCAATGTCCTGATCGACGCCGACGAGGGCGGCGGGGTCAAGGTCATGGCGACCGACCTCGATCTGCAGGTGGTCGAGACGATGACCGCCGCGAGCGTGGAGAGCGGCGGCGCGATTACCGTGTCCGCGCACCTGCTGTTCGACATCGCCCGCAAGCTGCCCGATGGTAGCCAGGTCAGCCTCGAAACGGCCGACAACCGCATGACGGTGAAGGCGGGGCGCAGCCGTTTCCAGCTGCCCACGCTGCCGCGCGACGACTTCCCCGTGATCGTCGAAGGCGAACTGCCGACCAGCTTCGAACTGCCCGCCCGCGAGCTGGCCGAACTGATCGACCGCACGCGCTTCGCGATCAGCACCGAAGAAACGCGCTACTACCTCAACGGCATTTTCCTGCACGTGTCGGACGAAGCGCGCCCCGTGCTCAAGGCCGCGGCGACCGACGGCCACCGGCTGGCCCGCTACACGATCGACCGGCCCGAAGGCGCCGACGGCATGCCCGACGTCATCGTGCCGCGAAAGGCCGTGGCGGAGCTGCGCAAGCTGCTCGAAGAGGCGCTCGATTCGAACGTCCAGGTCGACCTTTCGGCCAGCAAGATCCGCTTCGCGCTGGGCGGCGAGGGCGGCGTTGTCCTCACCAGCAAGCTGATCGACGGCACCTTCCCCGATTACAGCCGCGTCATCCCGACCGGCAACGACAAGCTGCTCAGGCTCGATCCCAAGGCCTTCTACGAAGGCGTGGACCGCGTGGCGACCATCGCCACCGAGAAGACGCGCGCGGTGAAGATGGGCCTCGATGCGGACAAGGTGACGCTGTCGGTCACCAGCCCCGACAACGGCACTGCGGCGGAAGAAATCGCGGCGGAGTATAAGTCCGACGGGTTCGAGATCGGCTTCAACGCCAATTACCTGAAAGACATCCTCAGCCAGATCGATTCCGACATGGTCGAACTGCACCTCGCCGATGCGGGCGCACCCACGCTGATCCGTCGCGACGAAAATTCGCCCGCGCTCTACGTCCTCATGCCGATGCGGGTCTGAGAGACGAAGCTGTCATACGGCGCTGGTAGGCGCGTCGCATGAAGGCTTTTCTGCTCCCGTCGCTGATAGCGGCCTCGCTGACCGCGGTCCCTGCCGTGTCCCAAGAGACACCGCGCGCATGGTCGCTCGATACCGGGGGCGATCTCTCGGCGTTCCTCGATTGCATGGAGGCCCGGCAGCGCACGATCGTTTCGGCGCATCGCGGAGGGCCGACGCCCGGCCTGCCCGAGAATTCGATCGAGGCGATGGATGCGCTGCTCCATGCCGCGCCCGCGATCATGGAAATCGATGTCGCGCAAAGCAGCGATGGTGTTCTGTTCCTGCTTCACGACGACCGTCTCGATCGTACGACGACCGGCCGCGGGACCGCAGCTCAGCAGCAGTGGGCCGATCTCGCCAAGCTGCGCCTGCGCGATGAGGCGGGCTGGACCACTCCCTACGGAATTCCGACGTTGGCCCAGGCGCTTGCCTGGGCAAAGGGTCGAACTGTCCTGCAGATCGATTTCAAGCCGTCTGCCTCATACGATAATACCATCGCCGCCATCCGCGATGCGGATATGCAGCATTCGGTGGTGCTGATTGCATACTCCGTTGCGTCCGCTGTCAGGTTGCATCGGCTGGCACCGGACATGACGATCTCGCTGTCCATCAATCGCTTCGACGCGCTGGCCGAGGCGATCGAGGCAGGCATTCCCAGCGATCGTATCGTGGCCTTCACCGGCACGCGTCTGCCTCAGCCGGACCTGTACGCGGCGCTGGACGAGAGCGATGTCGAGGTGATTTTCGGCACGCTGGGCGGCGCGCAATCGATCGATCGGCAGATCGGGGATCTGGGGATCGACGAACGCTACGCCGATCTCGGCGCGGCGGGGGTCGATATCATCGCCACCGACCGTCCTCGGGAAGCCGCGGAGGCATTGGCCGAGGCGGGGCGTCTTGCGGGTGAGGGTATCTGCGGGGCTTCGCGTCGCTAGGTTCAGGCATCCTCGGGCGCGTCGAGGAACTCTCGCAGCAGACGGATCGATTTTTCCGGATGGGTCATCAGGAACAGGTGGCCTGCGTCCTCGAACACTTCCAGCCGCGCGTTGGGGATCGTGCCTGCCAGCAGTTTCCCGTTGGATAGAGGGACGATCGGATCATTCTCTCCCATCATGACAAGCACCGGCTTGTCGAGGAAAGGCAGCGCGGGGAGCGAAGTCCATCCCGCCAGCGCCATCAGCTGGTAAAAGTAGCCCGTGGTGCTCGGCGCGGTGATACTGCCGATCGTGTTGCGCGCCAGCTTGCTCACATCCGCGTTCCCCATCGCGGTCAAATACTCGCCGACCAGCATCTCGTTTATGGCCGAGGAGGGATCGACCATCTCGGCGAGCATCTTGGGGTCGCCCGGGATCATCAGCATTCCCGGCGAGGTCGCCGCGAGGACCACCCGGCGGACATGGCCCCCGTGCTGAAGCGCGAAATGCTGCGCCATGGAGCCGCCCCAGCTCATCCCCATGACATCGACCTCGTCGAGGCCGAAGCGGTCTAGAAGCGAGAGCGCGGTCCAGCTCATCGTAAAGGGGTTGTACGGCAACAACGGATCGGGCGATTCCCCCGTGCCCGGCATGTCGAACATGATGAAACCGCGCTCGGTCAGCGCCTCGGCCAGCGGAGCCACCGCCTCGATATTCGCGCCGATGCCGTTGAAGAACAGCAGTGGCGGCTTGTCCGAGGCCTGGTCGAGTCGCCATCGCGCCACGCGCAGTGTGTGCCCGTCAACCTTTTCGAAAGTTACTTTCGCACTGAGCGGCCCGCCGGGTTCACCGTTCCGCCCTGTCTTTCGGCTGGTGGTAGTGGGCGGACTGCCGAACAGTCCCCATCCACGCAGGCACATGTCGATATCGGCGAAAGGGATCATACTGAATTTGCCTTGAGAAGCCGGGAGTTACACCGAAATGGCGGCTTTTTCCCGCAGTGCGAGCAGTCTGCGTGCGGATGGCGGAGTTCGAACACGAGGCGGTGATGCCGGGCTGCGGGCGGCGACACAAGTCACGGAATCCCTGTCATGACCGCGAAGGCCCGTTGGCAGCGCAAATTAAGGACGCGCTAACCACTCCCGTTCATCATTTCCTCGCGCGTGCGTGGGATATATCCGAGCATGGACGCGAGCGCGCAGAAACCCAGACAGGCATTGCGGGAGGACCGCGCTTCGGGCGCCGATGCACCTGCCGAGAAGCGCCGCCGTGTCGTGAAGCTGGCCGAGCGCAAGCAGGCAGACAAGGTCGCATGCGATAGCATGGACGTGCCGGAAATCGATACCTCCGCGCTGCCCGAGCGGTGGCGTATTCTGGGAGGGGTCACGCTGGTCGCCGCAGCGATCTGCGGACTGATCGGCAGTATCCTCCCCACCTTGCCAGCCTTGGTGGCATTCCTGTTTGCATCCCTCCTGTTTTTTGCGACGCGCCCGATCCGGGGCGAAGGGCTGGTGCGCGACATTGCGGTTTTCTCCGCCTTCGCGTTGCTGCCGAATCTGTTGGTGGGCATCGGTTTTTCGGAGTGGATGGCGCATGGCGGGCTGCCGCAAAGCCTCGGCCTCGCTGCCATCATCGGAATGGGCAATCTGGCTGCGGTCTTCCTGGGCGGTCGGCCCTTCGTGCTGCTGTCTTTGAAAGTCGGGCTTTGGCTTCCCTTCGTCGGTCACATGGCCATCGGTGGCGACGTTACCGTCTTGGTTGCGTTCCTTCTCGCCACCCTCGCCGGGGTCTGCATCGCGCTCTTCCAGGAACGACACGAGCGCAACACCGAAGTCGAGCGGCAGGCGGACGAGCGGCTGCGCAACCGCTCGATCGACATCATGCGCGAATACGAGGCGACCGGGCAGGGCTGGTTCTGGGAGACCGACTGCAATGGGCGAATCGTCTATATTTCCCAGGAATTCGCCGATCGATACGGATTCGACATCGACGACCTCTACGGCAAGATCTTCACCAACCTGTTCGAGATCGAGCCGGACGAACGCGA
Organism: Alteriqipengyuania lutimaris; assembly: GCF_003363135.1. Taxonomy (NCBI): domain Bacteria; kingdom Pseudomonadati; phylum Pseudomonadota; class Alphaproteobacteria; order Sphingomonadales; family Erythrobacteraceae; genus Alteriqipengyuania; species Alteriqipengyuania lutimaris. Next base: position 120,785 of record NZ_QRBB01000002.1, on the reverse strand, counting down.
TGCGGAGCGGACGATCAAGTTCCACTTCACTGCGCAGTCGGCGTTTCACGACATGCCGGTGCGCGGCAATGACGGTGCGCGCGAGGATGCCGTCTGGTGGTCGATCAATGGCCGGCCGATCTTCGACGGGTTCGACAATTTCTGCGGCTTCCGAGGCTCGGGCACCGACCTGACCGAACGCCGCCGCAGCGCCGAACATGCCTCTCGCCTGGCGATGTACGATTCGCTGACCGGATTGGCCAACCGGCATTCGCTTTCGCAGGGCCTGTCGAAGCTGCTGACCAGCCGCGACAAGAACCGGCGTGCGTGCACCATCCTGATGCTCGACCTCGACCGGTTCAAGCATGTGAACGACACCTTCGGGCATCCCACCGGCGACAAGCTCCTGGTGCAGGTCGCCCGGCGACTGGAAAAGGTGATCGGCGACATGGGCGTGGTCGGTCGCCTGGGGGGCGACGAGTTCAAGATCATCATTCCCCGACGCTGTACCGAGGTCCAGATCGAGCATCTGGCCAAGGAGATCATTCATTCGCTCTCGCAACCCTATTCGATCGAGGGGAAGCGTATGGTCATCGGCGTGTCGGTCGGTATTGCCATGGCCCCTGACCATGGCACCAGCAGCGAACGCGTAATTCGCAGCGCGGACCTGGCGCTGTATGCCGCCAAGGATGCGGGCCGCGGACGCTATCACATCTTCAGCCACGATCTCCATGCTGCCGCGCAGGAGCGCAATCAGATGGAAGAGGAACTGCGGCTCGCGGTCGACAGTGGCAGCCTGCAGCTTCACTACCAGCCGGTCATCGACACGGTGAGCGAGCGCATTTCCGGGTTCGAGGCGCTGTTGCGCTGGAAGCACCCCGCCCATGGGTGGATCAGCCCGGAAAAATTTATACCGGTGGCCGAAGATGCAGGGCTCATCGTGGCGATCGGTGAATGGGCGATCCGCAAGGCGTGCGAGGATCTGGCCCGCTGGCCCGAGACGATCCGCTGCGCCGTCAACGTCTCGCCCCTGCAATTTGCCGACCCAGGCCTGCCCGCGACGATTGCGCGCACCATTGCCAGCACGGGGATCAAGGCATCCCGGCTCGAACTGGAAATTACCGAGAGCGTCTTCCTTGACGACGGCGAGAACACCGACGCCACTTTCGCCGCACTCAAGAAAGTCGGCGTCCGGCTGGCACTCGACGATTTCGGCACCGGTTACTCATCGCTCGGCTATCTCAAGAATGCGCCGTTCGACAAGATCAAGATCGACCAGGGCTTCGTACGTGGAGCGACACTCCCGGGAAGTCGCAACGGCGCGATCATCGCGGCGATCAGCAGCCTGGCCGAAGCGCTCGGGATGGACACGACCGCCGAGGGTGTCGAGACCATGGACGAGCTCGATCTGATCCGTCGCCACGGCTGCAGCCACATCCAGGGCTATATCTATTCCAAGCCTCTCTCGGTCGAGGAAGCCGACGCGCGCCTCGAAGAGGGGCTTGCGATCACGCCCACCGGCCCGCGCCTTTCGCGCGAAGCGCGTCAGGCGATGCTGCGCCGTGTGGTGCTGCAGCACGGGGAGGATTTCTACAACGCCACCGTGCGCAACCTGTCCTCGCGCGGGGCCCTGATCGAGGGGCTGTGGAACGTGCCCGAGGGCACCCGCTTCCGCGTGGCGCTGACCGAACGGCTGGCGGTGGACGCCGAAGTGCGCTGGTGCGCAGAGAACCGCATCGGGGTGCTGTTCGACCAGGCGCTCAGCCGCGACAGCCGGGGCAATATCGACCTGCCCACTGCACTGGCCACTCGCACTTCCCCCGACCAGCAGAGCCGCCGCACCGCCTGAGCGCGCTCGCGCGATTTCCCCGGTCCCACACGAAGCCGACCGGCCAGACCCTCAAACATGCTGACAGACGCCCGCCCCATGTCTATTGCGGCGCGGTAATGACCGACCTTTCCAAGATCCGCAATTTCAGCATCATCGCCCATATCGACCACGGGAAGAGCACGCTCGCCGACCGGCTGATCCAGCTCACCGGCGGCCTGACCGAGCGCGAGATGACCGCGCAGCTGCTCGACAATATGGATATCGAGCGCGAGCGGGGCATCACCATCAAGGCGCAGACCGTGCGCCTCAACTACACTGCCAATGATGGCGAGACCTATCAGCTCAACCTGATGGACACGCCCGGCCACGTCGACTTCGCCTACGAGGTGAGCCGCAGCCTCGCCGCTTGCGAGGGCGCGCTGCTGGTGGTCGACGCGGCGCAGGGGGTCGAGGCGCAGACCCTCGCCAATGTCTACCAGTCGATCGAGCACGACCACGAAATCCTGCCCGTTATCAATAAGATAGACCTCCCCGCCGCCGAGCCCGAGCGGGTCGCCGAGGAGATCGAGGAGATCGTCGGCATCCAGGCCACTGGCACTTGGCAGAACGGCGGCGCGGTGCTCACCAGCGCGAAATCGGGCATCGGCGTGGAGGACGTGCTCGAAGCGATCGTCGCACGCATTCCGCCGCCCCAGGGCGACCGCGACGCACCGCTGACCGCCAGCCTCGTCGATTCCTGGTACGACCCGTACCTCGGCGTCGTCATCCTCGTGCGCGTGATCGACGGCGTCCTCAGGAAGGGGCTGAACGTCAAGTTCATGCAGGGCGGGACCGAGCATCTGATCGACCGCGTCGGCGCCTTCACCCCCAAGCGCATCGACCTGACCGAGATCGGCCCGGGCGAGATCGGCTTCATCACCGCGCAGATCAAGGAGGTGGAGCAGGCCCGCGTCGGCGACACCATCACCACGGTCAAGAACGGCGCGACCAAGGCGCTGCCCGGCTATCGCGAGCCGCAGCCGGTGGTGTTCTGCGGGCTGTTCCCCGTCGACGCCGCCGATTTCGACAAGCTGCGCGAGAGCATCGCGCGCCTGCGCCTCAACGATGCGAGCTTCACTTTCGAGACGGAAAGCTCCGCCGCGCTGGGCTTCGGCTTCCGCTGCGGCTTCCTCGGCCTGCTGCACCTCGAGATCATTCAGGAGCGCCTCAGCCGCGAATACGACCTCGACCTCATCACCACCGCGCCATCGGTCGTCTACCGCATCCACCTCGGCCATTCGAAGACCGAGGATGCCAAGGTGATCGAGCTGCACAATCCCGCCGACTACCCCGACCCCAACCGGATCGAGGTGATCGAGGAGCCGTGGATCAAGGCGGTGATCTACACGCCCGACGAATATCTGGGCAGCATCCTCAAGCTGTGCCAGGACCGGCGCGGGATCCAGACCAACCTGACCTATGTCGGCGGCCGCGCGCAGGTGACCTACGAGCTGCCGCTGAACGAGGTGGTGTTCGACTTCTACGATCGCCTGAAGTCGATCAGCCGCGGCTACGCCTCCTTCGATTACGAGCAGATCGGCCTGCGCGAAGGCGACCTCGTGAAGATGAACATCCTCGTCAACAACGAGCCGGTCGATGCGCTGTCGCTGATCGTCCACCGCGGCGTGGCGGAGGAACGCGGCCGCGGCATGTGCGAGCGCCTGAAAGACCTGATCCCGCGCCACCTGTTCAAGATCCCGATCCAGGCCGCGATCGGCGGCAAGGTCATCGCCCGCGAAACCATCGCCGCCCTGCGCAAGGACGTGACCGCCAAATGCTACGGCGGCGACATTTCCCGCAAGAAGAAGCTGCTGGAGAAGCAGAAGAAGGGGAAGGCGCGGATGCGGGAATATGGGAATGTCAGCATTCCGCAGGAGGCGTTTATTGCTGCGCTGCGGATGGGGGAGGAGTGACCCTCATTCTGAGGATGCGGGCGCGCGCGTTTAGTAGACACCCCCGGCCCGACGGCTGCCGCCACTTGACGGCGACACCAAGATAGTACCACTTCCTTCTTTCCTAACAAAAATCAGGCAGATTACGGGGGGAGTGTATGGTCAAACAAAGGTATCTGACGCTACAAATTTCACCATGGAAATTACTAAAGGCAGCTGCATCTTTGGGCAGCGCCATTTCCGCAAACGACCCATTGCGCGCGACCGGACATACGTTTGAGATAGCCGATTCCCTGGGGCTAAGAAAAGGCGCGGATACCGAGCTAGCACTTCTCATAGAAGGGGCTCTAAAGCGTGTTGCCTATAAGATAATAGAGCAGAGTTTTCATGATGAGACACGGTACGATTTAAAGAAGGCCGCATCTTTCCAGTCACTTGATCTGAAAGTTATTTACGACCTTCATTTCTCAGACTTATTAGAGATGGCGTATTCTGGGCTACCGGCTAGTTTTAAGGTCCAAATCTCAGAGTGGCTTGGCTATATAAATATAAACTCTATAGATGCTTCAAACCTGCTAAGACGCGCTGATGGCCAGTTTGCAGAGGCTCTGCACGCCGAGTGGTTGGAGAATGGAGACCGATATCAAACTCTCAAAGAAGAGAAGGTGTCGCCATTCTTTTCAGCCAAAGAGAAATTCATCGAGTGGTCGGATTATAGGGCTCATTTGGTTTCGTTAATTCACCGAAACGTATTCGATGAGACTTTCTCTCTAAAAGATATATATGTTGATACCCCTCTGTATTTTATAACCAAGAAAAAGAAATTCGGCAATTCAGATATCCGCTCGAGTGATATAGACCTCAATCTCCGCCCGCAAGCGGGCATGACTGGCTCGGAAATTAAAAAATTCCTCTGTCAGGATAAAGGGCATAGCTTCGCAGCTTTAACCGGGGGGCCTGGTTCTGGAAAGTCATCTCTTTCGTACATGGCGGCAGCTGAACTCGCCTCCGAGGGCCGCAATATACTGCTACTTCAGCTTCATCTTCTTGACATTCAAGATTCGTTTGCATCAGCGATATCATCTTATTTTCAAGAAACTCGTTTCTTTAGAATGCACAACCCATTGGACGAAGGTACTGCTGAGCGGCCTCTATTAATTATCCTGGACGGACTCGACGAAATCCAAATGCAAGGTCGAGCGGCCCATGAGAGCGCCAAGGATTTTGTTGCAGATGCTCTTCGCTGGCTTGATCGAAAGAACTCTGGAGACGACTTGCGTGCTAAGATCCTATTTACGGGTCGGGATTTGGCTGTTCAGTCCGCTGAGGCCTCATTTCGCGGCGACGGAAAAATATTTCATTTGCTGTCATATTATACACCTCCCGAAGAGCGCCGCAGGTACGAGAATGCAGAGGTTCTCAACGATGATCTGAGAGATGTATGGTGGGCAAAGTATGCTCTTTTGACTAATAGAGTTATAAAGTCGATGCCCGAAAACTTGCGGCGGGGGGAGTTGGGCTCCGTCACATCTCAACCACTTCTCAACTACCTTGTCGCTCTTGCCTACTTTCGTGGAAAAATTGATCTCAATAATATTTCTGTCAATTCAATTTATGCAGATTTATTGGCAGCGATACACGAAAGGGTCTGGTCAGCTCGGAGGCACCCCACAACAGGCGCCTTAGAGTTTGATCATTTTGTTAGATTATTGGAAGAAGTTTCGGTTGCTGTTTGGCACGGCGCAGGAAGAACTGCTACTTTAGCGGAAGTAGAGGAGCATTGTAGGCAAAGTAAAGTGTCTAATCTTCTGCCAAGCTTTGAAAAGGGAATGTCTGATGGCATTTCTAACCTCCTTCTTGCCTTCTATTTTAGGCAAAAGGGTCTGAGGGAGGACGGGCAAAAGACGTTTGAGTTTACTCATAAGTCGTTTGCTGAGTATCTTATAGCCTTGGCATTATTCAGGTTGATAAAAGAAATTGTTAGGAAACGGAAGCAGCATAAGGCGAATTTTGATGAGGGTTGGGATGAGGGAGAAGCGGCGTTTCGCTGGGCCCGACTTTGCGGGAAAACTGCGCTCGACCACGAGGTATTGGCTTTTGTAGATCGCGAGATTCAGCGTTTGTCGCAAGATGAGCAGGTGTGCGGCCAAAGTGTATTTTCCGAGTTGGTCGCTGTTTTCGTTCGCGATGGCGTCGATATGGATAGGTTCTCTACGTTGAGGACAAATGAGAAAAATCGCCGCTTCCGCAATGCGGCGGAAGCTTGCGTGGCTGTACTTAATAGTTTCGCGGTTGCAACAGGCGAAGTTTCTAACATAGATTGGCCGTCGAGAACTGCAGCCGGAGCCTTTCTCCGCAAGCTCAGCGGGCAACGCCAAGGGCCGGTCAATCAGTTAGTATTGTATTGCCTAAGGCGGTTGAATTTCTCAGGCTGCGTTTTGGATATGTTCGATTTTTACAGTGCAGAGTTGAGCGGATCAATATTTGACGATGCTGATTTGCATTTTGCGATTTTTGCGAGTGCAGATGTTCGAGGGTGCCGGTTTCGACATGCAAAATTTCTGAATACAAATTTCTCTAATGCGAAAATGGCAAATGCAGAATTTCGTATCAGCGCAGGTGCCCGGTCGGAAAGTATTATTCTAGAGGGCGCAAGGGATGGGCTTGCAGTTTTACCTAGAGGGGTGAAGGCGGTTAAAAGACGCCTTGAGAGCAAAGGAGCTAGCGTTGTTCTAGATGTAAATGTTCCCCCTCACGGGGAAGAAGTGGAAACGTAGTATGGGAGGGAGAAAAGGCTTACTGTGCCAATTTATGTTTTCAGAGGTTTCCGTCTTCTTGGCAGATGCCGCTCTCCTCTTCCCCCTCATCTTCCGCTTCCTCGCTCATCGCCTCCGCATAAGCCGGGTGCTCCGGGTCCTCCCACCAGCGGTAGCCTGCGGCCTCGTCCTCGGCCTCGATGGCCTTGAAGGCGTCCCAGGCCGCGCGGGCGCGGGGGCTCATGGAGTCGAGGTGGCGCTGGTGGAGCGCTTTCAGCTTGGCGTCGATCGAGGCGAACACGCGGGCCTCGCCGCCCTGCGCGCGCTCGCGCTCGTACTCCTCGCGCCATTGTTTCTTGAGCCGCTTCAGCTCCATCTGGCCGACCGCGTTGAGGCCTTTTGCGCGGCCTTCCGCAAAGCGATCGGGCGCGCGGTTGCGCAGCATGAACATCAGCAGGCGGTCGTTATAGGTGGTCCGCGTGCCGACCAGCTTGCCGTAGGAGTAGACGGGCACGTCGACGCCATTCAGGGCACGGTCCATGGCAACGTCCTCGATCCGCTGCACGCCGAGGTCGATCGCCGCCTGCCATGCGGCGCGAAAGCTCTGCGCGCCCGGCTGGCGGCGCAGGTGGTAGGCGCCGGCCTGGCTCATGTTGACCGCCTTGCACGCGGCGTGGACCGAGCCCGTATCGGCGAGCGCGGCGATGAAGCGGCGCTGGCGATCTTCGGTCCAGCCATCGTGGCGGTTGTACTCGCGGGGGACGGGGACGAAGTCGGGCAGCTCGCCAGCAGGCACGGGCAGTCGCTGCTCGCGGTTGTCGGCTTTGCGGGTCATGGCCTCGGACTCATCGGCAGCTCTCCTCACATGCGAAAAGGGCCGAGGCATATGCCCCGGCCCTTATGCTGTAGGACAGCGTTAAATGCGCCAATCCGACCGCAGGGAGGCAAGGGCGACCGCCCGCCCGAGCTCCTGCGAGGAAAGCCTAAGGGGCCGGATGGCCCAAGTTAGCTCAAGGGGCCGGCGTTTGAGGCCAAACAAACTACGGCCGCGTCTGGCCCTTGCCGTGGACGAGGTACTTGAAGCTGGTCAGCTGTTCGAGGCCGACCGGACCGCGCGCGTGCATCTTGCCGGTCGCGATGCCGATCTCCGCGCCCATGCCGAACTCGCCGCCGTCGGCGAACTGGGTCGAGGCGTTGTGCATCAGGATCGCGGAGTCGATGCTGGTCATGAACTTAGCGGCAGCGTCGTCATCCTCGGTGATGATCGCGTCGGTGTGGTGGCTCGAATAGGTGTCGACCCAGTCGATCGCCTCGTCGAGGCCGTCGACCACCTTCACGCTCGCGATGGGGTCGAGATATTCGGTGCCCCAGTCTTCGTCGGTCGCGGGCTTGATGCTGGGCGCGAGTGCGACGGCGGTTTCGTCGCCGCGCAGTTCGCAGTCGTCGCCGAAGATCGCCGCGATCTTGGGGATGGCCTGTTCGGCCACCGCCTTGTCGACCACAATGCTCTCGGTCGCGCCGCAGACGCCGGTGCGGCGCAGCTTGGCGTTGCGGATGACCTCGGCTGCCTTGTCGAGATCGGCCTTGGCGTGGATGTAGGTATGGCAGTTCCCGTCGAGGTGGAGCAGCGTGGGCACGCTGGCCTGGTCGCGCACTAGCTCGACGAGGCCACGCCCGCCGCGCGGGATCACGAGGTCGACGAACTCGTCCGCCTTGAGCAGCTCGGCCACCGCGGCGCGGTCGGTCGTGCCGACGGTCTGGACGGCGTGTTCGGGCAGGCCGGCGGCCTTGAGGCCTTCCTGCATGCAGCGGACAATGACGCGGGTCGAGTTGCGGCTCTCCGAACCGCCGCGCAGGATCACCGCGTTGCCGCTCTTGAGGCACAGCGCGGATGCGTCCGCACCCACGTTGGGCCGCGATTCGTAGATCATGCCGATCACGCCGATGGGCACCGCGACGCGCTCGATCTTCAGGCCGTTGGGCCGATCGAACTCGGCGAGCTGGCGGCCGACGGGGTCGGGCAGCTCGGCAATCTGTTCGAGCGCGGAGGCCATGCCTTCGATCCGGTCGGGGGTGAGCCGCAGCCGGTCGACGAAGCTTTCCGGCTTCTTGTCCGCCACGCTGTCCACATCCTTGCCGTTGGCTTCGAGCAGCTCGGCCTGCGAATCGCGCAACGCCTTGGCGGCGGCGCGCAGCGCGGTGTTCTTGGCATCGGTGCTGGCGGTCAGCAGGCCCTTGGCGGCCGCGCGCGCATTGCTCCCGAGTTCGTGGATATGGATTGCGGGGTCTAGGGTCTGGTCGTTCATGGTGGTCCTCTTCGGATCTGTTGTTCTTGGTGAAGCTCTACTTAATAGACGGGCAAGCCGGGGGCGGGTTCCGGTTCGCGATCAGCGCAGTTCGACGGCGCGGGTGTAGGCCGCCTCCAGCGTTTCCTCGAACTTGCGCGACACGGCGCCGTCGCCGTTGAGCGCGTCGAGCCCGGCGGCGGTGGTGCCGCCCTTGCTGGTGACCGAGTTGCGCAGGTCCTCAAGCGACTGGTCGTCCTGGTCGATCGCCATCGCGATCGTCCCTTCGAGCGTGCCGAGCACCAGTGCGCGGGCCTGTTCGTGCGAGAAGCCGATGCCCTCGGCCGCCGCAACGTAAGCGCGGGCGAGTTCGAAGACATAGCCGGGGCCCGAGCCCGCGACGGCGGTCACCCGATCGAGCTGGTCCTCGTCGTCGACTTCGACCACGGTGCCCGTCCGCTCCATCATCGCGTGCGCATGCTTGCGCTGGTCGTCGGTGACGCCGGGCCCTGCGACGAGGCCGTTGGTCGCCTTGCCGACGAAGGCGGGGAGGTTGGGCATGATGCGGATGACGGGCGCAGGCTCGTCCCCCGTGGCCATGACCTTGGAAATGCGCGCGATACCCGCGCCTGCGGCCATCGAGACGACATAGCCGTCATCGGCCAGCACCGGCGCGTAGTCGGGCAGGATGTCGTCGATCATCTGCGGCTTGATCGCCACGATGATGACGTCGAAGCGCTTGTCGCCCAGTGCGGCCCTGTCCTTGACCAGCGTCACACCTTCGGGCGCATTCTCCAGAAACGGGTCGACGATCGTAAAGCTTTCGTCCCCGCGCTTCCAGTATTCGAGAAGTGCGCCGCCCATCTTGCCGCAGCCTATGAGAAGTATGTCTTGAAAGATAATATCTCTCCGTCTGTTATCTGTGGCGGTTAACGCGATCTTGTTCTCGCTCGGTTAACCACGCTTTGGCCCAAGCCTTTCGACTCTGTTTATTCTTTTATAACACACCCACGCAATTTTTTCCAGTGGGTTGTGCGATGCAATACGCTTGCCTATGTCCGCGCCACTCCTTTGACCACCAAGATGGATTGAACATGCCGCAATCGAACACCGTCGTTGTCAAGATCGGCTCCACCCTGGTTGCGAATACCGAACGCCTCACACCCCGTTTCGGGTTCATCCAGCGGATGCTGGAAGACGTTGCCAAGCTGCGCGCTCGCGGCACCAATGTCATCCTGTGCAGCTCGGGCGCGGTCGCGCTGGGGCTGAAGATCGTGGGCGAGCGTCCCGAGACTGCGGGCGTGAGCGACAAGCAGGCCGCTGCCGCATGCGGCATGCCGATCCTCACCAATGCCTACAAGCAGATCGGGCACGAGTTCGACTTCGAGATCGCGCAGGTCCTCCTGACGCTGGGCGATTTCGAGGACCACCGCCGCTTCCTCAACACGCGCAACACCGTCTTCCGTCTGCTCGAGGCAGGGGTCATGCCGATCGTGAACGAGAACGATTCGATCACGACCGAGGAAATCCGCGTGGGCGACAACGACCGGCTGGCCGCCAAGGTCGCGCAGATGGTCGATGCGAAGGATTTCATCATCCTGACCGAAGTCGACGGATTGTTCGATCGCCACCCGGACGAAGAAGGCGCCGAATTCATCCCCGAAGTCACCGACGTCGCGCCCTTCATGGAAGCGACCAAGGGCAAGAGCACGCTGGGTACCGGCGGGATGACGACCAAGCTGATGGCGGCGAACATCGCGCAGGAAGCGGGCGTCACCACCTATATCGCGCATGGTGAGCACGACAATCCGCTCAGCTCCGTGCTCGACGGGGAACGTCGCGCGACCAAGTTCATCGCGCACGACACGCCGACCTCGGGCTGGGAGCGGTGGATCGCCAACCGGTTGCAGATGGCGGGCAGCCTCGGCATTTCGGACGAGCTTGCGGACGAGATCGCCGGGGGCGACCGCGCGATCCGGCGCGAGGACATCCTTTCGATCGACGGCGATTTCAGCCGCGGCGACGTTCTCCACATCTACGACCAGCAGGGCCAGGAACGCGCCCGCGGGCTGTCCGACTTCACGTCGGAGGAACTGCGCGTGCTGGCGGTGAACCCGCATCTCGATGCGGAGCAACTGCTGGGTTACACCACCAAGGGCGAGGTGATCCGGTCGAAGAACCTCGTCAGCCTCGAGGGGCGCCACCTGCTGTGGGACGCGCCCGAGGGCAGCGAATTGTCGGGGCATGGAGAACGCCCGGCGAGCTGACAAGCGCGCGGGTTGCCCTTGCGATCTTGGCATAGCGCGGCCACGCGAAAGCAGCGTCCCCCTTTCACTTGGCGTTCAGGGCACCCGGCGCTATATCGCGCGGCCATGACATTCCTTCGCAAGAACATCGCCGCCGCAGCCATCCTCGGCAGCCTCGCCACGCTGACCACCGCCTGCGCCGGCGGCAGCGCAGGGCCGGGCGACACCGCCTACGTCGCGCGCGACGTCGAGACGCTCTACGCCAGTGCGAAGCAGCGGCTCGACCGCGGCAATGCGCCGCTCGCCGCGGCGTTGTTCGACGAGGTCGAGCGCCAGCACCCCTATTCGCCCTGGGCGCGCCGCGCGCAGCTGATGAGCGCCTTCAGCTATTACGTCGCGCGCGATTACACCAAGTCGATCCAGAGCGCGCAGCGCTTCCTCTCGATCCATCCGGGCAACAAGGACGCGCCTTACGCCTACTACCTGATCGCGCTCAGCTATTACGAGCAGATCAGCGACGTGACGCGCGACCAGAAGACGACCGAACAGGCGCTGGCCGCGCTGCAGGAGGTCGAGCGCCGCTTCCCGGAGAGCGAATATGCCTCCGACGCGCGGCTCAAGATCGATCTCGTCAACGATCACCTCGCGGGCAAGGAAATGGAAATCGGCCGCTTCTACGAGAAGTCGGGCCGCTGGACCGCGGCACAGATCCGCTTCCAGAACGTGGTCGACGAATACCAAACCACCAGCCACGCGCCCGAAGCGCTCTATCGCCTGACCGAGACCAGCCTCGCGCTGGGGATCCCGGTCGAGGCGAAGAAGTACGCCGCCGTACTCGGCGCGAACTATCCGGGCAGCGAGTGGTACGAGAAGGCCTTCGACCTCGTGCAGGACCATGCCGCCGATACACAGGTGGCGATGGCGCAGTAGGCTCACGCCGCGCTCCGTCGCCGCGCCGTGGCCCTCCGCCCGCGCGGCTTATGCACATCGAAGAGCGGTTTTCGCGCGTCGCTGGCGGTGACGCGAAGGTGCGTGCACGCTAACCTGACCATGCAATGCTGACTCAACTCGCCGTCCGCAACGTCGTGCTGATCGAAGCGCTCGATCTCGATTTCGGGCGCGGGCTGGGCGTGCTGACCGGCGAGACGGGTGCGGGCAAGTCGATCCTGCTCGATGCGCTGGGCCTCGTGCTCGGCAATCGTGCGGAGACCGGCCTCGTGCGCAGCGGTGCTCCGCAAGCGAGCGTGACCGCGACCTTCGAATTCGCCGAGTTTCCGCCCCCGCTGAGCGAGGCGCTGGAGGATGCGGGGATCGAGGTCGAGGCGGGCGAGCCGCTGATCATCCGGCGGCAGGTCAAGGCCGATGGCGGGTCCAAGGCCTTCGTCAACGATCAGCCGGCCAGCGTCGCGCTGCTCCGCAACCTCGCGCCGATCCTCGTCGAACTGCACGGCCAGCACGACGATCGCGGGCTGGTCAATCCGCGCGGGCACCGGCAGCTGCTCGATCGCTTTGCGGGGGCCGACGCCGCCGCCGTGGCGCGGGGCTGGCGCGAATGGCAGCGCGCGTCCGAGGCGCTGGAGGAAGCGCGCGAGGCGATCGACGCGGCCAGCGCCGAACAGGACCTGCTGCTCGCGCATCTTGCCGAACTGACCGAGATTGCCCCCCAGGCGGGCGAGGAAGCGCGCCTCGCCGAAGCGCGCGCTTCGATGCAGAAGGGGGAGCGGCTGGCGGGCGACCTCGAGGAACTGCGCCACATCTGGGAAGGCTCGGATTCGCCGCTGAGCGAGCTGCGCACCGCCGCGCGGCGGCTCGACCGGATCGCGGGCGAGCACAAGCTGCTGGCCGAAGCGCTGGCCGCGCTCGACCGCGCGATCCTCGAAGGCACCGAGGCGGAGGAGAAGCTGGAGGAAGCGGCCGAGGCGCTGGTCCACGATCCGCAGGCGCTCGACGCCGCGGAGACGCGCCTGTTCGACCTGCGCGCGCTCGCCCGCAAGCATCGCTGCGAGGTGGACGCGCTGCCCGAAAGGATGCGCGAACTGCGCGGCAAGCTCGACGCGATCGAGGGCGGCGAGGCGCAGCTCGACGCGTTGCAGATCGCCGAGCGCGAGGCTTTCGACGCCTACGAGAGCGCCGCGAACCGCCTGCGCAAGGCGCGCAAGGCGGCGGCCAGGACGCTCGACAAGGCGGTCGCGGCGGAGCTGGCGCCGCTCAAGCTCGATTCGGCGCGGTTCCGCACCGATGTCGAACCGCTGCCGCAGGAGAAGTGGGGCCCGTCGGGCATGGACGCGGTCGAATTCGTCATCGCGACCAATCCGGGCGCCGACTTTGCGCCCTTGAACAAGATCGCCAGCGGCGGCGAACTCTCGCGCTTCATCCTCGCGCTGAAAGTGGCGCTGGCCGAGAAAGGTGGGGCGGCAACGATGATCTTCGACGAGATCGACCGCGGCGTGGGCGGCGCAGTCGCCTCCGCCATCGGCGAACGGCTCGCGCGCCTCGCCACCGACGGGCAGGTGCTAGTGGTGACGCACAGCCCGCAAGTCGCGGCGCGCGGGCGGGTCCATTACCAGATCGCCAAGGCGAGCAGCGGCACGGTCACCAAGACCTCCGTGGTGCTGCTGGATGCCGGAGGACGGCAGGAAGAGATCGCCCGCATGCTCTCCGGCGCAGAAGTGACGCCGGAGGCGCGCGCGCAGGCGGATCGGCTGCTGGAGGGGGCGTGATGACGGCTCTGCCCGAAACGCAAGCCGCGCACGGCGCGTACTGGGACCGGGGCTATTGCCTGATCGAGCGGTTCTATCCCGAGGAAGTGGCGCGCGGTTTCCTGATCCGCCTCAAGTCCGACCTCGCGCGCCAGGGGATCGGGATGGACAGGCTGCTCAAGGAACAGCCGCTGCTTCGCCAGCCGGCGACCGAGCTTTACGGCTATCACTATCCGCCGATGGCGACGATGCACTGGGGGATGACGCCCGCCGTCGCGGCGATCGTGGGGCGCGAGCTCCTGCCGACCTATTCCTATTTCCGCATCTATCGAGAGGGCGCGATCTGCAAGGTGCACGGTGATCGCCCGGCGTGCGAGCACTCGGTCTCGCTGACGCTGGGCTATTCGCACGGCCGGCCCTGGGCGCTCGAGATGGCGCGCGATCCGATCGCCGATCCCTACGAGCGCGCCGACGACGCATTCCGCGAGGAAGAAGAGCCCGCCGCAGTATCGATGATGCCGGGCGACGCGGTCCTGTATCGCGGGGTCGAGCATCACCACGGACGCACGACGCCCAATCCCAACGCCTGGTCGGCCCATCTCTTCCTGCACTGGGTGGACCGCGACGGCCCCTATGCCGCGAACGCGTTCGACGGCAACGCGCTGCCCGACAAGGTCGATTTCTAGGACGGCCCTTCGCGCCGGTCAGGTGCCGCTGGCGCCGGTCTCCTCCCGCAAAAACCGCACGATCTCGCGGTACCCTTCGCGCAGCGCTTCGGCGGTGCCCTCGTTCGATCCGCCGAGGCGCGAGAGGTTCTCGAACGCGGGGTCGTCCTCGCTCACCGGGGCGCCGTAGCCGTAGTGGCCGGCGTCCGCGTAGGCGAGCAATCGCACGTCGTCCTTGCCGTTCGCGTCCGCGCGTTCCTCGATCTTGCGGGCCATCGGGCATGACGCCCACACGCCGTCGGCCTCGCCGCAGATCATCAGGACGGGCACGCCGACCTCCTCGATCGGGATGATCGCCTCGGGCTGCTCATCCTGCAACGCCATCAGGTCGCGCCCGACCTCGTCCATATCGCGGCCGAACATCTGCACCTCGCTCATGTCGAGATAGTCGAACGCCTCGCCGCGCCAGGTCCAGGGGCTGCCGTACTGTTTCCATGGAGCGTCCCACGTGAAGCCCGGCGCCACCGCATTGCCCGGCATGCCCAGCACCACCGCCCTGATCGATTCGTCGCGCATGGCGAGCAGTTGCGTCGCCTCGCTCCCGCGCGACCAGCCCATCATCGCGAGGCGCGAGGGATCGACCTCGGGCCGGGTGCGCAGCCAGGCGAGGCCGCGCTGGAAGGTTTCGAGCGGGATGCCCTCGAGCCGCTCGGGCTGGCCGGGCGCGCGCCAGTAGCTCTGGTGGAGGACGGAGAAGCCGTCGGCCTGCAGCGCGCGCGCCAGCCGCGTCATGTCGCTGCCCAGACCGCCTTCGCTCCCACCGATCAGCAGGATAGCGGGTCCGTTCTCCACACCGCGTGCCGGGTAGAAATTGCCGAGCACGTCGTCGGTATCGACGCGCTCGCCCACCGATGGCTCGGGCTCGACCATTTCGAGCGGAACGAGCTGTGCCCACGGCTTCCAGAGCCAGATCCCGATTGCCGCCAGCAATAACAGCAGGACGAGCCCGCCGCACCCGCAACCGATCTTCTTGCCCAGACGCATGGCCAATCTCCCCAGCCAGACCCGGACCCGATATTACTCCCAAACCGCGCGCGCTAAAATCGCTTTGGTCGGAGCGCATCGGTGGCCTATCGGATTTTGCCATGGAAAATGCCTCCGACCTTCCCGAAAACCTCTCCGAAGCCGACGCCGCGAACGAGCTGATGCGGCTGGCGCGCACGATCCGGAAGCACAACCGGCTGTACCACGCCGAAGATTCGCCCGAGATCACCGACCAGGAATACGACGCGCTGGTGCGCCGGAACGAGGCGCTGGAGGCGGCTTTCCCGCATCTGGTGCGCAAGGATTCGCCTTCGCAGGGAGTCGGCCACGAAGTCGCCGCCTCGCCGCTGTCCAAGGTGACGCACGCGGTGCGGATGATGAGCCTCGACAATGCGTTCGACGGCGAAGAGGTGGGCGAATGGGTCGCGCGCGTGCGGCGCTTCCTCGATCTGGCGCCGGACGCGCCAGTGGCCTTCACCGCCGAGGACAAGATCGACGGGTTGTCGCTCTCGCTGCGCTACGAGCAGGGCGAACTGGTGCGCGCGGCGACGCGCGGCGACGGGCAGGTGGGCGAGGATGTGACCGCCAATGTCGCGCATATTTCCGATATCCCCGCACGGCTGAAAGGCGATGCGCCCGACGTGTTCGAGATCCGCGGCGAGGTCTACATGGATCGCGCGGCTTTCGCCGATCTCAACGCGCGGCTGATGGACGAGGCGCGCGCGGCGGCCGAAGAGAAGGGCGCGCCTTTCGAGGCCGACAAGGTCCGGCAATTCGCCAATCCGAGGAATGCCGCCGCCGGATCGCTGCGCCAGAAGGATGCGAGCGTCACTGCCAAACGCCCCTTGCGCTTCTGGGCGCATGGGTGGGGCGAGGCGTCGCAGGTGCCGGGCGAAACGCAGAGCGAGGTGATCCGCGCGATCGAGAATTTCGGCCTGCCGGTCTCGCCGCAATTCACGCGCGTCGAAGGCCTCGACGCGCTGCTCGCGCATTACGAGACGATAGCGTCCGAAAGGCCCGATCTCCCCTACGAAATCGATGGCGTCGTCTACAAGGTCGACCGGCTCGACTGGCAGGAGCGGCTCGGCTTCGTCGCGAAAGCGCCGCGCTGGGCGCTGGCGCACAAGTTCCCCGCCGAGCGTGCAGAAACCACGCTCGAGGCAATCGACATCCAGATCGGGAGGACCGGCAAGCTGACCCCCGTGGGCCGCCTCGCGCCCGTGCTCGTGGGCGGCGTCACCGTCACCAATGTCACGCTGCACAACCGCGACGAGATCGCGCGACTGGGCCTGCGCGTGGGCGATCGGGTGGTGATCCAGCGCGCGGGCGACGTGATCCCGCAGGTGGTCGAGAACCTGACACGCGATGTGAAACGACCGCGTTTCGAATTTCCCGACCACTGCCCGAAGGAATATGGCGGCTGCGGCAGCGAGGCGGTGGCCGAAGAGGGCGAGGTCGATGTGCGCTGCACCGGCGGGCTGATCTGCCCGGCACAGCGGCTCGAACGGCTCAAGCACTTCGTCAGCCGCGGCGCGCTCGATATCGAAGGGCTGGGCGAGAAGACGATCGCGCAGTTCATCGAACACGGCTGGCTGGAGGGGCCGGTCGATATTTTCCGCCTGCGCCACAAGCGCGCCGAGATTCTCGCGCTCGACGGATGGCAGGACAAATCGGTGGACAACCTGTTGGCGGCTGTGGAGGAAAAGCGCGAACCCGACGCCGCGCGGCTGCTGTTCGGTCTCGGCATCCGCCATGTCGGCAGCGTGACCGCGCGCGACCTGATGAAGGGGCTGGGCGATCTGCGTCGCCTGCCGGGCAAGGCGCTGGAATTCCACGAATACCGCGCCGAAAATCCGCGAGGGGGAGACGAGAAGCCAAGCCCCTTTGCGGGCCGCATGCTCGAAGCGGTGCGGCGGATCTACGAAGTGCGCGCGGACGGCATCGGCACGGCGGTCGGCCACGCGCTCGCCGATTTCTTCCACGAGGATCACAACCGGCAGGTGTGGAGCGCGCTGATCGGCGACGAGCCGGGCGAGGGCGAAGTCGATCCGCCGGTCTACGAGGTCGAGACGGTCGAGAGCCCGGTCGCGGGCAAGACGGTGGTCTTCACCGGCAAGCTCGAAACGATGAGCCGCGACGAGGCCAAGGAGCAGGCCGAACGGCTCGGGGCCAAGGCCGCGGGCAGCGTTTCCGCAAAGACCGACCTGCTGGTCGCAGGGCCGGGTGCAGGCAGCAAGCTCAAGAAGGCCGAGGAGCTGGGGATCGAGGTCATCGACGAGGCCGGCTGGGCGGAGATTGTCGCGGCGGCGGGGTAACGACTGACCCATGACCACCGCTCATCCTGGGCCTGTCGAAGGATCGTACTTCTCCTTTCCACGCCCCGCCCGAAGTAAGTGCAGCCCTTCGGCAGGCTCGCGATGAGCGGAGTTTTGATGAAAAATCTTCGAGGGGCACTATGTGCGCGCCATGCGTAACCTTCTGATCTCCCTTATTTGTCCCCTCGCGCTCGGTTCGCTCGCGTCCTGCAACGCACCCGACGCGGCCGGCGAGACGTCCGGCGCGCCGACCGTCGAGGAGCGGATCGAGCAGGCGGCGGAAGACGTCGTGGTCGAACGTTCGGCCGAGGAGGAATGGCTCGACGACCGGCTCTTCGCGATCGGCAGCGATTTCGCCGGCAAGGTCGGCATCGCGGTCCATGATCCGGCGCGCGGGCGGATGATGCATTTCAACGGCACCGATCTCTATCCGCAGCAGAGCGTCAGCAAGCTGTGGGTCGCGCTCACCGCGCTCGACCAGGCGGACCGGGGCAGGCTCGACCTGTCCGAGACGGGAACGGTGCGGCGCGAGGATGTCGCGGTGTTCTACAGCCCGATCCGCGGCGGCGTGGTCGCCAATGGCAGCTTCTCGACCAGCTGGCGCGATTTTATGAAGCGCGCGATCACCGCGAGCGACAACACCGCCAACGACATGGTTCTGCGCCGCGTCGGCGGGCCCGATGCGGTGCGTGCGACGCTGGCGCGCAAGGGCTTTTCGGATATCCGCTTCGGCCCCGGCGAGCGCCCGATGCAGTCCGCCATAGCCGGGCTCGAATGGAACCAGGCCTACGCATTCGACGACCTGTTCTTCGAAGTGCGCAAGAGCGTGCCGCACGACATCCGGCAGGCGGCGTTCGACGACTACGTGGACGATCCGGTCGATGGTGCGACCCCGGTCGCCATCGCCGCCGCGCTGGGCGAGCTGCACGAAGGCGCGCTGCTGTCCGAAGCCGGAACGCAGCAGTTTCTCGAGTGGCTGGGACAGGTGAAGAGCGGGCCCAACCGGCTGAAGGGCGGGCTGCCTGCCGGGTGGTCGATCGGCCACAAGACCGGCACGGGTCAGGTGCTCGACATCGTGCCGCCGGGCGCTCCGGCGGACCAGGCGGGCTACAACGACGTCGGCATCCTGACCGCGCCCGATGGCAGCGTCTATACGGTCGCGGTGCTGGTGGGGCGCACGCAGGTGCCGATCCCCGCGCGCATGGAGATGATGCACGCCGTGGTGCGCGCGGTGGCGGGCTATCACGAGATGGTGAAGGGCGCGGGCTCTGCGGAGAATGCCGCGGCCGAAGGCGAAGCCGCTTCGTAGAAAGATTTTCCGCCGCCTGTAGAATCTGCAGCTCGGCCCGCGTCTTCGCTATAGACCATGGCCGCAGTGGCGATGGCGAAGCGGAGACGAGCAATGCAGTACATGCTGATGATTTTCGAGGACGAAAGCTATTACATGGGCGAGGATGCAGCCGCGCGGCTGGAGGAGACCATCGCCGGCCACATCAAGCTGGCGGAGGAACTGACCGCGAGCGGCGTCGAATTCAGCGGCCATCGGCTCAAGGAAGCGCATAGTGCCACGACGATCCGCTACGAGAACGGCGGGGAGGGCAGCCTGCACGACGGGCCCTTCGCCGAAACGCACGAGGAACTGGGCGGCTATTACGTGATCGAGGCGGCCGACCACGACGAGGCGGTGCGCTGGGCGCGGAAAATCCCGATCCCGGCCAAGGGCTCGGTCGAAGTCCGCCCGGTATGGCCCGAATAGACACCGCGGTTCACGACGCGCGGGCGAGGGTCATCGCGGCCCTCGCCGCGCAGTTTCACGATCTCGACCTGGCGGAAGATGCCTTCTCGGCCGCGTCCGAGGCGCTCCTGCGCCAGGCGGAGACGGTCCGCGATCCTGCGGCCTGGCTCTATGTCGCGGCGCGGCGGCGCGCGCTCGATGCCGTGCGCCGGGCCGAGCGTGAGAAACGCGCGCTCGCCTTGCAGCCGGAGGCCGATCCTGTGGCCGAAATCATCGCCTTCCCCGAACCGATCCCCGACGACCGGCTGCGGCTGCTGTTCACCTGCTGCCACCCGGCGCTGGGGCAGGGCGCGCGGGTCGCGCTGGCGCTGAAGGTCATCTGCGGTGTGCCGGTGCCGCGGATCGCGCGCGCCTATCTGATGACCGAGCCCGCGATGTATCAGCGGATCACCCGCGCCAAGGCCAAGATCAAGGCGGCGAACATCCCTTTCGAGACGCCTTCGTCTCGCGAATGGCAATTTCGGGTCGGTGCCGTTCTGGAAACGCTCGAGACCGCGCTCGGCATCGCCTATCGCGATGCTGCGGGCGCAGGCGACGCGGCAGGACTCGCGCCCGAGGTCGAGCGGCTGGCGGGCCTGCTCGTCGAACTCATGCCCGACGAGGCCGAGGCGCTCGGGATGCTGGCGCTGGTATCGCTGGTGCGCTCGCGCGAGGGCGCGCGCGTCGCCGACGACGCGGCAATGGTGCCGCTGTCGCAGCAGGATGTCGCCTTGTGGGATGCGGGTCGGATCGAGGCGGGGCGCGCCTCGCTCGACCGGGCGACGCAGCTTGCCGCCCCGGGCCCGCTCCAGACGCTCGCCGCGATCCACCTGACCCATGCGAGGCGGCTCCACACCGGCGGCACCGACTGGGGCGCGATCCTGCGGCTCTACGATGCACTATCGCAGATGCGGCCCGGCCCTGTCGTTGCGATCAACCGCGCGGTCGCGCTCTCGCGTGCCCGCTCGCCGGAGGATGGGCTCGCCGCGCTCGAAACGCTCGATGGGGAAAGGCTCGCCGATTTCCTGCCCTACCATGTCGCCCGGGCGGACATGCTCGCGCGTACCGGCGATCATGAGGAGGCAAGGGCGGCGTGGGACGGGGCGCTCGCGCTCGGTCCCGAACCCGGGGAGGCTCTGTACCTGACCGCGCGGCGCGACGCGCTGGACGATTAGGCCGGTGCCGCTTCCGGCGCGCTCTTGCGCTCCGCTGCGCGCGTGCGGGCGGTCACCTTGCGGAATTCCTCGCGATAGCGCGGATGCTCGGTGCCCATCCACCGGTCCCACCAGGTGAAGTAAAGTCCGAAATTGGTGTTGCCCGAACTGTGATGGAGGTCGTGGTGCGTGGTCGTGTTCCACCACCCGGTCCAGCGATTATCGACCCAGCCCGCCGGATACAGCTCCACGCCGAGGTGGCCGATGACGTTGCGGAAGATCATGTGCCAGAGGAACAGGAACACCGCGAGCCCGGTCATCGCGAAGCCCATCGTGCTGGTCGCCAGCATGAAGATCGGGATGAACAGCGCCTCGGTAACCGCTTCCCAGCTCGAGAAGCTGTAGGCCGTCCACGGCGTGGGCGTGCGCGACTTGTGGTGGTGGAGGTGCGTCGCGCGGAACAGCCGCCTGTGATGCAGCGCGCGGTGCATCCAGTAGAAATAGGCATCGTGCGCGACGACGATCAGCACGAACTGCCAGGCGACGGTGAGCAGCGTGAAGGTTTCCAGCTTCAGCTGGACCAGCCCCAGCTCGCGCAGGCCCAGCGTCAGGAACGTGGTGAGCGCGAATACGAAAGAAGTGCGCAGCGAAGAGGCGATCTCGCGCGTGTAATCCTTGCGCGTCGCATGGCGGTTCTGGATCCGCTTGCGCCGCGCCCAGCTGCGGAACACCAGCAGCGCGATGGTGAAGAACCCCGCCGCGACCAGATAGCGCTGCACGTCGAACACGACGACGCGGATCATGCGATCGGCGAAGACATCGAAAGCGGTCGGCAGGTCGATCATCACTTACTGACACTAATGCAAGCAAGCACCCAAGTCATCGGGTTTTCCAATGACTTTTTCAATGATTAGGGCCGCGCGCCGCCTTCGGGAATCCATTTCATCACGCCGCCCGCCAGCGGGGTCCAGACGCCCATCTCGATCCCCGCCGCGGCGAGAGTATCGCCCACCCACTGGTTGCAGGTGTTGCCCAGGGTGTAGCGCCCGGCGGCGTCGTAGACCTTGGCCAGCGGGTCGAAGCCCTCGTGGCTCACGCGGTTGCGCGGATCGTCGATCGGCGGCAGGCCCGCCTCCACCTCCGCCACCAGCCGGTCATATTCCTCTTCGCGCAGGATCACCCAGCGATGGTTGGGCCCGCCCGCGGGGCGATAATAATGCGCGACGCGCATCACCGCCGGGCCGCCCTGCGTCGCGATCCGCGCGGCGGTGCTGGCCTTCAGGTCGCCCCAGGTGGGCACGGTGAGGAACACCTCGCGGTCGCCCCAGCCGACCGAGACATGGGTGGGCAGCATGCCGCCTTCCATCGGCTCGGCGGCGGAAGGGAAGGTCTCGCGCCAGTCCTTCTGCGGCGTGGCGATGGGCATGACGATGCCGGTATGCACGCCGTTGGTCTCGACCATGATCGGAATGCCGCTTGTCGCTTCGACCCAGTCCGAATTGCGCGGAATGCTCGACCCGATCCATGCCGCGATGAAGAACCCGCCGACGATCAGCAGGCCCAGGGCGAACAGCCCGCCGAAAGCCCAGCCGATCGCCCGCAGCGCCTTCACCGCTGAGGTTTCTTCAGGCACAGGATCGACCAGTCGCCATCGTCGATCCGGCGTTCGGGCCGCAGGCCTTTGCGCTGGTAGGCCCGCAGCACTTTCGCCGCCTGGGTATTCAGCAATCCGGCGAGGATCACGCGCCCTCCCGGCTGGACGGCGCGCGCGAAATCGGGCGCGAGTTCGATCAGCGGCCCGGCGAGAATATTGGCGATCAGCAGGTCGAACGGCGCGGCGGCCTTCAGCGCGGGATGGTCCATCCCCGGCGCGGTCACATAGTGCAGCGCGCCGGGCCGCTGTCCGAGCGCCACGGCATTGCTGCCCGCGTTCTCTTGCACGACCTCGGCGCAGACCGGGTCGATATCGCTGGCGATCATCCGCGCGCCGGGAAACAGCTTGAGCGCGCCGATCGCGAGCAGGCCCGTGCCTGTGCCGATATCGGCGATCCGGCGCGGGCGCACGCCGCGCGTGCGCAGCCGGCCAAGCATCGTGAGGCACCCGGCGGTGGTTTCGTGCTGCCCGGTGCCGAAGGCGCGGCTGGCGGGTATGACGAGATCGATGCCCGCATCGCCCGCCGGGTGATCGGGGGTGCGTATGTGGAACGGCCCCGCATGCACCGGGTCCATGCCCAGCTGGCTCTGGACCACCCAGTCGGTCGGCGCGACCTTCTCCACCTTGAAGTCGGGCGCCGTGCCGGAGAAGAGGTTTTCGAGACGGGCGCGGATCGCCTTCGTCGGGCGGCGCGGATACCACGCCTCGACCTGCCACAATCCCGCATTGAGCGGGTCCTTCGCGTCCGCCTCCACCTCGTGCGCGCTGACGACGAGATCGGAGTCCCAATCGTCGGCAATGCTGGCCATCAGCGCCTCTTCGGCGCTGGCCTTGTCGGTCAGGCCGGACAGCTTCCACGTGATTCCGGCTTCTTCGGTGGTAATGTCAGCCGACATGGGCGATGGTGTCCTTGGTTGGTTTGGCGGGAGCGCAGATGGGCTCCAGCGTACGGGAATCGAACAGCGGGCTGCGGCGGCGATCGCCGGAGAGGATGTCTTTTACCATGCGGATGAAGAACCGCCGCATCAGCTTGCTCATCGGCATCCGGTGGACCGGTCCGAGGTCGTTGGGGTCATCCTCGACAAAGAGATGCCCGATCGGTTCCCCCAGCAAGCGTCCGCGCAACTCGGCCTCGCTATTGCCCACGAGGGTCGTGACGTAGGGGATTTTTCCGTTCCTGAATGTGTTGAACATCGGCGTGTCGCAACATTGCGCGTACCATCGCAGCGTCGGCTTCTCGGTCAGATGGAGGCACCGCAGCTCGCCAAGGCCGCGTTCGATCCGCATTCGTGCGCAGCGGCTCTGATATAGCAGCGTGCCCGCATCGCCATCCATGACCCGCTGCGCCGCATCGAAGCGGTTGGCGAAGTTTTGGCAGTCGGTGCAATGGCACACCACGTAATCGCCATGGCGAGGACCGGCCTTCCCGATCGTGCCACGCACCGCGCCGCAGCGGCAGGAGAAGGGCAGATCACGCGCCATGGCCGGTCACGCGCCTTCCTCCGCCAGTCGCTTGTCGAGCCGGTCGCCGATCGAAAGCGCGTAATCGGCGCAGGACATGCCGCCCAGCAGGGTACCGGCGCGCATGCGCTCGAGCATCTTGCTGGCCGATGGGTGCGGCGTCACCAGCATGTCGCACGGCAACTGCGCGACCTTGGGAATGCTGGCCTTGAAACCGGCGACCACGGCGGGATGATCGGAGAAGCGGTATTCATCCGCCGAGACGGGCGAGAGGCTGTCGACATAGGCGATGCGGCGACAGACCGGCGGTTGCCACGGCAGCGAGCAGGCATTCCACGTCCAGCTCATCGCACCCGGCGTATGGCCGGGGGTCAGGTGCGCGGTGATGGCCTTGTCGCCGAGGCGCAGGACCTCGCCATCGCTCACGATCCGGTCCACCTTCACCGGCGTCATCGCCGGGTGCATCGCCGCCTGCGGATCGTCGGACGAGACTTTTCCGCTTGCGAGAACCTTCGCCGCCTCGGGGGAGGCGATCACCTGCGCGCCGGTCGCCTCCGCCAGCGCCGCGTGCCCGCCGACATGGTCGAAATGCTCGTGGCTCAGCAGCAGATAGCGCACATCGCGCGGGTCGAGGCCGAGCGCGCGGATATTGTCGAGGATGAGCGGCGCCCCCTCTTCTGTGCCGCTGTCGATCAGCACGTGGCCCTCTTCGCCGACGATCAGGATTGCGGCGATCCCGCAGGTGCCGACATACCACGTATCGCCGAGCAGTTCGAAGGGCGGGGCAGGTTTGGCCCAGTCGTCCCAGTCCTCGCAGGCTTCGAGGAAAGCGGCCTGGCTGAACCCGGTCCCCCGCTCGATCGAGGTCAGGACCGAGGGTTCGGTCGTGCCGGGCGCGGTAGCGGGTTGCGCGGGGGCGGATGCGGGGGCGCAGCCCGACAGGGCAAGCGCCATCGCCGCCAGCGCGCAGATTCTAACGGACATAGCTCGCGCCATTGGCGTCGATCGTCGCGCCGGTCATCGACGGCGGCGCGTCGAGTGCGCACCATACTGCGATATCGGCGATCTCCTCGGGCTCGGCCACGCGGCCCAGCGGGATATCGGCGAGCAGGCCAGGGCCGCCGCGCGACTCCAGGTAATCGCCTGCCATGCTGGTATCGGTGAAGCCCGGCGTGATCGCGAAGCTGTAGATCCCCTCGGCGGCATAGGCGCGGGCGATGGTCTTGTGCAGCGCCAGCATGCCGCCCTTGGCCGCCGCATAGTGCCAGTGGCCGGGCGAATCCCCGCGATGGCCGGCGCGGCTGGCGACATGGACGATGCGCCCCGAAACCCCGCGCTCCTGCCAGTGGCGCACCGCGAAGCGGCTGAGCTGCGCGGCTGCGGTCAGGTTGATGCGCAGCGTATCCTCCCACGCATCGAGCCATTCGATATCCGAGGTGTCGAGCGGTATTGCGGAGAACAGCCCGGCATTGTTGATCAGCACGTCGATCTCGCCATCGGCCTGCCGCAGCGCTTCTTCCCACAACTGGGAAGGCGCGGAAGGCTCGGTAAAATCGGCGGCAATCTCGCCTTCTTCGGTGCCCCCGGGCGACTGGCCGGTGGAATGGCCGAACACCCTGATGCAGCGCGCCTCGAGCTGTTCGCGTATCGCGGCGCCGATCCCGCGGCTCGATCCGGTGACGAGAATGCCTGTCATGGAAGCGAGCGATAGGCCGTAAGGGCCTTGCAACCAAGCCCTTGAACGATATCGCACGCGCTTTGGCGGTGCCTTGTGCTTTGGACCGCCTTGATCACCCGCGTGCTTCCGCTAAGTGGGGCGCAAGATATTAGTAGTGCACCGAAGCAATTGCAGAATTGGATCGCATAGCCACCATGTCGAACAGACCGCTCTCTCCGCATCTCCAGATCTGGAAATGGGGCCCGCACATGCTGGTCTCGATCCTGCACCGCGTGACCGGCGACGGGCTGGCTCTGGTCGGCCTCGGCGTTCTTCTGTGGTGGCTCGGTGCGATGGCGAGCGGTCCCGAGGCTTACGAGACCTTTGCCGGGGTCATGACCTCGATCCCCGGCTACGTCGTGCTGGTCGGCCTGACCTGGGCCTTCTTCACCCATATGATGAGCGGGCTGCGCCACTTCGTGCTCGATATCGGCGCAGGGTACGAGCTGCAGACCAACAAGCTGTGGTCGATGCTCGCCCCCGTCATCGCCATCCTGCTCACGATCGCCTTCTGGGCGGTCATCTTCCTCAAGTAAGGCGTTTTCCCATGGGTAACGGAACCTCCATCGGCCGCGTTCGCGGCCTCGGCTCGGCCCACGAGGGCGCGCATCACTGGCTGGTCCAGCGCTTCACCGCGATCGGCAACCTCGTGCTGGTGCTGTGGCTGCTGGTCAGCTTCCTGATGCTGCCGGCCTACGATTACGGCACGGTGACCGGCTGGCTTGCCAATCCGGTCAGCGCGGCGGCGCTGATCCTGCTGATCGTCAGCACCTTCTGGCACGCACGGCTCGGCCTGCAGGTGCTGATCGAGGACTATATCCACGAAGGCGGCAGCCGCTTCGCGCTGATCGCCCTTCTCAATCTGGTTGCGGTGGCAGGCGGCGTCTTCGCCGTGTTCTGCATCGCGCGCATCGCATTTGCAGGAGCCGCCTGATGGCGACCGAGACTTTCGAAATCAACGGACGCGCCTATCCGATCATCGACCACACCTTCGACGTGGTCGTGGTGGGCGCTGGCGGATCGGGCCTGCGCGCGACGATGGGCGCGGCAGAGGCGGGCTTCAAGACCGCGAACATCTCCAAGGTCTTCCCCACGCGCAGCCACACCGTGGCCGCGCAGGGCGGGATCGCGGCATCGCTGGGCAACAACACGCCCGACCACTGGACCTGGCACATGTACGACACCGTGAAGGGGTCGGACTGGCTGGGCGACCAGGACGCGATCGAATATCTCGCGCGTGAAGCTCCGCAGGCGGTCTACGAGCTCGAGCACGCGGGCGTGCCCTTTTCGCGCAACCAGGACGGCACGATCTACCAGCGCCCGTTCGGCGGCCACATGCAGAACATGGGCGAAGGCCCGCCCGTGCAGCGCACCTGCGCCGCGGCGGACCGCACGGGCCACGCGATGCTTCACGCGCTCTACCAGCAGAGCCTCAAGTACGACGCGGACTTCTTCATCGAATATTTCGCGATCGACCTGATCATGGCGGGCGAGGGTGCGGATCGCCGCTGCGTCGGCGTCATCGCCATGTGCCTCGATGATGGCTCGATCCACCGCTTCAAGGCGCACGCCGTGGTGCTGGCGACCGGCGGCTATGGCCGCTGTTACTACACCGCGACCAGCGCCCACACCTGCACCGGCGACGGTGGCGGGATGGTGCTGCGCGCAGGCCTGCCGCTGCAGGACATGGAATTCGTCCAGTTCCACCCGACCGGCATCTACGGCGCGGGCGTGCTGATCACCGAAGGCGCGCGCGGCGAGGGCGGATACCTCACCAATTCCGAAGGCGAGCGGTTCATGGAACGCTATGCCCCGTCGGCGAAGGACCTCGCATCGCGCGACGTCGTCAGCCGTTCGATGGCGCTCGAAATGCGTGAGGGCCGCGGCGTGGGCGCGGATGGCGACCACATCTACCTCCACCTCGACCATATCGACCCGGCAATCCTGGCAGAGCGCCTGCCCGGCATCACCGAAAGCGGCAAGATCTTCGCCGGTGTCGATTTGACGCGCGAGCCGCTGCCGGTGACGCCGACCGTCCACTACAACATGGGCGGTATCCCGACGAACTATCACGGCGAGGTCGTGACCATCGGGCCCGACGGCAATCCCGACCATGTCGTGCCGGGGCTCTACGCCGCGGGAGAGGCGGGCTGCGTCTCGGTCCACGGGGCGAACCGTCTCGGCTCGAACTCGCTGATCGACCTCGTGGTGTTCGGCCGCGCGATCGGGCACCGCCTGGCCGAGACGATGAAGCCCGGCGCCTCGCACGATGCGCTGCCCAAGGACAGCGCCGACCTCGCGCTGACCCGGCTCGACCACTTCCGCTACGCCAAGGGCAGCCTGCCGACTGCGCGCATCCGCGAGGACATGCAGAAGACGATGCAGAAGCATGCCGCCGTGTTCCGCGACACCGAGACGCTGGCAGCGGGCAAGAAGCACCTCGCCGAGGTCAACGCGAGCATGGCCGACATTCACGTGTCCGACCGCTCGCTGATCTGGAACAGCGACCTCGTCGAAACGCTCGAGCTCGACAACCTGATGTCGCAGGCGAGCGTCACCATGGCGAGCGCCGACAACCGCAAGGAAAGCCGCGGCGCCCACGCGCACGAGGATTTCCCCGACCGCAACGATGCCGAGTGGATGAAGCACACGGTGACGTGGTTCGACGGCTGGGGCGGCGGTGCCAAGGGTTCGGGCAAGGGCGAGATGAAGATCGACTACCGCCCGGTCCACGAATACACGCTGACCGACGATATCGAGTACATCAAGCCGAAGAAGCGGGTATATTGAGGGGGATCGTCTTGCGATGGAGCCGTACTCGCTCCTCAAGACGGTCCACATCATCTCCTCCACCGTCCTGTTCGGGACGGGGATGGGCATCGCCTTCTTCTTCCTGATGGGCACGCGCAGCGGCGATCCGGCTGCGGCGTATTTTGCCGCGCGGACCACCGCCTTGGCGGACATGATCTTCACGCTGACGGCCGGAATAGTCCAGCCGCTCAGCGGTTTCGCGCTGATCCATCTCGCAGGGTACGATCCCTTTGCGCCGTGGCTCGTCGCGACCTACGCGATCTACCTGATCGCGCTTGCCTGCTGGCTTCCGGTGGTGTGGCTCCAGTTGCAGATCCGCGATATGTACCGGGCGATGCTGGGCGGTGCGGCGATCGATGATGCGCTGCTCGCCCGGCGCATCCGCACATGGTTCGTTCTCGGCTGGCCCGCCTTTGCCGGGCTGGTGATCGTGTTCTGGCTGATGGTGGCGAAGCCCGCATGACCCTGCGCGTCGCGATCCTTGGCGGGTACGGCAATTTCGGCGGCTATGTCGCCCGCGCGCTGGCGCCCGATCCGAATATCGAACTGGTCATCTGCGGGCGCAATGCGGACAAGGCGCAGGCATTTGCCGAGGGCTTGTCGTCCGCCAATCCGGGCATCGGAGCGGTGGTCGACATTCGCGATCCCGAGGAGGCCCTGCGCGCCATTGCGCCGGGCCTCGTGATCCACACGGTCGGCCCCTTCCAGCAGCAGGATTACCGCGTTGCCGAAGCCGCGCTTCGCTGCGGCGCCCACTATTGCGACCTTGCCGATGCGCGCGCCTTCGTGTGCGGCATCTGCAGCCTCGATGCGGCGGCGCAGGCCGCCGAGGTGGCCGTGATCGCCGGGGCCAGCTCGGTCCCGTGCCTGACCGGCGCCTATCTCGACGAAGCCGCGAAGGTCATGACGATCGAGGAGGCGGATTACGGCATCAGCGCGGCGCAGCAGACCAACCGCGGCCTCGGCACCGCCAGCGCGATCCTCTCTTACGTCGGGAAGCCGTTCACGATGCTGCGCGACGGCGCGATGCGCCGCGTGTGGGGCTGGCAGGGACTCCATTCGCACGCCTATCCGGAACTGGGCCGCCGCTGGTTCGGTTATTGCGACATTCCCGATCTCGACCTCTTCCCGCAACGCTATCCTTCGCTGACCTCGATGCGCTTTGCTGCCGGTCACGAGATCGCATCGCTCCATTTCGGCACCTGGCTGCTCAGCTGGGGCGTTCGGTGGGGCCTTCTGCCCCGGCTCGACCGGTGGGCTCCCGCCCTGCTGCGGGCGAGCTTCCTGTTCGATCCGCTCGGCAGCGATCGGAGCGGGTTCCACATGTTCATTCGCGGTCGCGGCAAGGATGGCGAGCCGGTGGAGCGACGCCACTGGATCATTGCGCGCACAGGCCACGGCCCCAACATCCCGTGCATGCCTGCGATCCTGATCGCGCGGAAGCTCGCCGCGGGCGAGGCGATCGACGCGGGTGCGCGCCCGTGCCTCGACCTCATCACGCTCGACGAATATCTTGCCGCGCTGGACGGCCTCGACATCACGGCGATCGACGAATGAGCAACCACACGCCCCATCACACGCCCAACCACACACAGAGCGACCTCGCGACATTCGCGCCGTACTCCTACCGCGAGGACCCGGCGGTGCCCGATTTCGACGACAGCCGGGCGGTCTTCGTGTTCGATCATCACTGCGTGTTGTGCGGCACGGGTGTGGGCTTCATCATGAAGCATGACCACGCCCGCGCGATTGCCTTCACCTCCGCGCAGCAAGGATTGGGCGAGGCGCTGTGCCGCCATTACGGGATCGACTGGGACGAGACCTATCTGCTCGTCCGCAATGGCAGGCCCTACGTGAAGTTCGACGGCTATTTCGAGGTCGCGCGGGCGATGGGCCGTCTCTGGCGGTTGGCGACCGTCTTCCGGATCATCCCGAACGTCATTCTCGACCCGGTCTACGACCTCGTCGCGAACAACCGCTACAAGTGGTTCGGCAAGACCGAGCAGGCCTGTCAGGTGCTGAGCGAAGACCAGCGCGCCCGGCTGATTTAGTCGGGTTGGATGGGGTTCATCTTCGACCGGCAAGAAGAGCATCGATGAAGCGTCGCCTCCTCCCCGCCCTTGCAAGCCTTGCGGCGCTCACCGCCGCATCCCCGCCGCCTGCCTTGGGTATCCCCGATTTCTACACGCAGTACCGCGATGCGGACGGCATTCCGGTCGTCTCCTCCGGCGTCGTGCCGCTCGACGCGCTGGTCGCGGCCGAGGCGATGATCGAGGATATGCTGAGCGCGCGCCCCGATCTGGCCGCCTGGCTCCAGCAGAACGGCTACCGCGTCGCGATCATCGCGGAGACCGAGGCGCTGCTCGACCTGCCGGAGAATGCGCACTGGACCAAGCCCGCGCCCGACGACCCGCGCCTGACCCGGTGCGAGAAGAAGCATTACCAGGAGCGGATCGGCGCCCTGACCGACCGCGCCTACTGGGATGCGCGTGCGCGCGGGATCGGCGGGCGGCACACGGTGAGTTCGGAAGAGGATGTGTTGGGGCTGACCACCAGCCGCTATTACGGGGAGACGATCCTCGTCCACGAATTCGCGCACAACATCCTGTTCGCGATTCAAGCGGTCGATCCCGCGCTCTACGCCGATGTCGAGGCGGCCTATGCCCATGCGCTGGCGAACGACCTGTGGCTCAACGAATATGCGACCACCACCGTGCAGGAATACTGGGCGGAAGGATCGCAGATCTGGTTCGAATCGAACCGGCTGACCGTGGTCGACGGCACCCGCATCCTCGATCGCGCCGATCTCGCGGCCTATGATCCGGCGCTCTATTCGGTGCTGGCGCGCGCCTATGGCGATACGACGCGGCTCGCGGCGGACCCCTTCTACCGCCACCCCGCGCGCGTGCCCGCGGGCCCGATTCCCGAGAATACCGCCGAAGTCTGCTGAGCGCGCGACGGCCCCCGCCGACCGCAGAACGACCTTCGTCGAACATTGCGGGCCGTTCATCGGCCGCTCATGTTTACATTCGTAATCGTTGCGCTTACAGGTGTAGACGAACGAGGAGGGACGGGTTCGATGGCGAAAGCGACAGGCGACAAGGGCGAGCGTATCAGCGACGCCGAGCACGCGATCATGGAGGTGGTCTGGGACCGCCATCCGCTGAGCGCGACCGAGGTCTGCGACGTGGTCTGCGACGCGCGCGGCTGGTCCATGCCGACGGTCAAGACGCTGCTCTCGCGCCTCGTCGGCAAGGGCGCGCTCGCGACCGAGCCCGACGGACGGCGGTTCCTCTACACCCCGCTGATCGGGCGCGAGGAATATGTCGGCGGCGAATCGCGGCGGCTGGTGGACCGGCTGTTCGGCGGCCGGGCCGTATCGCTCTTCGCCCACCTCGCCGAAAGCGAGGCGCTGACCGACGAGGATCTCGGCGAGATCGAACGCCTGCTGAAGGAGATGCGCAAATGAGCATCGATCTGCAGAGCTTCGCCTTCGATACGCTGCTGTGGACCGGCGCGCTGATCGTCGCGGTCCTGTTCCTGCGGCGTCCGGTCTCGCGCCATTTCGGTGCGCGGGCCGCCTATGCCCTCTGGACCCTGCCTTTCGCGCGGCTGATCCTGCCGCCGATCGTGCTGCCGGCGTCGATCGCGCCCGAAGCCGCGCCTTCGGTCCCCATGCCGATCGCCGGTTACGTGCCGACCGAGACCGGCGGCGGCGGACTGATGCTGCAGCCGATGGTGGCGAGCGAGCCGGCGATCGACTGGGCGCTGCTGGCCCTCACCGCGTGGCTGACCGGGGCGCTCGTGTTCCTCGTACGCCGCTATTCGCTCTATTTCGCCATGCGGCGCGAGCTGCTTGGCGCGAGCACGCAGGTCGGAACGCGGGGCCACGTGCGCCTGATCGAGACGCCCGCCACCGCTTCGCCGGTCGCTTTCGGTGTGTTCGACAAGGTGATCGCGCTGCCTTTGGGCTTCATGGCGCATACCGAAGCCACCCGGCGCGACCTCGCGCTGGAGCACGAGCTGGCGCACCACCGCGCGCACGACCTGCTGGCCAATGCGCTGGTCCAGCCGCTCTTCGCGCTGCACTGGTTCAACCCGCTCGGCTGGGTCGGCTGGCGCGCGCTGCGCCGCGACCAGGAAGCCGCCTGCGACGCGCGGGTCGTCGCGCGCTGCCAGCCGCAGCTGCGCGAGCAATACGCCTCCACCATCGCTTCCTTCGCGACCGGTGCGGTCATGGGTGGCGGGGCGCGCCACGCGCTCGCCGCGCCGATGGCCTGCCCGGTGCTGGGGGACAAGTCGATCATCCACCGACTGAGGAGCCTGACCATGGCCGAGATTTCCACCCGCCGGCGCATGGCCGCGCGCACGCTGATGGCGGGCGCGCTCGTGGCGCTGCCACTGACCGCCTCGATCTCCTATGCCGAAAGCCTGACCGCGCCCGAACCGCCTGCGCCGGCCGAGGCACCCGCTGCACCGGCGGCGCCCGATGCGCCGGTCGCACCGGGTGCGCCGGAAGCACCCGAGGCGCCCCTCGCGCCGCCGGCTGAGCCGGGCGAGGGCGACAGGCAGCACATCATGCTGACCTCCGACGACGGAGACGGTGACAAGAGCCGCGTCGTGCGGGTCGAACGCACCGTGGTGAAGGATGACCAGGGCAAGCCTTCGACGCGGACCACCTACACCGTCGATGGCCGCGAAGCGACGGCCGAGGAGCGTGCCGAAATCGAAGCGACGCTGAAGGACGCGCGCAAGCTTTCCGTCCAGTCCGAGGAGCTGCGGCGCGAAATGCGCGTCTTTCGCGAGCGTATGGCCGAGGAGGGCGAGCGTCAGCGGAACTTCAAGTTGCTGCGCAAGCGCTTCGGCGAAGACCGCGAGCTGAAGAAGGAGCTTCTGGAGATGCAGCGCGAGATGGGCGAGGGCAGCGAATTCCAGCGGGACATCCAGCGCGCCATGGCCGAGGCGGCCGCTCAGATGTCGCGGATCAGCTTCGAATGCGACGGCAGCGGCGAGCTCGTCCAGGAACGCACCTCCGCCGATGGCAGCACCGTGATGATGGTATGCCAGGGCGCCGCGATGGCCAGCGCGAGGAGCGCGATGGACGAGGCGCGCCGGGCGATCCAGCGCGACCGCGACCTGTCCGCCAGAGAGCGGACGGAGGCGATGCGCGCACTGGAGCTAGCGATGAAGGAACTGCGCACGCGCGACTAGTCCCCCGACCGGACCGCACGCTGCGACAGCGAAGGCGGCGGGCCCTTCCCCAAGGGGCGCGTCGCCTTCTTGCGCGCCCGCGATCCGCAGCCCGTCAGGCCGCGGCGTGCTCGCCCGCGAAGGCTTGTGCCGCCAGCGTCAGGCTGCGCTTGCGCGCCTCGTGGTCGTAGATGGACCCGGCGATGATCAGCTCGTCGGCCTGCGTACGCTCCACGAAGGCGTTCATCTGTTCGCGCACCTGCGAAGGCGTGCCGATCGCGGTGGCGGACAATACGCCGTCGAGCATCGCCGAGGCCTGCGGCGGCAGGCTTTCGCGATAGCCTTCGACCGGGGGCGGCAGCTTGCCCGGCTGGCCGGTGCGCAGCCGCACGAAGCTCTGCTGCATCGACGTCGCGAGCAGCTGCGCCTCGTCCTCGCTATCGGCGGCGAACACGTTGTAGCCGCAGATGGCATAGGGTTCGCTCAGTACGTCCGAAGGCTCGAACCGGTCGCGGTAGATCTTCAGCGCATCGTCGAGCGCCTGCGGCGCGAAATGGCTGGCGAAGGCGTAGGGCAGGCCGAGCATGGCCGCGACCTGCGCGCCGAACAGGCTCGATCCGAGGATGTAGAGCTGCACATTTGCGCCCGCGCCCGGCGTGGCGACGATGCCCGTGCGCCCATCGTCCGCGAAATAGCTCTGTAGTTCGACGACGTCGCGCGGGAAGGCGTTGGCGTCGGTGTCCAGATTGCGGCGCAGCGCGGCGGCGACCCGCTGGTCGCTGCCCGGCGCGCGGCCCAGCCCCAGGTCGATGCGCCCCGGGAAGAGCGCGTCGAGCGTGCCGAACTGCTCGGCGATCACCAACGGCGAATGGTTGGGCAGCATGATCCCGCCCGCGCCGACGCGGATCGTCTGCGTCGCGGCTGCGACATGGCCGATCAGGACGCTGGTGGCGGCGCTGGCGATGCCCGCCATTCCGTGGTGCTCGGCGCACCAGTAGCGCTCGAAACCGAGCGCTTCGGCGTGACGTGCGATGTCGGCGGCATTGGCGAGCGCATCGCGCACGTCGCCGCCTTCCTTGATATGGGCGAGGTCGAGCAGGGAGAGTTTGGTCATGCAACCCAAGATGGGGGCGCCGCCGCCGATTCAAACACGCTGCGCGGGCAGATTTTCTTTAGGGCCGGCTAGACGACCTCGGCGATCAGGCCCATCGCCTTCGCCTCGCTGGCGGTGATGTACCAGTCGTTCGGCGCCTTCTCGCGCAGTTCCTGCACGCTGACGTTGGAGCCGTCGGAGATGGCGCGGTAATCCTCATCCTCCTGCTCGATCTCGCGCTCGATTTCGCGCCGGGCATGTTCGAGCTGGCTGGCGACGCGGCGCAGCGATCCGCCCGGGAGTTCGAGCGGCTGGGCGCGCTTGTTCTCGGTCACCATCAGCTTGGTCGCACGTGTGAGATAGCGGTGGCTGACCGGGAAGGCGGCCATGAACAGCGCGCCCGCCCCATAGATCGCCGTCTTGCCGAGGAAGATGAGCTCGCGCCGCCCGCGATCGCGCAGCAGGCGGATGTCGTCGGCCATGCTGCGCGCGATGTCCGGGTCGCCTTCCATCGTGGTCAGCGCGATCACGATCGGCCCGCCGGGCGCCTGTTCGGCCAGCATCTCGCTGAATTCGGCATACATGCTCGCGTCCATCGCGCCGTAGAGGCGGATGCCGGGGCTGGCGAGCGATTGCGATGCGGGCTGGGTGCTGGGATTGCGCGGATCGCCCGGGATGATCTCGACCGGGTGAGGCCGGTTTTGCGGACGGCTCGGGCTGTCGTCCGTGGCAGACACGCTCCTGCCGGCGGGGGCCGCGTCACGCTCCTGCTCTTCTGGCTCGTCGCGGCTTACGGCATCGGGGGCCTTGGGAAGCACCGAGGCGACCGCGGGCGCGGCAACGGCGGCAGCGGCAATCCATTCGCGGTTGCCATCATCTTCCTTATCGTCGCGCGCCCTGTCGTCGTGCACCTTGTCGTCCGGGCCATCGCCACGCTCGGCAGTCGGTTCGTCCCCGCCGCCCAGCGGCAGGGCGGGCCTGCTCTCGGCTTCCTTGTCCCGCTCTTCCTCGCCATCGAAAAAGTGGTTCCTGATCGCCATCGCGCCTGCCGCCGTGCCTGCGGCGGCCGCTCCGACGCCTGCGACTTTCAGCGCGGTGTCCTGCCAGTCGTCGAGGTCGAACCAGTCGTCGTCCTTTCTGGCCGGATCGCCACCCCCGTCGCGGGTTGCAGGTGGCGGGGGCGGTTCGGCCTCTGCCTCGGCCTCAACCTGCGCCGCCACAGGTTCGCGAACCGGGGCGGGTGCGGGCTCGCTCGCCTGCACGTCCTCCTCGTCGTCGTCCCACGAGATGGCGGGCCCGTCCCGGTCGCCGACCTCGGCCATCGCGGGCTCGAACGCGGGTTCCGCCGCCAGGTCCGGATCGGCGGAGGCGGGCTCGTAGTCGTATTGCTCGCGGATGAGCGGTGCCGCGGCGGGCTGCGGGAAGCGATCGTCCATCTCGTCCGCATTGCGCGCCGGGGCCCGCGCGGTCTCGATATCGCGCAGGCTGTCGCCCCCGTCGGGGCTGCGATAGACTGCGGGCTCGGGCAGGCCGGTATGGCGCGCTGCCTTGTTGCGGGCGGTGGCGCGCGATGCGGCTTCGGGCGTGGCCTGGTCTGCCTGCGCGCGCTTGCCCTGGTAGACCGCAGGGCCGTCGCCCTGGCCGTCCTCGTCCCCGTTGCCGCCGCGCACTTCGCGCATCAGCGACATCACCATCCCGGGAAGGTCACCGCGTTTCTGCCCGTCGCGGACGATGTCCTGCAGGCGCTGGAACAGCGTGAAGAGGTTTCGGATGAAGTCCATCGCGTGCTGGTCCTGCCCCCCGGTTCGGATCGCGCCCTGGAACGACTCGCCTCAAAACGACTCAGGCGCGAAGTAGCGATCGCATACCGTATCATCGCCGCTTCTCATGCCGAGCCGCAATGCTTCCATGCGCTGTTCGCTGGTACCGTGGGTGAAGTTCTCGGGCGAGGCCCTGCCGCCCATGCGTTCCGAAATGGCATCGTCCCCGATTGCGGCGGCGGCGCGCATGCCTTCCTCGAAATCGCCCTGTTCGATCAGGTTGCGGTTCTTGCCCGCCCACACGCCGGCGTAGCAATCGGCCTGCAGTTCCATCCGGACCTGCAGCCGGTTGGCGTTTTGCGGGCTCTGCTGCTGCGCGCTGCTGACCTGCCCGGCAAGACCGGTGAGGTTCTGGATATGGTGCCCGTATTCGTGCGCCACGACGTAGAGCCGCGCGAAATCGCCGCCTGCGCCGAGCTGACGCTCCAGCGTGTCGTAGAAGCTCGTATCGATGTAGATGTCCTGATCGGCAGGGCAGTAGAACGGGCCGACCGCCGAGGTCGCGCTGCCGCAGCCGCGCGTCGTCACCGAACCTTCGAAGAGGTCGAGCGAAGGCGGCGCGAAAGCGATCCCCGCCTGCTGGAAGACCGGCTCCCACGTGGTGTTGAGCGAATCGAGCGCGCTGCACGCCTCGCGCGCATACTGGCTGGAGGTGCAGATCGCCTGCTCGTCGGTGCTGACCGCCTGGCCGTTGCCCTGCGCCTGCCCACCTGTGGCATCGCCGACCGAGTCGAACACCGCGATCGTCTGGCCGAGATCGGTCCCGAAGAGCAGCGAGACGATGCCCGCAATGATGATCGTGCCGCAGCCGAGCTGCCCCGCGCCGCCGCCCGGAAAGCGGCCGCCGCTGGATGAACGCACGTCGATATTGTCGGTGTCGAATGGATTGAGCCGCATGGCGTGCCTGTCCCCTTGATGTATCCCCCGCGCATCGCACGCTTGGAAAAGCCTTGCGTTGCGCGCATTCGCACGGAACCAGACGCAGAAGGCAGCAATTGGCTCCACACGGCAAGCTTAATACGCGAAAGGCTAGCGATGTTCCTCGACGGCAAGAAGGCACTTGTGACCGGCTCCACTTCGGGCATCGGCCTGGCGGTGGCGCGCGCGCTGCATGCCGAGGGCGCGACAATCGTGCTCAACGGCTTCGGCGACGCGGACGAGATCGCAGGGCTGTGCGATGAACTGGGCGGCGCGGAATATTCGGACAGCGACCTGACCGATGTCGCCGCGATCGAATCCATGATGAAGGATGCGGGCGGGATCGACATCCTTGTCAACAATGCCGGGATGCAGCATGTCAGCCCGGTCGACGAATTCCCGCCCGAAAAGTGGGATCAGATCATCGCGCTCAATCTTTCGGCCGCGTTCCACACGATCCGGCTGGCGGTGCCGCACATGAAGCAGCGCGGCTGGGGCCGGATCATCAACACCGCCAGCGCGCACTCGCTGGTCGCCTCGCCTTACAAGGCCGCCTACGTGGCGGCGAAGCACGGGATCGCGGGCCTGACCAAGACGGTGGCGCTGGAACTGGCCGACTGCGGCGTAACCGCGAACTGCATCAGCCCCGGCTATGTCTGGACGCCGCTGGTCGAGAACCAGATCCCCGACACGATGAAGGCGCGCGGGATGAGCCGGGAGGAAGTGATCGACCAGGTCCTGCTCGCCAGGCAGCCGACCAAGAAGTTCGTCCAGCCCGAGGATATCGGCGAGATGGCGGTGTTCCTCTGCCGCGATTCGATGGGCAATGTGAACGGCGCCAACTGGAGCGTCGATGGCGGCTGGACCGCCGAATAGGACCATGCAGGCAGGGGCGATCACGCGATCCGCTCTGGCGGGACTTTCGGCACTGCTGCTGCTGGGCGGGTGCGTCACTGCGCCGCCGCCCGTCGCGCGCGGCCCCTCGCTCGACGAGGTCGAGGCGACTCTCGCGCGCGATATCACGCAATTGTCGGACGACAGTTTCGCAGGCCGCAAGCCCGGCGCCCCCGGCGGCGAGAAGACGCAAGGCTGGCTGATCGATCGCTTCGCCGCGATCGGGCTGGAGCCGGCGGTGGGCGAAGGCGACTGGACGCAGGACTTCACGCTCGTCCGGCGAACGCCCGAGGGTGCGAGCGTGCAGGTGACGCGCGGCGAGCGTTCGACCACGCTCGGCGAAGGCGTGGTCGCGGCGCACGAGGGGTTCGCGCAGGTCGATCTCGCCGACCTTCCGCTGGTCGGCATCGATCCCGAACTGGAAGCGCTCGCCCCCAATTCGATGGCCAACCGCGCGCTGGTCCTCTCCGCGAGCGACCTGCCGCGCCATCGCGCGCAGGTCGACGGGGCGAATGCGAAGGCGGTCGTCATCACCACCGCCGACGCGACCGAGTTCGAGCGGACGAAGGGCCTGTTCGCGCGCGGGCGCTGGCACCTCGAAAGCGACCGGAGCGGGGCGGCCTATCTTCTCCTGTCCCCCGAGGACAGCACGCGGCTGATGGCGCGGATCGGTGCGAATGCGGATCGCAGCCCGGACGGGCTCGGCGTCATTTCCTACGACACCATTCTTGACGCGGCGATACGGCAGCAGACCGAACGGATCGAAACCGCGAACATCGTCGGCCGCGCGCGCGGCACGGTGGACGATGCGGGCGCGGTGCTCATCCTCGCGCATTGGGACCATCTGGGCGAGGCCTGCGCATCGCCGGATTCGCCCGACCGGCTGTGCAACGGCGCGGTCGACAATGCGAGCGGGATCGCGGTGATGCTGGAATCGGTGCGGCTGGCCCTCGCCGAAGGTCCGCTCGATCGCGATCTGATCGTGCTCGCGACCAGCGCCGAGGAACTGGGGCTGCTGGGCGCCGAAGCCTTCGCGGCCGATCCCGTGGTGCCGCTGCCCACGATCGTGGCGGGCTTCAATCTCGATACGGTGGCCATCGCCCCGCGCGGCACGCCGGTGGTCGTTCTGGGGGCAGGGGAAACCCCGCTCGACTACGGCATTTCGGAAGTGGCGCGCATCCGGGGGCGCGAAGTTGTCGCATCCGATTTCCAGGACCAGTTCCTGCGCCGGCAGGACGGCTGGGTCTTCCTGCGCGAGGGCGTGCCCACCGTGCTGGTCGGCAGCGCCCTGGCCGACAAGGAGGCCTTCGAGTCGTTCATGGGCGAGGATTACCACCGGCCGACCGACGACACGGCAGACCCGATCGAACTTGGCGGCGCGGCGGAAGACACGCTGCTGCACGCGGCGCTCTTGCGTTATTTCGGCAGCTTGCGGACCTATCCTGGCGCGCGCTGACGCCGTCGATCAATGTGCAATCTTTACAATATTCGCAGCTCGCAGACAGAAATCGCGGATTTCTTCGATGCCATCGCACGGGATTTCGGCGCGAACACCGCGGAAGAAGTGTTTCCTGGATATGCCGCGCCGGTGGTTGCAGAGGGACGGGTGAGACCGATGGTCTGGGGCTTCCCGCTCCATCGGACCGGCGCCAGGGGTCGGCCATTGAAGCCCAAGCCGGTCAACAACACCCGGACCGACACGCTCAAGAATGTCTTCTGGCGCGCCAGTTTCGAGCAGCGGCGGTGCCTGATCCCGGTCACCCGCTTCGCCGAGGCGGAGGGTCAAAGGGGAGCGATGACGCGCACGTGGTTTGCGATGCCCGATGCGCCGCTGTTCGCCACCGCGGGAATCGGGCGGCAGACCGACGAGTGGGGCGAAGCGTTCAGCATGATCATGACCGAGGCCAGCGATCAGGTGGCGCCGGTCCACAACCGCATGCCGGTCGTCCTGCCGCGCGAAGCCTGGGCCACGTGGCTGGGCGGCACTCCGCAGGAGGCTTACCGGCTTTGCCGGCCCTTCGCGGGCGCCCTCGCAATCGAGCGCAGCGAAGAGCCGTGGTTCAAGCCGCGCAACACGTGACCGGGTAATAAGGGCAAATAGCGTTGCATTTTTCGCCGACCGCATCTAACTAGGCGTCATCCCGACATCGCTGGCACCATGTTGGGCCGGGCCGCAAGGCACCGGCACCAAGCGGCATGGTCATGGCAATCGGACAGGAAAAGCGGAGACTTATGGCGGATATCGCGCGACTGACACAGATCATCGAACCCGAGGCACAGGCCCTGGGATTCGATCTCGTGCGCGTGAAGATGATGCCGTCCGAAGCCGGCGACGGCACGCAGGCGCTCCAGATCATGGCCGAAGACCCGGCGACCGGGCAGCTGGTGATCGAGCAATGCGCCGCGCTGAGCCGAGCTGTCTCTGCGAAGATCGACGCGCTGGAAGAACAGGGCGACGTGCTGATCGAAGGGGCCTACCACCTCGAAGTCAGCTCGCCCGGCATCGACCGCCCGCTGACCCGCGACAAGGATTTTGCCGACTGGGCGGGGCACGAGGCGAAGATTTCGATGGCCAAGGGTTACGAGGGTCAGCGCAATTATCGTGGGAGCCTGAAAGGCATTGAGGGTGACATGGTCACCATCACCGACCGCAAGGCGGGCGATGTCGAACTCCCGCGCGAACAGATCCATGCAGCGCAGCTCGTCCTCACCGACGAGCTGATCGCCGCGACCAGACCGCTCGACACCACGGGTGCCGAGGAAGTACAAGAAGACCAACAAGAAAAGGCTGACGACTGATGGCCACTGCCATTTCCGCAAACCGTGCGGAGCTCCTCGCGATCGCGAACTCGGTCGCTTCGGAAAAGATGATCGACAAGTCGATCGTGATCGAAGCGATGGAAGAGGCGATCCAGAAATCCGCCCGCAACCGCTACGGTGCGGAGAACGACATTCGTGCGAAGCTCGACCCGCAGACGGGCGACCTGCGCCTGTGGCGTGTCGTCGAGGTGGTCGAAGAGGTCGAGGACTACTTCAAGCAGGTAAACCTCGAACAGGCGCAGAAGCTGCAGGACGGCGCATCGCTGGGCGACTTCATCGTCGATCCGCTGCCGCCGGTCGATCTGGGCCGCATCGATGCGCAGTCGGCCAAGCAGGTGATCTTCCAGAAGGTCCGCGATGCCGAGCGCGAGCGCCAGTTCGAGGAATTCAAGGACCGCGCGGGCGAGATCATCACCGGCGTCATCAAGTCGGTCGAATTCGGCCACGTGATCGTCAATCTCGGCCGGGCCGAGGGCGTCATTCGCCGCGACCAGCAGATCCCGCGCGAGGCCGCCCGTACGGGTGAGCGCATCCGCGCGCTGATCAGCAAGGTCGAGCGCAACAACCGCGGCCCGCAGATCTTCCTGACCCGCGCGCATCCCGATTTCATGCGCAAGCTGTTCGCGCAGGAAGTGCCCGAAATCTACGACGGCATCATCGAGATCAAGGCCGCCGCCCGCGACCCGGGCAGCCGCGCCAAGATCGGCGTCATCTCGCATGACTCGAGCATCGATCCCGTCGGCGCCTGCGTCGGCATGAAGGGCAGCCGCGTCCAGGCCGTCGTGCAGGAACTGCAGGGCGAGAAGATCGACATCATTCCCTGGAGCGAGGATCAGGCGACCTTCATCGTCAACGCGCTCCAGCCCGCCACCGTCAGCCGCGTCGTGCTCGACGAAGACGAAAGCCGCATCGAGGTGGTCGTGCCCGAAGACCAGCTGTCGCTGGCCATCGGTCGCCGCGGCCAGAACGTGCGCCTCGCCAGCCAGCTGACCGGCAACCAGATCGACATCATGACCGAGGAAGAAGCCTCGGAAAAGCAGAGCAAGGAATTCGCTGCTCGCTCCAAGATGTTCGAGGAAGAGCTGGACGTCGACGAAACGCTCTCGCAGCTGCTCGTCGCCGAAGGCTTCGCCGAGCTGGAAGAGGTCGCCTACGTCCAGCTCGACGAGCTGGCGATGATCGAAGGCTTCGACGAGGAACTGGCCGAGGAACTGCAGAGCCGCGCCAACGAAGCGCTCGAGCGGCAGGAAGCCGCGCACCGCGAGGCGCGCCGTGAACTGGGCGTGGAAGACGATCTGGCCGAACTGCCGGTCCTGACCGAAGCCATGCTGGTCACGCTGGGCAAGGCGGGGATCAAGACGCTCGACGATCTGGCCGATCTCGCCACCGACGAACTGATCGCCAAGAAGCGCGAGGCGCCGCGCCGTCGCAACAACAATGCCGACGGCCCGCCGATGCGCCGTCCGCAGCGCGAGCAGGACAAGGGCGGCGTGCTGGGCGAATACGGCCTGACCGAAGAGCAGGGCAACGAGATCATCATGGCTGCTCGCGCGCACTGGTTCGAAGATGAAGAGGATACGTCCGCACCCGAGAAGGCGGAGGAAAGCGCCCCGGCACAAGCCGATGCGCCAACCGAACAGGAGGCCGCCGATGCGGACTCCGAACAATGAGAGCCTGACGCCGACAATCGAGCGCACGCGCCCCGGCGAGACATCGCCGGAGCGCAAGTGCATCCTGACCGGACGCCATGGTGAGCGGGCCGAGCTGATCCGGCTCGCCATCTCTCCGGCGGGGCCGGACGGGACATCCATCGTGCTGCCCGATCCGCGCGCGCGTGCGCCGGGCCGCGGTGCATGGCTGGGCGTTTCGCGTGCCGAGCTCGAGGAATCGATCGCCAAGGGCAAGCTGAAGGGAGCGCTTGCGCGCGCCTTCAAATCCGCCCCGCCGCAGGTGCCCGACGACCTGCCCGCGCAGATCGATGCGGGGTTGCTGCGCACGCTCACCGACCGGCTGGGCCTCGAAATGCGCAGCGGACACCTTATCTTGGGGTCCGAACGGATTGCCGAGCATGCGCGTGGCGGCGTGCTCGCCGCGCTCTACCACGCCGCCGATGCGAGCGAGGGCGGGGCGTCCAAGCTGGACCAGGCGTGGCGCGTCGGGATGGATCGCGAAGGCAGCGGCGAGGGCGGAACGCGCTTGCCACTGGACCGTGAGGCGCTGTCTGTGGCATTGGGCCGCGACAATGTTGTCCATCTGGCGCTCGCCGACGAAGCGGCGGCGAAGCGGGTCGACCAGGCCCTGACGCGCCTGCTGCATTATAGGAATGCGTCTGCGGGGACCCGCGAAGACGCGAGCGAGGACGGGGCCACCTAGACGGCGGCCTCTCTTTTCGCGACGATGTGACCGAAGGAAGAAACGAGTTTTATGAGCGACGACGAAAACAACACCCGGACCCGTAAACCGCTTGGCCTCAAGCGGAGCGTGGAATCGGGCGAGGTCAAGCAGACCTTCAGCCACGGCCGCACCAACAAGGTCGCGGTCGAGGTGAAGCGTCGTCGCAAGATCCTGAAGCCCGGCGAATCCGCGCCCGCGCCTGCGCCCGAAGCCGAGGAGGCCAAGGCTCCGGCTCCGGCCCCGACGCCTGCACCGGCACCTGCGCCAGCGCCTGCGCCGGCCGCGAAGAAGCC
The DNA here is from genome assembly GCF_003363135.1 of Alteriqipengyuania lutimaris. NCBI lineage: Bacteria > Pseudomonadati > Pseudomonadota > Alphaproteobacteria > Sphingomonadales > Erythrobacteraceae > Alteriqipengyuania > Alteriqipengyuania lutimaris. The sequence continues at coordinate 77,041 of NZ_QRBB01000002.1, read as the reverse complement.
CGCGCCCAAGAAGCCCGCGCCCGCCGGGGAAACTCCGCAGGAACGGGTCGCGCGTCTTCAGCGCGAGGCCGAGGAAGACCGGCTTCGCCAGGCCGAGGAATCGCGCAAGCGCGAGGACGAGCAGGCCAGGAAGGCGGCCGAGGAAGAGAAGAAGCGCGCCGAGGAGAACGCCAAGGCCAGGGAAGAAGCTGCCAAGCAGGCCGAGGAAGAGGCCAGGAATCCGGTAGCAGCCGAAGCCGAGGCCGAAACGCAGGCGCCCGCCGAAGAGCCTGCAGCAGACCAGAGCGACGGCGGCAAGGCCGCCCGCCCGGCCGCGCGCAAGTTCACGCCGGTCCAGCGGCCCGAACCCAAGAAGCCCGAGAAAAAGGCCAAGAAGGAAGACAAGCCTTCGAAGAGCGCCGAGCGCGTCGACAAGCGTCGCTCGGGCAAGCTGACCGTCACCAAGGCGCTCAACGAGGACGAGGGCCGCCGCGCCCGCAGCCTCGCCGCCTTGAAGCGTGCGCGCGAGAAGGAACGCCGCATGCAGGGCGGCGGCTCGTCCAAGCCGCGCGAGAAGCAGGTCCGCGACGTGATCGTCCCCGAGGCGATCACCGTGCAGGAACTCGCCAACCGCATGGCCGAAAAGGGCGCGGACCTGGTGAAGGAACTGTTCAGCCTCGGGATGGCGGTCACCGTCAACCAGACGATCGACCAGGACACCGCGGAACTGCTGGTCGAGCAGTTCGGCCACAACATCCAGAAGGTTTCCGAAGCCGATATCGACATCAAGGCCGAGGAAGACGTCGATCCGGAAGAGACGCTGCAGCCGCGTCCTCCGGTCGTCACGATCATGGGCCATGTCGACCACGGCAAGACCAGCCTGCTCGATGCGCTGCGCGGCACCAATGTGACTCGCGGTGAAGCGGGCGGCATCACCCAGCATATCGGCAGCTACCAGGTGAAGACGAAGGACGGCAGCAAGATCACCTTCCTCGACACGCCGGGCCACGCCGCCTTTACCGAAATGCGCGCGCGCGGTGCCAACGTGACCGATATCGTCGTGCTGGTGGTCGCCGCCGACGACGGCATCATGCCGCAGACGATCGAGGCGATCGGCCACGCCAAGGCTGCGGGCACGCCGATCATCGTCGCCATCAACAAGATGGATAAAGAGGAGGCCAACCCCCAGAAGGTGCGCGAGCGCCTGCTGGAACAGGAAGTCATCGTCGAGGCGATGTCGGGCGACGTGCAGGACGTGGAAATCTCCGCGCTCAAGGGCACCGGGCTCGACGACCTGCTCGACAAGATCGCGCTCCAGGCCGAACTGATGGAGCTCAAGGCCAACCCAGATCGCGCGGCGGAAGCCACGGTGATCGAGGCGCAGCTCGACAAGGGCCGAGGCCCCGTCGCGCAGGTGCTGGTGACGCGCGGCACGCTCAAGAAGGGCGATGCGCTGGTTGCCGGGACGATGAGCGGCCGCGTCCGCGCGATCGTCGACGACCAGGGCAAGCAGATCAAGGAAGCCGGGCCTTCGATGCCGGTCGAGGTCCTCGGCCTCGGCGGGGTGCCGAACGCGGGCGACCAGCTCGCCGTGGTCGAGAACGAGCAGCGTGCGCGCGAAGTCGCCGAATATCGTCAGGACAAGGCGAACGAGGCGCGTACCGCGCTCGCCCCGACGAACTTCGATGCGATGTTCTCCAGCCTGGCCAACAAGGCGGTCGAATTCCCGCTGCTGGTCCGCGCGGACGTTCAGGGCTCGGTCGAGGCGATCAAGACCGCGCTCACCAACCTTTCGAACGACCTCATCAAGGTCCGCATCCTGCATTCGGGCGTGGGCGCGATTACCGAGAACGACGTGACGCTGGCGGCTGCCGGCAACGCGCCGATCATCGGCTTCAACGTGCGTCCCAATGCCAAGGCGCGCCAGCAGATCGAACGCGAAGGCGTGCGGATGATGTATTACGACGTCATCTACCACCTGACCGAGGAGATCGCGAAGGAGATGGCGGGCGAGCTTGGCCCCGAGCGGATCGAGAACGTCGTCGGCCGTGCCGCGGTCAAGGAAGTCTTCAAGTCCGGCAAGAAGGACAAGGCGGCGGGCCTGCTGGTGGAGGAAGGCGCGATCCGCAAGGGTCTCCACGCCCGCCTCACCCGCGACGACGTCATCGTCTCGTCCACCACCATCGCCTCGCTGCGGCGCTTCAAGGACGACGTCGACGAAGTGCGCGCAGGCCTCGAATGCGGCGTGGTGCTGGAAGACACGAACGACATCAAGGCAGGCGACCAGCTCGAAGTCTTCGAAGTCGAGGAGCGTGAACGGACGCTGTAAGTGGGGTTTGGCCGGAAGTGGTACTTCCGGCCAGAGGAGAGAAGTATGAGCTACAAGGTCAGTATGACAAGCCGAGTGGGCGGTGTGATTGGCGTCGTAGGGCTTGTGTTTGTCTTTCTGATCGCTCTTGCTCTCGCAGCCACGTTGATTTTTGGTCCCTGATCAAAAGCCAATGACCCAGCTCTTCAAAACCCAGCGCTCGCCCTCGGCGGAGCTGATGGGGTCGCAGTTCCAGAGCTGGGACTCGGCAAAGGGCGAGGTCACTTTCACCTATGATCCGCCGCCCAGCTTCGCCTCGCCCAGAGGGGCGGTGCAGGGCGGGCTGATCGCGGGGTTTCTGGACGAGGTGATGGGCGCCGCATTGCTCGCCAGCACCGATAACGAAGCGCTGCCGCTCAATCTCGATATGAACCTCAGCTTCGTGCGGATGGTCTCGCTCGAGCGGATCACCGCCAAGGGCCGCGTGGTGAAGGCGGGGCGCAAGGTGGCGTTCCTCGAAGGCGAGCTTTTCGACTCCGAAGGCCGCCTGCTCGCCCGCGCGACCTCGACCGCGATCCCGACACCCCCGCCGACGGACAGCTAGCACCGCAAACGGCATTGTCGCGCGCCGGGGGATTGAGCGGGCTGCAACGTGCCCCTATCTCTGGACGATATGGCCAAACAGCAATTTTCCGCCGAACAGCACTCGGTCCGCGTCCTCAAGGTGGGCGAGCGGGTGCGGCATATCCTGTCCGAACTGCTCACCCGGGGCGAAGTGCACGACGAAACGCTCAGCGCGCATTCGGTCAGCGTGACCGAGGTGAAGATGACGCCCGACCTCAAGCACGCCAGCGTCTACGTGAAGCCGCTGCTGGGCGAAGATGAGGACGCCGTGATCAAGGCGCTGCGCACCAACACCGCGTTCTTCCAGCGCGAGGTCGCCAAGCGGCTCGGCCTCAAATTCGCGCCCAGGCTGCAGTTCCGCCCCGACGAGAGCTTCGAGGAAGCCGACCGGATCGAACGCCTCCTCAACGACCCCAAGGTTGCGCGCGACCTCGATGGGGATGAGGAAGAGTAGCGCCTATTGCGGGTTCGCCACCGCCTCGCTCGACGGCGTGGCGGCGGGCGTCTCCGCTCCTGCCGGTGCGGCCATGTCGGGCATGGCATAGCCCACCGGCGCATCCGGGCCGAGCGGGATGCCGAGGTAGAACCACCCCACGATCAGCGCGGTACCGAAGACCAGCAGCCAGATCGAATAGGGCAGCATCATCGCGGTCAGGCTGCCGAGCCCGAAATCGGGCTGCCAGCGCTGCGCGAACACCAGGATCAGCGGGAAATAGACCATCAGCGGGGTGATGATGTTGGTCGCGCTGTCGCCCACGCGATAGGCCGCCGTGGCGCCTTCGGGGCTGATCCCGAGCAGCATCAGCATCGGCACGAGGATCGGCGCGAGCAGCGCCCACTTGGCGCTGGCCGAGCCGACGAAGAGGTTGAGCAGCCCGGTGAAGAGCACCATCAGCCCGATCACTGCGGGCAGCGGCAGGCCGGTCGACTCGATCGCGCCCGCGCCATGCACCGCCGAAATCAGGCCGAGATTGGACCAGTTGAACATCGCCACGAAATGCGCGGCGGCGAAGGCGAGGACGAGGTAATATCCCATGTCCTTCATCGATTCGGCCATCATGTTCACGAGGTCGCGGTGGTTCTGAATCGTCCCAGCGGCGCGGCCATAGGCCCAGCCGGTGGCGAGGAAGAGGATGAAGAACGCCGCGACGAGCGAGCTGTAGAGCGGCCCGAGTTCGGTATGGATCGAGCAGTCGGCAAGGCGCGAGCCGTCGTCCGCCACGCAGGCCGCCTCGTCGATCAGCGGCGTGCCGGGCGCAAAGACCATCGCGGCCCATAGCGCGATCACCAGCAGCGCGGCGATGCCTGCATGGCGCAAGCCCTTGGAGGCTCGGGCACCGTCGTGCTCGCTCGGGTCGGGGCTGGTGTCGTCGTTGGCCGCACCGGCGGACGCGCCGCCGGTCCACCGGCCCAGTCGCGGCTCGATGATCTTATCGGTCACGAACCAGATGATCGGCAGGTAGAGGAACGTCATCACGCTGATGAAGTACCAGTTGCCCGCGATATTGGCGGTCCAGCTGGGGGCGAGCATGCTCGCGCCCACCGCTTCCTCGGTAATGCCGAACAGCAGCGCGTCGAGCTGGCCGGGCGAGATATTGGCGGAAAAGCCGCCCGAAACGCCTGCGAAAGCCGCCGCGATACCCGCCAGCGGATGGCGTCCGGCGGCGGCGAAGAGGATCCCCGCAAGCGGAATCAGCACCACGTAACCCGCATCGGCGGCATGGTTGCCGAGCATCGCGACGAGCGCGACCACCGGCGTCAGCAGCGATTTGGGCGCGGCCTTTACCGCCTTGGACATGCCCGCCGCGAAGAAGCCTGAGCGTTCGGCCACACCTGCGCCCAGCATCACCACGAGCACGTAGCCGAGCGGGTGGAAGTGGGTGAACGTCTCGGGCATCAGGACCCACAGGCGCTGGATATTCTCCGCGCTCAGCAGGCTCACCGCCTCGATCACGCTGGGCGCTCCGCTCGCCTCGTCGACTTCGGTCGGGTGCAGCGCGGACACGCCGGCCAGCGCGCAGATCACCGAGATGATCACCAGCGCGATGATCAGGTAGAAGAAGATGAAGACCGGATCGGGCAATCGGTTGCCGGTCCTCTCGACCCAGCCCAGAAAACCCTTCTGCTCGGGTGCCTGCGTGGCGCTTGCCATGTTCTTCCCCTTCAATATTGCTCCTCGCTAACCGGGCTAGCATTGCGGCACCAGCCTGTCGCGGGGCTTAACTTTTGCGCGCTTTGTCCTTCGACGCTTTATCTTTGGACAGGCGCGCGCTCCCCGGCATAGAGGCGGGCCGATGGCCAAGCTCTATTTCTATTTTGCGAGCATGAATGCGGGCAAGAGCGCGCTGCTGCTCCAGACCGCGTTCAATTATCGCGAGCGCGGCATGGACGTGTCGCTGTGGACGGCGGCGGTCGACAATCGCCCGGCCTTCGGCGCGATCAACAGCCGCATCGGGCTGACCAGCGATGCGCACCGCTTCGGGACCGATACCGATATCGCCGCGCGGGTCCTCGAAGAGCGCGCGGGCCGGGATGCAGGGGACGGGGAGGGAGCATCGCCGCTCGCCTGCGTGCTGGTGGACGAGGCGCAGTTCCTCACGCGCGACCAAGTGTGGCAGCTCGCACGGCTGACCGACCGGCACGATATTCCGGTGATCTGCTACGGCTTGCGGACCGATTTCAGAGGCGAGCTGTTTCCCGGCTCGGCGGTGCTGCTGGGCATCGCCGACAAGCTCACCGAGATGAAGGCTGTGTGCCATTGCGGGCGCAAGGCGACGATGAACCAGCGCGTCGACGAGGCGGGACAACCGGTGGTCGCGGGGGCGCAGACCGAGATCGGCGGCAACGAACGCTATGTCGCGGTCTGTCGCAAACACTTCGTTTCCGACCTTGCCGACCCCACATAGACGCCGCAATGACCGACACGCTCACCTTCGCCGCGCTGCTGATCCCCGCGCTGATCATCGCGATCGTGTGCCACGAGGTGGCGCATGGCTGGGTCGCGCTCGCGCTGGGTGACAGCACCGCGTTCGATCGCGGACGGCTGACGCTCAATCCGATCAGGCATGTCGATCCGGTCGGCACGCTGCTGGTGCCTGGTTTCCTTGCGCTGGTGGGCGGGCCGATCTTCGGCTGGGCCAAGCCGGTGCCTGTCGTGCGCCGCCGGCTGAACAACCCGCGCTACGGCATGATGGCGGTTGCGGCCGCCGGGCCGCTGAGCAACCTCGTGCTGGCGCTGATCGGAGCGGTTGCGCTGGGGCTGGCGCTTCCGCCCGAGGCGGGCCTGATCGCGAGCGAGACGGGCCTGCCGCAGGTCGCGGGGGCCAACGGCGAGATCGCGAAGCTGCCCACCGCGCTGTTCTTCTTCATCATGATCAACGTCTTCCTCGCCTTCTTCAACCTTCTCCCGATTCCGCCTTTCGACGGCTCGCATATCGTCGAAGGGCTGCTGCCGCGCAGCCTCGCGGTGCACTGGAACCGGCTGCAGCAGGTCGGCATGATCCTGTTCGTCGTGCTGATCGCGGTGGTCTGGATGTTCCCCGACAGCGGGATCCTCGCCAACACCATCGGCCCGCCGGTCGAGTGGATGATGGGCCGGTTCCTGTCGATCACCGACTGGGTTGCGGGCTAGCTTTCCATCCAGCGCATGATGGCCGAGCGTCCCGCTTCGTCCAGATGGAGGCCCAGCTTGCTGCGCCGCCACAGCACATCCTCGCCGCTACGGGCGAATTCGACATCGCGCAGGTAGGCCAGCTCTGCCTCGAAGACGCCGGGCGCGATTTCGGGGCCGAGATCGGATGGCGCGCTCTCGCTTCCGATGATGTCGGCAATGCGGACGCCGTAGGCGCGCACGAGCCGGGCGAGGACGGGTTCGGGCAGGCCGGTCCAGGCGCAGGCCGCAACCACCCTCGCGTGCCCGTCCACCGGCATCTCTCCGCCGGGCAGCGGTGCGTCGCGCGTCCAGGCCTCGCCGCCCGGATCGAGCTTTTCCAGCGCATGTTCGGCCAGCCGGCGAAAGGTCGTGATCTTGCCGCCGAAGACCGAGAGGATCGGCGCGCCCCCCTTGTCGTCGACTTCGAACACGTAGTCGCGGGTGACTTCGGAAGCCTTCGCCGCCGCGTCTTCGTACAGCGGGCGCACGCCCGAATAGCTCGATACCGCATCGCCCGGCTTCACTTCGGTGGCGAGGTATTCGTTGACCGAGGTGCAGATATAGGCCGCCTCCTCGTCGCTGATCGCGACCTGGTCCGGATCGCCGTCGAAGGCCTCGTCCGTCGTCCCGAGCAGCGTGAAGTCCCGCTCGTAAGGGATCGCGAAGCAGATGCGCCCGTCGCCGTTCTGGAAGATGTAGCAATGCTCGCCCTCCCACAGCTTCGGCACGATCAGGTGGCTGCCCTTGACCAGCCGCAGGTTCGCGTGGCGTTCGCCCGGCAGCGCGCGGCCGAGCACCGCATCGACCCACGGCCCGGCAGCATTGACCACGGCGCATGCCGTCACCTGCGTCTCGCCATCCGCGTCGCGCAAGGTTGCGCGCCACAGGTCGCCTTCGCGCACCAGCCCGGTGCATTCGGTGCGCGTGCGGATATCCGCGCCGCGCTCCTTCGCATCGACCGCGTTGAGCACGACGAGACGCGAATCCTCGACCCAGCAGTCCGAATATTCGAACCCTTTCTCGAGGGTCGGCTTGAGGATGCTGGCATGGGGCGGCTTGCGCAGGTCGACGCCCCTGGTCGCGGGCAGCAGCTTGCGACCGCCGATATGGTCGTAGAGGAACAGCCCGGTGCGCAGCAGCCATGATGGGCGCAGGCCCGAATGATGCGGCAGGACGAAGCGCAGCGGCCAGATTATGTGCGGGGCGTTGCGCAGCAGCACCTCGCGTTCCTGCAGGCTTTCGCGCACCAGCCGGAATTCGTAATGCTCGAGATAGCGCAGGCCGCCGTGGACCAGCTTGGTGCTGGCGCTGGAGGTGTGCTGGGCGAGATCGTCTTTTTCCACCAGCAGGACGCGCAGGCCGCGGCCTGCGGCGTCGCGCGCGATTCCGGCGCCGTTGATGCCGCCGCCGATGACGACAAGGTCGAAAGGCTCGCTCATACTCGCCAAGCAATTGGCCTATATGGCGCGGTTTGGCTAGGCGGGCTTTCGTGACCACGAATGAAAAGACCGTGCCGCCTTCTGGCTGGCTGATTCTCGACAAGCCTCGCGGCATGGGTTCGACGCAAGGCGTTGCGGCGGTGAAGCGCAATTTGCGCGAAGGCGGCTATGCCAAGACCAAGATCGGCCATGGCGGCACGCTCGACCCGCTGGCCGAGGGTGTGCTGCCGATCGCGCTGGGCGAGGCGACCAAGCTGGCGGGCCGCATGCTCGATGCGACCAAGACCTATGTCTTCACCATCCAGTTCGGCGAGGAGACCGACACGCTCGACACCGAGGGCGAGGTCATCGCGCGCAGCGACCGCTTCCCGCCGCTGGCTGCCGTGGCGGGCGTGCTCGACCATTTCACCGGCCCGATCGAGCAGGTGCCCCCTGCGTATTCGGCGCTGAAGGTGGACGGCAAGCGCGCCTACGACCGCGCGAGGGCGGGGGAGGATGTGGAATTGAAGGCGCGGAAGGTGACGGTTCACTCGCTGCAATTCCTCCCCGGAACGGGGAGGGGGACCGTCGAAGACGGTGGAGGGGCACCCTCGCCAGATTCGGCTGTAGACGACGCAGGTGCGTCTAAGGCGCCCCTCCACCATCCTGCGGATGGTCCCCCTCCCCGTGCCGGGGAGGATCTGGAATCCACTTTCCAGACCACCACCGGACGCCCGGACCCCTACGACCCTTCCGCGCCGCTCGAACTGGCGGAAAGCGTCACGCTGGAGGCGACGGTCAGCAAGGGCACCTATATCCGCTCTCTGGCACGCGATATCGCGCTGGCCCTTGGAACGCGCGGTCACGTTACCTATCTGAGGAGAACGCGCGCAGGCCCGTTCGCCGAAGAACAGGCGATTTCGCTGGACAAACTGAACGAAATCGCTAACGGCGCGCCATTGCACGACCTCATCCTGCCGCTGGAGGCGGGGCTGGACGACATCCCGGCCCTTTCCCTCGATCCGGAGCAAGCGCAGGCGGCCCGCCAGGGCCGGGTCCTTTCCGGATTGCCCCATGCTGACGGGCTCTATTTCGCGAAATCGGGCAGCGTCCCGGTGGCGCTGGTGGAGATCGAAGGCGGCACGATGAAAATCGTGCGGGGTTTCAACTTTCCCGATGTCGCGGAGTAGAATGAATGTCGGTAACCGCCGAGCGCAAGCAAGAGATCATCAAGGACAACGCCCAGGGCAACAACGACACGGGCAGCCCCGAAGTGCAGGTCGCGATCCTGACCGAACGGATCCGCAACCTGACCGATCACTTCAAGGACAACCACAAGGACAATCACAGTCGTCGTGGTCTCCTGATGATGGTCAACAAGCGCCGCAACCTGCTCGCCTATCTCAAGAAGAAAGACGTCGAGCGGTACAACGCGCTGATCCAGAAGCTGGGTCTTCGCAAATAAGAGTTTTCTCGGAGGGGCGGCTCAGGATGGGCCGCCCCTTCGTCTATTCGCGATCCTGCAATCCGGCAGGGCGCGGACAAATGGGGCATATGAAGCGCCCCGCACCGGACCGGGACGGTATCCCCGGCAGTAGGCCCCGCCGTGCAATAAGGCTGGCGGGTCAGAAGGATAATCAATGTTCGATACGAAAACAGTCAGTCTGGAGTGGGGCGGAAAGACCCTCACTCTGGAAACCGGCCGCATTGCCCGTCAGGCCGACGGCGCCGTGCTGGCCACCTATGGCGAAACCGTGGTGCTGTGCGCCGTGACGGCCGCCAAGAAGGTGAAGGAAGGGCAGGATTTCTTCCCGCTCACCGTCAACTATCAGGAAAAGTTCTCTGCCGCCGGGCGCATCCCGGGCGGCTTCTTCAAGCGTGAAGCGCGTCCGACCGAAAAGGAAACGCTGGTTTCGCGCCTGATCGACCGCCCCGTGCGGCCGCTGTTCCCCGAAGGTTTCTACAACGAAATCAACGTTATCTGCCAGGTCCTCAGCTTCGATGGCGAGACCGAGCCGGATATCGTCGCGATGATCGCGGCCTCGGCTGCGCTGACCATCAGCGGCGTGCCCTTCATGGGCCCGATCGCGTCGGCACGCGTCGGCTTCCGCAATGGCGAATACGAACTGAACCCGACCCAGAGCGCCGCTCTGGACGACGAAGGCCGCCTCGACCTGGTCGTCGCTGCGACCAACGACGCGGTGATGATGGTCGAATCCGAAGCCAAGGAACTGACCGAGGAAGAAATGCTTGGCGCCGTCATGTTCGCGCATGACGAATGCCGCAAGGTCATCGGTGCGATCATCGACCTGGCCGAGCAGGCCGCCAAGGATCCGTGGGAACTCGCCAGCGGCGACGATCACTCGGACATGAAGTCGGCGATCAAGCAGATGATCGGCGACGACATCGCCAAGGCCTACAAGCTGACCGACAAGTCCGCCCGTTCGGACGCGCTCAACGAAGCGCGCGAGAAGGTGAAGGCGCACTATTCGAGCGAAGAGTTCGACGGCCAGCAGAAGATGACCGCGATCAAGCTGGTCAAGAAGCTGGAAAGCGAGATCGTTCGCGGCGCCATCCTCAAGGACGGCCAGCGGATCGACGGGCGCAAGCTCGACGAGGTTCGCCCGATCGAAGCGATCGTGGGCCTGCTGCCCCGCACGCACGGTTCCTCGCTGTTCACGCGCGGTGAGACGCAGGCGATCTGCACCACCACGCTGGGCACCAAGGATGCCGAGCAGATGATCGACGGGCTCGAGGGCCTTTCGTACAATCACTTTATGCTGCACTACAACTTCCCGCCCTATTCGGTCGGCGAAGTGGGTCGCTTCGGCTTCACCGGCCGTCGCGAGATCGGCCACGGCAAGCTCGCATGGCGCGCGCTGCACCCTGTGCTGCCGAGCCATGAAGACTTCCCTTACACGATCCGCGTCCTGTCCGACATCACCGAGTCGAACGGCTCGTCCTCGATGGCGACCGTATGCGGTGGCTGTCTGTCGATGATGGACGCGGGCGTTCCGATCGAGCGTCCTGTCAGCGGCATCGCGATGGGCCTGATCCTCGAAGGCGACGATTTCGCCGTCCTGTCGGACATTCTGGGTGACGAAGATCACCTGGGCGACATGGACTTCAAGGTCGCGGGTTCGGAAAACGGCATCACCTCGCTCCAGATGGACATCAAGGTTGCCGGCATCACGCAGGAAATCATGACCAAGGCGCTCGAGCAGGCGAAGGCCGGCCGCGCGCACATCCTGGGTGAAATGACCAAGGCGCTGGGCTCCGCACGTACGGGCGTGTCCAAGCATGCTCCGCGTATCGAGACGATGCAGATCGACAAGTCGAAGATCCGCGACGTCATCGGCACGGGCGGCAAGGTGATCCGCGAGATCGTCGCTGAAACCGGCGCCAAGGTCGACATCGACGACGAAGGCGTGATCAAGATCTCGTCCTCCAATGCCGACGAGATCGAAGCTGCGAAGCGCTGGATCGAAGGCATCGTCGAGGAAGCCGAAGTCGGCAAGATCTACAACGGCAAGGTCGTCAACATCGTCGACTTCGGTGCGTTCGTGAACTTCATGGGTGGCAAGGACGGCCTCGTCCACGTCTCCGAAATGAAGAACGAGCGGGTCGAGAAGCCGACCGATGTCGTCTCCGAAGGCCAGGAAGTGAAGGTCAAGGTCCTCGAGATCGACAACCGCGGCAAGGTCCGCCTGTCGATGCGCGTCGTCGACCAGGAAACCGGCGAAGAGCTGGAAGACACCCGTCCGCCGCGTGAAAAGCGCGAAGGCGGCGGTGATCGCGGTCCGCGCGGTGACCGTGGCGGCGATCGTCGCGGCAATCGCGGTGGTCGCGGTGGCAATCGCGACGGCGGCAATGGCGGCGGGGGCAATGATGGCCCCGCGCACATGCCCGACTTCCTCAAGGACTAATGTCCGCTTCCTGCTGACTGCAGGAAGACAAGACACGAAGAGGGCCGCGGGGCATTGCGCTCCGCGGCCCTTTTTCGTGCGCGCGCTTGCCTTTCGCCCGCCACTTCGCATGCTAGGGCCGGGTTCGAAGGGAAGGGGACGCAATGCGCCACATGATAGTTTCGGGAGCGATCGCGGCAGCGCTGCTTGGACCGTGCGGCATGCCCGCCGCCGCGCAGGAAAGCCGCACGGTGCTCACCTATGCCGCCGCATCCGAGGTTCGCGATGGCTGTGTCGCCTGGGCGAGCGAGCGCGACCTGACGATCTCGCTCGCGGTGTTCGACGATGCCGGGCGCCTGATCACCACCGCGCATATGGACGGAACGCCCACCGCCATCGCCGAGGTCGCGCAGTGGAAGGGCAAGTCGGCTGCAACCTATCGCCAGCCGAGCGCGGCCACTGCGACATGGGGCGGCAGCGCGCCTCTGCTGGCGGACTGGGCGGGCGGCGTGCCGTTCTCCGCCCCCGATGGCACTCCGCTGGGCGCGATCGGCGTCTCGGGCGCATCGGGTGACGAGGATGTCGCCTGTGCGCTTGCAGGCATCGCCGCAGCTAGGCTGGTCGCACCGGAAGGCTGACGGACATGCGAAGGGCCGCGAAGCTGTGCGCTGCGCGGCCCCCCGTGTGTTTCCCGGCTGTCGTCGGGTCGAAGGTCAGCCCATTTCGAGGATCGGCTTGAACACCTTGCCATCGTGCAGGTCGGCCACCGCTTCGTTGATCTTGTCGAAGGGGTAGCGCTTCACGAGCTTGTCGAACGGGAACAGGCCCTTCTGGTAGAGATCGACCAGCGTCGGGATGAACTGCTTCACCTTCGAATCGCCTTCGACGCAGCCGACGATCTTGCGGCCCGAGAGGATCTGTTCGTTGGCATCGAAGGAATATTCGGTCCCGGCAGGCGGCGCACCGACCACCACCATGGTGCCGCGCTGGGCGAGCGATTCCCACGCCGCGCGTGCGGCGGTGGCGTTGCCGCTGCATTCGATGGAGTAGTCTGCGCCAGAGCCCGTGATCTTGCGGACCTGTTCGGGAACGTTCGCATCCTTGGTAACGTGCACCGTGTCGGTCGCGCCCAGTTCCTTCGCGAGCGTCAGGCGATCCTCGTTCGTATCGACCGCGATGATCGGCGAGCATCCGGCAACCTTCGCGCCCATGATCGCCGCCATGCCGACGCTGCCGACGCCCGAGACGAGCAGGCTCGATCCCGCGGGCGGCTGTGCGGTGCGCATCACGGCGCCCGCGCCGGTCTGGATGCCGCAGCCCAGCGGGCCGAGCAGCGAGATGTCCACGTCGGCATCGATCTTCACCACGTTGCGTTCGTGCGCGATCGAATGGGTGGCAAAGCTCGATTGCTGGAAGAAGGCGGCGTTCGGGCCATCGTCGAAGACGGGCGCATCGTCGCCCTGCCGCTTGTTCATGAAGTTGAGCGGATTGAAGTCTGCACAATAGGCGGGGTCGCCTTCCTGACAGGGGCGGCAATGGCCGCACGAGCCGTAGGACAGCACGACATGGTCGCCCTCTGCGATATCGGTCACGTGCGATCCGGTCGCGACGACCTTCCCGGCGCCTTCGTGGCCGAGGACGACGGGGTAGTTCGTCGGCAGGTCGCCCGCCTGCACCGCGAGGTCGGTATGGCACACGCCTGTCGCGACCAGCTCGATCAACACTTCGTGCGGGCCGGGATCGGCGATCGCGCGCTCTTCGATTGTATAGTCCGCTCCTGCTTCGGAAACGATGGCGATGCGGGCGGTGGTGGTCATGAGAATTCTCCTTCGGGGGTTGCCCCTCATAACTTTTCGCGAAGGGTCCGCGTTCCGGCCTATCGCCCGCGCAAGGTAGCGTTTATCGCAACGCCCATGCTGCCACGCGAAACAATCGCCACCGCCCAGATCCCCGACGGGAAGGAGCTGACGCTCGTCAGCCACGGGCGCGACTTCATCATCATGCTCGGCCGGGACGAGCTGATGGGGACGCGCATGCAGTTTTCCGAAGAACAGCTCGCGGTGCTCACGCTGGCGGAGCTGGACGCGCCCAAGCCCCGCATCCTTATCGGTGGCTTCGGCATGGGCTTCACCTACCGCGCCGCGCTGGCGAACCTGCCCTCCGGTGGCGAGGTCGTGGTGGCCGAGCTGGTGCCCGAAATCCTCGAATGGGCGCGCGGGCCGCTGGCGCATCTCAGCGCCGAGAGCCTCGACGATCCGCGTGGGGAAGCGATCCTGTGCAATGTCGAGGCGCTGATCGACGATGCGAACGACGGCACGAGCGCAAAGTACGATGCGATCCTGCTCGATGTCGACAACGGCCCCGACGGGATCGTGGTCGACAGCAATTTCCGCCTCTACACGCGCACCGGCATCGCCAAGGCGAAGGACGCGCTGAACCCCGGCGGGATCATGGCGATCTGGTCCGCCGCACCCGATCACAAGTTCACCACCCGGCTGAAGGATGGCGGGTTCGAGGTCGAGGTGCGCGAAGTGCGCGCGCGGCCCAACAACAAGGGCCCGCGCCACACCATCTGGTTCGCGCGCAAGCGCTAGAGCTGGTTCGCGCGCAAGCGTTAGGGCTGGTTCGCGCGCAAGCGCCGAGGTGCAGCGCGGCGCGCGCTAGTCGGCGCTCTGCTTGACCCGCATCGCGCCCAGATAATCGCGCTTCCCGATTTCCACGCCCGCCATCCGCAGGAGGTCGTAGGCCGTGGCCGAGTGGAAATAGACATTGGGGTTCGAAAAGCTGAGCAGGAAATCCTGCACGGTGAAATCGAGCCGGAACTTGTCGCCGATGGCAAAGACCATGTCGTTCCCGGCGAGGCCTTCCAGCTCGTCCTCGCTCACCGCCTCGCACGATTGGCGCGCGGTCGCGATCATGTCGCGCAGGGTGGCGAAATCCTCGGGATAGGGGGTCATGTCGGGCGAGAAGCGCCCTTCGCGTGCGCCTGCCAGCGCAAGATGCGTGTGCGTCCAGCAGCTCTTGATCTGGTAGGCGAGCGGCAGCATGTCGTCGATCAGGCGCGTTTCGAGCAGCGCCTTTTCCTCGATCTTGCCGTCCTTCACGAAGCCTTCGGCCTTGTCGATCAGGCCGTCGACGGCACCCAGCACCTGGAGCCAGTTGGGGATGATCGCCTGATGCAGTGAAAGCGCCATGTTTGTCTCCGTGGCTGAAACGAAGCAGCCCGGCTTTCTGAGACAGAGAGCCGGGCTGCGTTGATATTGGTCGTTCTGGTCGTCCGGCGCGTGTGCGAACGCGCCTCAGCGCACCCGCGGGCCGCCATAGGGCAGCGGGGGCGGGGGACGGCGGCTGCCGCGCGGCAGCTGCGCCTGGTAGGCCCGTCCGCAATGCTCCACGCAATAGGGGAAGCCGGGGTTCACGGCCTCGCCGCAGAAGTGGAAATCGGGCTCGCCCGGATGGCCCATCGGCCAGCGGCAGACCTTTTCCGACAGGTCGAGCAGGCTCGTCTTGTCGGCGATCGAAGGATCGGGCTTGGCGGGCACAAGCCGGCGCGGCGGAGCGGGCGGGATCGGCGGCTGCTGGTCGCCCGGCCCCTGGCGAAGGAAGCCGCCGGGGCCGACCGAGACGATCCGCGGGCTGGGCGCGGGCTTGTCGGCCTGCTGCTCGCCAGCGGGAGCGTCGGGCCCCTGCGCCTGCGGAGCTGCGGCGGGCTTGGGCTCCGGCGCGGCTTTTGCCGCCGGTGTCGGAGTGGGTGCGGGGGCCGCGGCCGGCGCAGGCGCCGCCTTGGGCTTCGGCGCAGGCTTGGCCTTGGGCGCGGGCTTGGTCTTCTTTTCGGCGGCTTTCACGGGCGAGGGGCGCGATTTCAGCCCCAGCCGGTGCGCCTTGCCGATCACCGCATTGCGCGAGACATCGCCCAGTTCCTTGGCGATCTCGGTCGCGGTGGCGCCGCTTTCCCACATGCGCTTGAGGGTCCCGGTGCGCTCTTCAGTCCAACTCATCGAATATCCATCTGTCTGGTGCCAGCCTTGTCCATTGGCCACATACCTAGGGATTGCAGGCCCGGGTTGCCACCCTTCGCCGACGCGCTTAGGCGGCGGAGCATGAGCGATCAAGCGCCGCCGGCATCCGCCCCCGAATCAGACAACGCATTCGCCAGTGCATCCGACACCGCGCCGGCGAGCCTCGACGCGCGAGGCGCCGTCGCATCGACGCTGCCCGAATGGGGTGCGCCGCGTATTCACGGGATCAACCGGATCGGGCTGTGGAGCCTCTATCTCAAGGAAGTCCGCCGCTTCTTCAAGGTTCAGACGCAGACCGTGTGGGCCCCCGCCTTTACCACGCTGCTGTTCCTCGTGATCTTCTCGGTCGCGCTGGGGCGGGGCGGGCGCGAGATTCTCGGCGTGCCGTTCGAAAGCTTCCTCGCGCCCGGTCTGATCGTCATGGCGATGATGCAGAACAGCTTTGCCAATTCCAGCTTCAGCTTCCTGTCGGGCAAGATCCAGGGGACGATCATCGACCTGCTGATGCCGCCGTTGTCGCATGGCGAGCTGCTGGCAGGGATCGTAGGTGCGGCGGTGACGCGCGCGGTGCTGGTCGGCTGCGCGGTGGCGCTGGCGATCTGGCTCTACCCCGGCGCGGACCTGACCATCGCGCATCCATGGGCGATTGCGTGGTTCGGGTTGATGGGGGCGCTGATGCTCGGCTTCTTCGGCCTTGCGACCTCGATCTGGGCGGAAAAGTTCGACCACAACGCCGCCGTGACCAATTTCATCGTCGCACCGCTCAGCCTGCTGTCTGGCACGTTCTACACGATCGACCGGCTGGAAGAGCCGTTCTACACGATCAGCCACTTCAACCCGTTCTTCTACGTGATCTCGGGCTTCCGATACGGGTTTATCGGGCAGAGCGATATTGCCGGGCACATGGAAGCGGGCGCGGAGCCCGTGATCTGGGCGGGTGCAGGGCTGCTCGCCTTCAACACTCTGCTGGCGCTGGGCGTCTTCGCGCTGCTCAAGTCGGGGTGGAAGATCCGGTCCTAGAGCGGGGCGCAATGGCCGCGCCTTTGACGCAAGCCTAGTGCGTCATGCCCGGCTGCATCACGTAGCGGCCATCGGCGAAATCGTCGAACATGTCGGAAATGCTCGGATGGTCGACCGGCCCGCCGGTCCCGTCGGCCACCAGGTTCTGCTGGCTGACATAGGCGACGTAATAGGCATCGTCGCTTTCGGCGAAGAGGTGATAATAGGGCTGGTCGCGTTCGGGCCGGATATGTGCGGGGATCGATTCGTACCACTCCTCGCTGTTGGCGAAGGTGGGATCGATGTCGAACACGACGCCGCGAAAGTCGAACATCTTGTGACGAACGACGTCGCCCACGCCGAACCGGGCCTGCCGGGTAAACGGTACGTCGATGTGACGGCCCGCCTGATGCGAAAAGAACTGCGAAAGCTGCATTCCCTACAAGATAGATCGCCGGGCCCCCGCGCACAATGGTTAGCGCGTGCCTAATGTGCAAATCGGGTGCCGGAAGGGCTTGGCAGCGCCCCCGCATTAGGCTAGCTGCGCCGCTCCCGGCCCTCCGGCGCATCATCATGGCGCCGTGACATACGCCCCTTTTTTTGCGGAGAGGTGGCAGAGAGGTCGAATGCGCCGCACTCGAAATGCGGTATGCGGGCAACCGTATCGTGGGTTCGAATCCCACCCTCTCCGCCACCGGCCTTTGCAGACCGGTCCGATCTTCACCGAAATCCTGCGGAAAGCTTTACAATCCCGCCATTTGCGACTCCAATGTTGTCCGACGCCATCCACCCCTAGCCGAACGCAGGTGGGGGTAGATCGGGGGTAACGATTCAAGCTGCTTGGGGGTATCGGATGCTGACGGACAAGGCTGCGCGCGCGGCTACCGCACAGGACAAAGCTTACAAGCTCACTGACAGCCGAGGTCTGCACCTCCACGTGTCCGCAAGCGGATACAAAAGCTGGCGTTATAAGTATCGCTTCGAGAAGAAGGAACGCCTGCTGACGCTCGGCGCATACCCCGAGGTTTCGTTGGCCGATGCTCGCGAAAAACGGGACGAGGCTAAGAAGATCCTGCGTGAGGGTCGTGACCCCCGCCACGCAGCAAGGCGCGGACGATTGGTGGGCGCAAGTGGCTCGGTAAAGTCATTCGAGGACGTGGCGCGCGAGTGGCACGCTCTGCAGATCGAACGCTGGAAGCCTGTCCATGCCAGCGATGTCATCACGAGCCTAGAACGTGATATCTTTCCGCATCTCGGATCGATGCCGATGGCCGAGATCGACAAGCCCCTGCTGCTATCGATCCTGCGCAAGATCGAGGGCCGCGGCGCGATAGAGACCGCCCGGCGAGTCAAGCAGCGCGTGGCTGCCATCTATCGCTACGCCAATGCCGAAGGGGCAATGCTCGAAAACCCTGCGGCGGACATCAACGATGCATTGAAGCCTTTGCCGCCTTCGAAGCGCTATCCCGCCTTGGTTGATGTGGGCTCCATACGCAGCATGATCGGCGACATCGACCGAGCGGGTGCCTCGCCGGTCAATCGTCTCGCTGCCCGATTGCTGGCCCTGACCGCGCAGAGGCCCGGTATGGTGCGGTTCATGGAGTGGAACGATATTATCGGCATCGATTGGGCTAACGCCGATGCGGAGTGCAGTGATGCACTCTGGAAAGTGCCAGCGGACAAGATCAAGCAGGAGCTTCACCTTCGAAGCGATGAAGCGTTCGAGCATCCCGTCCCACTTTCGTCGCAAGCGGTGGAATCATTACGCGCCGTCCGCTGGCTGACAGGACGCTCGTCGTTCGTCTTTCCCGGCACTCGGTCAGGTCTGAAGCCGATCAGCGAGAATGCAATCGGCTATCTGTACAATCGCGAAGGATACAAGGGGCGCCATGTGCCGCATGGCTGGCGCTCCAGCTTTTCGACCATCATGAACGAACAGGCCGAGCGCGAGCTTGGGACGGACCTGCGTCTCTTGGCCGATCGAATGATTGTCGACCTAATGCTAGCCCATACGCCGAAGGGGATGAGCGCCAGCGAGCTTCGCTACAACCGCGCCGCTTACATGCCGTGTAGACGCGAACTAGCTCAACGCTTCTTTCGACACCCCGCGCCTTATTCCGGGGCCCAGGCGACGGTTTCGACCGTCTGGCCGGTGGTGTTGAAGCTGCTCAGGGTTTCGGCTTCGGCGAGGGTGCTGGCGCTGCTGCAGCCGACGTCTCGCAGGAAGCCGCTGCCCCGGCCGCGCAGGAACTCGTCGTAGGCCGAGCGCAGCGTCATAACATTCCATCGGGAGCCAGAGGGAACGCCGAAGGTGCTGGAATAGATGGTGGGGGTTCCACCCTTCGCTGCCATGCACCGCCAGTACCGCATCTTGGGGGCCGGTGCCGGTGCCGGTGACGGTGCCGCTACCGTGGCGAGTGCGGGCGCGGCCTCCACCGTCTTCACCTCGATGCCCGAGGATGATGCGCCCTGTTCACTAGCGCCCGACCCCTGCGCCGCGCGATATTGCGCGTTGCCCTGCGCCAGGCCGCGGTCGATCGAATCCTGAAGCTGCGCTTCCATCTGCGCGTTGCTGGCCGCGACCTCGGCGCTGCCCTTCGCCATGGCGGTGGCCATCTGGTCGTTGCCGCTGGTGGCCGCCGCGCCCTTCAACATCAGCCCTGCCGCAGTCGCCCCATCCGCGCCACCCGCCATAGCGGCCACCCCGCCGACCGCCGCACCCAGCAGCGTGCCGAACAGGCCGCCGCTCCCGCGTTGTTTGGGTGCGGTCAATCTGGCGATTGTCGATTGGATGTCGGGTCCGGCCGGAACGTAATCGAAAGTGATGGTCTTCTTCCACTTTCCGTTCTTCAACCTGAACGTGCTTTCCGTGTAACCGCCGGAAGGGCGGGACCGGGACTCAACACGCGCTTCAGGATAATTCACATCCAGGCCGGACGCGGTAACTAAGACACTATCCGCGTTGGCGCCCGCTACGGTTTTGGTCATCGGATCATAAGAATACATAATCCAGGTAAACGGTTGCTGAGAAATCCTGCCTTTTGTCACATCGGCAGAATCGACGAAAAGCGAAACGCCCGGAACATTCCAGTAGTAATAGTTAACTCGCCTTTGGCTGCCGTCCGAGCTAGCCTTGGCCGAAAATGCCCGCCCCGTGCGATCGGCGAGGGCACCCCAGACCTGAGCGCCAACAACTGGGTTTTGGACGCGCTTAAGCTCTTGGCCTGCTTCGGCGACCTCCTGTGGCGACAGGCGCCGATAGGTGATCGGTTCGTACTGAAGGGGCCGGCCCTGAAACAGAGAGGTCCGTTCCAGCAACAACTGCGAACCTTCGTCCACAAGGGTGAAGTGAAGCCTGTCGGATTGGTCGCCCTTCGTAACTTCGATTGTCGTGCCGGAAACCCGTGTGATCCATTCGCCAGATGCGTCCGTCCAGACGGGGCGACCATGGCGCAGTTCGATCGAAGAGGATTTTTCCCTTAGAATGTCTTCGAAGCGTATTTCTTGTCCGGACGCAGAGGGTTCGAACCGGAGAATGCTGCCGGGCGCGTACCAGTATCCTCCATCGGCCAGAATGGCGAAGGCCAGCCAGGCATCGCTCGCGAGGGGATCCGCTCCGACTTGGTCCGACGCCATGCTCCCGCTCGCCAGCTTTTCAAGCAGGGCCTTGCGCAGCACGTCACAGACTTCGGTTTTCTGACCGCCAGAGCACTGATCGGCGTAGGATTGCTCCAGGCTCTGTGCTGTCGCAGGGGCCGACAGGAAAAGCGCGGCTGCAGCAAGCGCGCGGGTCGTAGTCATGGTTCAGTCTGCACCAACAGATTTCGACAGTTCGCATCTACATCTATCAAATTACGGCATTGTCAATGCCGCAGAGCACCGCCTAGGCTAACGGCAGCTTTACATGAAATTGGAATTAAACCGGACGATCGGCAACCGGCCCAGTTCCTGCCCGTCGGATATGCGCCCCATTTTCGGCCGTTCCGCCCGGAACGGAGATCGCCTGAAAGCGGACACCAGATCGATCTTCTCCGAAGCATCAGCATTGGTTGACGATCCGAAAAGTCTCCTTCGGTGCGCAGATTTGCTAACGTCGGCATTCGTTCACCAATACGCGGAAAAAGCGAACCTTTGTCCATGATTGAGGACAGTCCTGATTGATAGCAAATGCGGAGGTTTGCCCCTCACACGGCGCTGTTTCGGCTGACCCGACCTTTGTGGTCAATCATGCATCCGAGCACCATTTCGACAGAATTGTTCAGGCATACGAGCCTTCCAATCAAGGGCATTGATGGATCAGAATCGTAACTGATGAGGTCCTTATCGGGCAGCTGCGCACATGCGCTCGACGTTGCGCCGGCGAACGTTGCCCCCCCGCAGGCTGGAGGATGGGCGGCAACCCGGTCCCCACAGCCCGCCGACGTTACAGTCGATAGGTGTCGCAAATGATCTGCGCTGCCCGTTCCCCGACGATGGCGCAGGGCGCTTGGATATTACCTGTCGGGACTTGGGGGAAGACCGAGGCGTCAGCTACTCGCAAGCCTTCCACGCCCCGGACCTTAAGTGCCGCGTCGACAACCGCCAAGTCGTCGCGCCCCATCCGTGCTGTGCCGCTCTGGTGCCAGTAAGTGACCGCGGCGTCGCGCAGGAAGCGATAGTCGGTCGGGTTACCCTCGCCAGGAATCGCCTCTCGCTTGACGAATGGCGCGAATGAAGTCGCTGCGCCCAGATCGCAGCAAAGTTTGACGCATGCTCTCGCGGCCTCGACATCGGCAGGATCAGACAGCATGTTGGGATCGACGATCGGTGGCGCGTGGAGATCGCTCGAAGCAAGTCGCACGTGGCCTCGGCTTTTCGGATGGGCGAGCCCGCCGAACATTGTCCAGCCATGCTCTGGGACACCCAAGGCAGCGGTGCGCTCACTCGGTACGGGGAACTCCACCTGACACAGTAGCAGGTCGGGGGCGGCCAGCTCGGGCCGTGATTTCCAGTACAGCTTGGCCTCGCTCCCGCTGTTGCGCGGGGCCAGCGGCTGACGGTATTCCCAAGTGCAGCAGAAGGCGACGTGATCCTGCAGGTTCTGGCCGACACCAGGGATGTGCTCAACCAGAGGAATGCCGAGCCGGGCGAGTTCGCCGCGCTCGCCCAGGCCTGAAAGCATGAGCAGCTTTGGCGTGTTTATTGCGCCAGTGGAGACGATTACCTCGCTGCCGACGCCGATCGATCGAATCTCTCCTTCTCGCTCAATCTCGACACCCGATGCCCGGCGCCCGTCGAAGAGAATTCGCCGGACTAGCGTATTCGTGAGAATGGTCAGGTTCGAACGGTTCGCGAAAGGCCGAAGATACGCGCGATACAGCGAGTGACGGCGGCCGTCGCGCACCAGCATGTCGGAAATTGCGGCACCACCTTCGCCCTCCATCATGCGGCCGTTAGGGCTGTCGAACCGCGGGATGCCAAGTTCCTGAGCGGCGTCCAGGAGCGCACCGGCAATGGGACTGGGATCGGCAGCGGGCTGGACCCAGACGGGGCCATCGGTGCCCCGGTAGCGCGGGTCGGGCGCCCCCTGCCAATTCTCGATCCGGCGATAGATCGCCCGTACCGCATCGGCACCCCACTCGGGGTCACCGGATACGGCTGCATAATCGTCCCAGTCGCTACGATGGCCGTGCGCCCAGACCATCACGTTGACGCTCGAGCCGCCGCCGAGGCCCTTACCCATCGACATCGACAGCGCGCGTCCGTCGAGGTGCGGGTTTGGCTCGGCCTGAAAGCCCCAGTCGCGCGCGCTGCCTAGGTTGGTCGGCCATAGGGCCGGATCGAGCACACTCTCATCCTCGTCATCGCCCCCGGCTTCGATGAGGAGTACCTGGCAGTCGGCGTTCTCGGCGAGGCGCCGGGCCACGACAGAGCCGGACGATCCCCCGCCGCAGACGATGAAATCATAGGACGGCTTCAAACTGGCATTGAGCCGTTGCTGGTTCTCGCGAGCGCGGCGTTCGAAATCGGCAATGTCGGTAGGGGTGGCTTGATTGGTCATGATGATATCCTTTGACCGGACATAGCTCCGCCATTGCGCGCAAGGCGGCAAAGCCCGCCGACGCACATTGGACATCCGGATTGTGGTTCGTGGGGCAGGGGAAGTTAGTTGGCTTCAGCCGGGGCTTGGCGGGCTGCTTCGTCGATCACGTCGGCGACCACCCTGGGCTGGGTCATGAAGACCGCATGGCTGGCCGCGACTTCGATTACCTTCGCGCCGATGCGGTCCGCCATGTCGTGCAGCATGCGCTGGTCGAACGCGCGATCATCGGTGGCGATGACCGCCCAGCTCGGTTTGCTGCGCCAGGCGGCATTTTCGAGCACGGTGCCGAACACCGACATGTTGATAGGAACCTGTGAATCCCGCAGGAACGCGGCGTCGGCTTCGGTAGCATCGGCGGCAAAGCCCGCGCGGAAGTTCTCGGCCTTGATGAAACCGAAGCCGTCAGTGTGCGTGTCGATAATGAATTCGGGCGGCGTGGTGTAGCCGTCATATTGCTGCGCAGTCGTTTCTCCTGCATCGGGCGAAAGTGCGGAAACGTAAACGAGAGCGCTGACTTTCGGGTGTACGCCTGCTTCGGTGATCACCGTTCCGCCCCAGCTGTGCCCGACCAGCACGGCCGGACCGTCCTGCCGGTCGAGGGCCCTCTTGGTCGCAGCGACATCGTCGGCCAGCGAGGTAAGGGGATTCTGAACAATGGTAACGCGGTATCCCCGGGCGGTCAGCTCGTCATAGACACCGCGCCAGCCCGATCCATCTGCGAAGGCACCATGCACGAGAACCACGTTGCGCGATTGACTATGGGGCTCGTCCTGAGTGGATTTCTCTGTCGATTGCGCAGCGGTGGACACCGAAAGCGCAAGCATGGCCGCGATGATTGGTCTGGTAGTCATAGGTCACGTCTCTCGTAGTTGCGATCCACGAGAGACAAGCAAGGCGCGAAATTATTCCCTCGGCCCGAATTTAATCGCACGGTTTCGCCGACCGAAAGAAAATTGTCAGGCAGCTGGAATAATCGATCTCCGTCGCTGTCTACTCACCATGGCTAAACATGGGGTGATCATGACATGACATTCGAAAGAGGTGCCAGCGCCGTACTGGCCATCTGCATTATGGCTGCCGCGTCCACCCCGGCCTTGGCAAAGGAAGCGGGTCATCATTCCGCGATGGCGGATGAATGGACCAGTCGGATATCGCCGGATGCCGCCGCTTTCCTCGCCGAAAACGCGCAGGCGATGGCGCGCATGATGGAGTTGATGCACGTGGCCCCGACCGGGGACATCGACAAGGACTTCGTCACCCTGATGATCCCCCATCATCAGGGTGCCATCGACATGGCGCGCGCCGTGCTGCGGTCGAGCCGCAATGAGGCGGTCAGGCGTCTCGCGCAGGAAATCATCGTCACTCAAGAAGACGAAATCCGGGCGATGCGGCTGGCGATCGGAATTCACGCAATGCCGGCAGCGTCGCCAACCGGCAGCACAACCAGGCAGGGCCGCTGACCATGAATCGCCCCTTTTACGCCCTTCTTCTTTTGGCTGGCTCCGCCCTCGCGCCCTTGTCGGTGGCGACCGCGGGACAACCGCCGCGTTCCGCCACAGCGCCGGATGTTGCGATCAGTGCGAGGGATCGGATTTATGCGGCCGACCAATTCTCGAATACCGTATCGGTTATCGATCCGGCGACTAACCGCCTGCTTGGTGTGATCCGGCTGGGCGATCCGCAGCCCGCCAATCTCAGCCCGCTCTATCGCGGCCAGCTTCTCGTCCACGGTCTCGGCTTTTCACCCGACGGAAAGACACTCGCAGTCGTGTCGATCGGTTCCAACTCGGTCACCTTCATCGACACCGCCACCAACGCGGTGAAAGCCACCACCTATGTCGGACGCTCTCCGCATGAGGCCTTCTTTACGCCCGACGGACGCGAGCTGTGGGTCACGATCCGGGGCGAAGACTATGTCGCGGTTATCGACACCACGACCTTTGCCGAAACGAAGCGCATTCGCGTGCCGGCGGGCCCCGGAATGCAGATTTTCTCTCCGGATGGCGACTATGGCTATGTCTGCTCATCGTTCACCGCCGAGACGGTCGCAATCAGGCTCGCCGATCATCAGATCGTCGGCCGGATCCGGCAGGACTCGCCGTTCTGTCCCAATATCGCAGCAAGCCCCGACGGGACGCAGGTCTGGCTGACACTGAAGGACATCGGGCGCGTCATGATCTTCGATGCGCGGCCACCCTTCAAAGTAATCCACACGATCGACACCGGCCCGCTCACCAACCACGTCAACTTCGCGCAGACGGCGGCCGGGACATTCGCCTATGTCACGGTCGGCGGGTTGAATGCCGTCAGGGTGTTCAGCACGGACAGCTTCGAGGAAACGGCGACGATCCCGGTCGGCAAGCTGCCGCATGGCCTTTGGCCTTCAGGCGATGGCAGTCGCATCTATGTCGGTCTGGAGAACGCGGACATGATCGCCGCGATCGACACCTCGAGCAATCGTGTGGTCGCGGAAATTCCGGTCGGCCAAGCGCCTCAAGCTGTCGTCTATGTCCCGAATGCTGTTGCCAAAGGCGATGGCACAGCGGGGCTGACACCGCCTGGCCTGGCAGCGCAATCCGTTCAGCTCTCGCTTTACGCCGTCGGTTCGCCCTCAGATTCGCCATCGACCAGCGTCACACTCTTCGACCAAGGATTGACGCAGGTGCTGCAGGCGGCCGTTGCCGGGCTGGAGCCGCGCAAGCCGTATGTGCTCGCGTTGGCAGAGCAGCCGGATGGCAGCGGCGCGATCGAGCCACTTGCGAGCTTCACGACGAACCCGGCTGGCTCGGCTGTCGTCAATGCCGTGGGTCCGATCAGGCAGGTCGTTCGCGACGCACCGGGCGATCGATCGCGCTTCCTCGTTATCGTGCCCGGGTCTATGACCGAATACGGGCCGCCTGTTCAGCTACAATCGCGCGCGTCGTGACCGCGCTGCGATCGGGAGAAAGGCCGTGCAGGATATGATGGCTCTTGTCGAACCAATGATCCCTTCGCTGCGGCGCTATGCGCGCAGCCTGCTGCGCGATCAGAGTGCTGCCGACGATCTGGTGCAAGATTGCCTTGAGCGCGTAATCAGCCGTTGGCACCAGCGCCGAAGCGATGGTCACCCGCGTACGTGGGTCTTCACCATTCTGCATAATCTTGCGATCAACCGTCTCAAGCAGTCGGCGCGCCGCGGAGTCCACCTCGCGGTGGAAAACGTCGATGAAGCCGCATTCGCGACGCCACCCGCGCAGGAAGAGCGGTTGCATCATGGTGCGATCCTCGATGCGCTGTCCTTGCTGCCCGAAGACCAGCGCAGCGTGTTGCTCCTCGTCTCGGTCGAGGACCTTTCCTATGCGGAGACGGCGTCGGTGCTCGACATTCCGATCGGGACCGTAATGTCCCGGCTTTCTCGCGCCCGTCATCGCCTTGCGAGGTTGATGGATGATGGTCCGGGCCAATCCGCTACCGTGGGCACAGCACTGAGGAGCGTCAAATGAGCCGTCCAATCTCAGAGGACGATCTTCACGCCTTCGTGGACGGCGCATTGTCCGACAGCCGCCGCGCGGAAGTAGAAGCCTATCTCGAAAGCAATCCAGAGGTGGCCGAACGGTATGCGCAGTTCGGCGTACAACGCGAAGCGCTCCGCGCGGCGTTCGACCCCATTGCGGCCGAGCCGGTGCCGCCGAACCTCAATCTGCATCACCTGGTGGCCACTCGCCACCGCCCAACCCGGCCGGCCTGGCAAGGCGCCGCGGCAGCCTGCCTCCTCCTGCTGGCCGGAGGAAGCAGCGGCTGGATGCTTCGCGGCATAGGCATGGAACAGACCACTGGCATCGACGCGGTCGCTCAGGAGGCATCCTATGCCTACGCGGTCTTCGGTTCGGATAGCGGCCGTCCTGTCGAGATCGCGGCAACCGAGAGTGATGCGTTGCTGGGCTGGGTCGAGACGCGCCTATCCGAACCGGTCTCGTTGCCGGACCTGTCAGGGGCCGGTTACCGGTTCATCGGCGGCCGGGTCGTCGCCACGCGGAACGGGCCCGCTGGCCTCCTGATGTATGATGACGCGGAAGGCACGCGCATCGCCATCATGATGCGGCCGATGGTGCGACGCGACGAGAATGCGCCCATGGCAAAGCATCGCGAAGGCGACGTGGTAGGGTACGCCTGGGCAGACGACGGCATGGGTTACAGCCTCGTCGGCGGTCTCGACGTTGCCGACGTCCTGCATCCGATCGCCGATGAAGCACGCCGGCAACTTTTGGCGAGCACATGATGCTGCGCACCGCCTGTCGCGATGCGCAGCCTGTTTGGATTTCAAAATCGTAACTTTCAATCAACGGAGCGCAAAAGATGACTTTCGTGACAACTGATGATGGCGTCGAAATCTTCTATAAGGACTGGGGGCCGAAGGACGCCCAGGCCATCATGTTCCATCACGGCTGGCCGCTCAGTTCGGACGACTGGGATGCGCAACTCATCTTCTTTGTGAACAAGGGCTACCGCGTCATCGCTCACGACCGGCGGGGCCATGGACGATCCTCGCAAGTTTCTCACGGCCACGATATGGATCATTATTCGGCGGACGTTGCCGCCGTCATCAATGCGCTCGATCTGACCAACGTGATCCATGTCGGCCATTCGACCGGCGGCGGCGAGGTCGCCCGCTATGTGGCGCGCGCCGAGCGGGGCCGGGTGAGCAAGGCGGTCCTGATCGGTGCCGTTCCTCCGATCATGGTCAAGACGGACGATTATCCCGGCGGACTGCCGATGGACGTGTTCGACGGGTTTCGCACCTCGCTCGCTGCCGATCGCGCCAGCTTCTATCGCGAAGTCGCCGAAGGGCCCTTCTATGGCTTCAACCGCCCCGATGTGCAGGCGCTCGAGGCAGTGATCGACAACTGGTGGCGGCAGGGCATGATGGGCGGCGCCAAAGCGCATTACGACGGGATCAAGGCATTTTCGGAGACCGACTTCACCGAGGACCTCAAGGCAATCGAAGTGCCGACGCTGATCATGCACGGCGACGATGACCAGATCGTCCCGATCGACAACAGCGCGAGGCTCGCGATCGACCTCCTGAGCAATGGCGAACTGAAGGTCTATCAGGACCTTTCGCACGGCATGGCAACCGTCAATGCGGACGTCATCAATGCAGACCTGCTGGCCTTCATCCAGGGGTGATCTCCGGACGTAAAAGCCGAGGCATTACCGATGTCTGACAGCAATCGCCTCTCGCGTTGCGAGTGGGCGGCCAGCGATGCGGACCTGCGCCGCTATCACGACAGCGAATGGGGCGTTCCCCAGCACGATCCGCGCATGTTGTGGGAGATGCTGATGCTGGAAGGGTTCCAGGCCGGGCTGGCGTGGGTGACTATCCTCCGCAAGCGGGCGGCATTTCGCGAAGCCTTTGCCGGGTTCGACCCGGCAAAGGTCGCTGCCTTCGATGAAGCCGATTTCGCAAAGCTGATGGAGAATCCGGGCATCGTGCGTGCGCAAGCGAAGATCCGCGCTACGATCGCAGGCGCGCAAATCTACTGCGACATGCGCGATCGGGGCGAAAGCTTCGATGCGTTCTGCTGGTCGTTCACCGACGGCAAGGTGATCACCAATCTGGGCACGGAATGGATCGCCAGTTCGCCCCTTTCCGAGGCGATATCGACAGAGCTGAAACGGCGCGGCTTCAAATTTGTCGGGCCGAAGATCGTCTATGCCTGGCTGCAGGCTGTCGGCATCGTCAATGACCATGCGCGAGACTGCTTTCGCCGCGATCAGGTGTAGGCGCGTCCGCTCATCTGTCCCGGGCTGATCGGGCAAGCTCGCGCGCCAGATCCACGAACACCTTGAAGGCAGCAGGCGGATTGCGCCTGCTCGGATAATAAAGGCACAGCGGCGATAGCGGTGGTGTCCAGTCTTCCAGCATGCGCACCAGCCGCCCCTCCTCCATGTCCCGCCACACATCGGATTCCATGAAATAACCGATACCCACGGACTCCAGCACTGCGATGCGCGCAAGGCTGGCCTCGTCCAAGGTTATTGGTCCTTGGACATCCACCTGCACTGGCTGCCCTTCGGCTTCGAACTGCCACCGATAGAGCGCACCGTTAGGCAGGCGTGTGCGAATGCAGGCATGGGCAAGCAAGTCGGCAGGGACGGCGGGGGTCTGTCGCCCAGCCAAGTATGTGGGCGTGGCGACGACGGCAATGCGCCGTGCCGGGCCGATAGGGATCGCGATCATATCGGAGGGAACTAGCTTCTGGCTGCGCACGCCAAAGTCGAAACCCTCCGCCACCACATCGACAAGGTTTCCTTCCGTCACGACATCGATGTGCACATCGGGAAAGCGGCGCGTGTATGCGATTACAAGCGGCGCAAGCATTTCCCTCCCCGCCGTAGCGAAGGTGTT
Source organism: Alteriqipengyuania lutimaris (assembly GCF_003363135.1). NCBI lineage: Bacteria > Pseudomonadati > Pseudomonadota > Alphaproteobacteria > Sphingomonadales > Erythrobacteraceae > Alteriqipengyuania > Alteriqipengyuania lutimaris. The sequence goes on along the minus strand of NZ_QRBB01000002.1, from coordinate 47,667 downwards.
GATGCGCAGCGTTCCCGAAGGAGTCTCCTGCTGCGAGCGGACCGTATCGAGCGCATGGTGGATATCCGTCAGCGCAGGCGTCACCTGATCGACGAACCTGCGTCCGGCCTCCGTCAGCGAAACGCTGCGGGTGGTCCGGTTGAACAAGCGCACTCCCAGCTGCCCCTCCAGCTTAGCGATCGCGTTGCTCAGCGCGCTGGTGGACATGCCCAGTTCGAGCGCGGCGGCGCGGAACGACCCCTTGCGGCTGATCGCCAGCACCGCATCGAAGTCGGAGAGGTTGTAATTCCGCATTATCCTGATTCTCCGAACATCACGTCCAGATTTATCCTGCTTATCGGGATCGAGGCAATGGCCTAGATTTCTGCCGGAGGGGCAATGGAGTACAGCAAATGCAATATTATCAGGTGTTCATCAGTGCCGAACAGACCGTTCAGGCTCACCGCATCCTTGACGCGCTGATTGCCAAGCAACTTGTCTTCGGCGGTCCCGTGGTCGGTGGTCCGGCCAAATTCCTATGGAACTTCAAAGATAGTGACGTTCCTGAAGGCATGCGCGAACACAAGCTTTTCACGCTCGAACAGGATTATAACTACATCATTAGCTACACCCGCGAGGACTTGAAGGAAGAGCTGGTCGAGGTGGCTGAAACGGCTGCCCTCGAAGAGGTTTGCATGATCTCTTTCCTGCCGATGGAACCCAACCGCTCGCTGCGAATCCTGCTCGACGCATCCTTCGGAGGCCGCGGCGCCAGCCTGCCGCCCGAGGAAGTCGACGCCGTGGCTGCGCTGACCTTCGTGCCAAAGGCTGAGATTTCCAGTCGGACCAAGAGCTCAAGCGGCGCCATCAGCAGCCGCCGCTGATCCCGGCGCGCGCGTAATTTGCAAATCCAGAACAAGGAGACACGAGATGTCCATCGAGCTGCCTGCACCGATCGCAGCCTATTTTTCCGCCGATAAGGGGGGCAATGCCCAAGCGATCTCCGAGTGCTTCACGCAAGATGCCAAGGTGATCGACGAGGGCAATACCTACACCGGACGCGACGCGATCCGCCAATGGATGGCGAATGCTTCCACCCAGTACACCTATACGGTGGAGCCTTTCGCAATCGCGCAGGATGGCGACCGCACGGTGGTAACCAGTCACCTGGTCGGCAATTTCCCCGGCAGCCCTGTCGACCTGCGCTACCTCTTCGTCCTCGACGGGGACGAGATTGCCGAACTGGAAATCGTGCCATGACGGAACTGCTGACACTGAATGGGAAACGCGCGCTCATCACTTCCGGCACCCGCGGTGCCGGAGCGGCTACGGTCGCCCTGTTCCGGCAGCTCGGAGCCAGGGTGCTGACGACGGCGCGCTCGCAGCCCGCAGCCATACCGGACGAGATTTTCGTCGCAGCAGACCTCACCACCACGGTCGGATGCGAGACGGTTGCTTCCACCGTGCAGGACCGGCTGGGCGGTGTCGATATTGTGGTGCACATGCTCGGAGGATCGTCGGCACCAGCGGGCGGCTATGCCGCGCTTGATGACGACGAGTGGCGGAAGGAGCTCGACCTCAACCTCTTCCCTGCCGTGCGCCTTGACCGGCATTTGCTGCCGGCAATGGAAGCGCAAGGGGCCGGCGTGGTGATCCATGTCACCTCGATCCAGCGCGAGCTGCCACTCCCGGAAGCGACGACAGCCTATGCGGCGGCCAAGGCGGCTCTGTCCACCTACAGCAAAAGCCTGTCAAAGCAGGTCTCGCCCAAAGGTGTTCGCGTCATCCGCGTGTCGCCTGGCTGGATCGAAACCGAAGCCTCCGTTGAGCTCGCCCAGCGTCTGGCGGCGGAGCACGATGCGGACGTTGAACAGGGAAAGCAGATGATCATGGATTCGCTAGGCGGAATTCCCATCGGGCGTCCATCCAAGCCTGCGGAAATCGCCAACCTGATCGCGTTCCTTTCTTCTGACCTTGCCGGGACAATCACCGGCACAGAATACGTCATCGACGGGGGCACGATGCCCACCGCTTGAAACATCTGGGTGCAATCAATCTTGGCTACACCATAGGTTTCTTCGATGGGGGCCCTATCGCTGGAGATATGGATTTGTTCGCAGACTTTGCCGCGCTATTTGCCCTGGCTCTATCGGGACAGACGCCTGCGCAACTAACGCAGCCCGCGCCGCAACCGGTAGCCTGTCTCACCGTGCAAGGCGCGGGGGTCGATGCGTTGATGGGACGGATCGCCCCGGCTGATCAGCCAGTCGTGGATATCTTCGCTGGTGTCGGCGCATCGGACATTACCGATCATCGGCTTACACCGTCGGAGAGCGCGGTTCTGCGCGAAGCACTGGCGAATCTCCCGCAATTGCACCGCGACATCCTGCACCGCCACTTGCGCCGGCTGAGCTTCCTCGATCTGCAGCCCGGCTCAGGTTCGGCGTTAACCCGGGTCGTGAATCCGGGCGACGCAAGTCTGCAATTCGACATCACCCTGAAGGCCAGCTTGCTGCACGACAACCTGACGGACTTCCTCAACACCAAGGAACGCCGACTTTTCGAAGACGACGGCTCGGGGTTCTCGGTCGGGTTCGACGCCGGTGACCGCGATGCGCTGACTTACATATTGCTGCACGAGACCAGCCATGTCGTCGACCAAGTCCTTCAGTTATCAGCCAACCCGGCAAATCGCTTCAGAGCGGGCATCTGGGAGAACCAACAGACACTAGCCAAGCCGCATGCGGACAGCCTAGCAGTACACACGCCCTTCCGGCGGCATCCCCGTGTCCCTGCCCGCCATGCTCCAGCATACTACCAGTCGTTGAGCCACAGTCCCTTCGTGTCCTTTTACTCCACGACGGCCGCGTCGGAGGATTTGGCCGAACTGTTTGCCTGGCAGCAGCTGCAAGCGCTTCAGGGGCAACGACTCAACCTGACGGTGCGGGACAGAGAAGGCTTGCCCGTGAGTGCATATGCGCCCCTGGAGGCAGCACCCGTCCGACTGCGCTTCGCCCAAGTACTGACCTTCCTTGCGCAGTATGAACAAAATTGCGCGGATACCTATCCGAGGACCCGAGCGTCCGGAAAGCGCTAGCAGTCGTGCGATAAGTGGCCGATACTCTACACGAGAATTAATCGATAAAGCCCGCGTATCTATGTCGTGAATGCGACAAGTTCACGCACTAGAGTCGTCAATATTCTCTCTCCGATTTTCGGGGGCCAAATCCCTCAATGTCCTCCACTTCGCTTTTGTCAGATTCTCTAATTTTCGGCATACAAATTCCAAGGCCTCCAAAAGCGCGCTCTCGCGGGCGTAGAGGACCATTTTCACAACGCGCTCACGGTCGTTCAAATTACTGAGTTGCTCGTTCCCTCGCTCGCGAAGGTCCGTTATCTTGTCGATCATTGACCACCGCGAGGCATCGCTGAGACGTCAGCTTTACGGACTTCTGGCTCCAAGATCTGCCAGTCGGCTTTCGGCCCACCTGTCGTCAGAGCGGCCAGTTGCCAGAAGTGCGAGGGTCACGAGGTCACCGCCGGAAGCCGTCGGCGTTGCCATCCCGATGTCTGGTGTGATCGGCCTCTCATGTGCGATTGATGCTGAATAGATAAGCGCTGCATAGGATAGGACGATCCGCTCTGCGCGGATCGCCGTGCTTCACCACGTGGATCGAGTTCAAAAGGCGGCCGTCAGCGAGAAGACCACGGTGTCGTCGACAATCTCAGGTGTGGCACCAGCCGCGAGCGCGCTGAAATCCGAGATGTCGGTGTCCACATAGGCGACGCGCGCGGTGAGCGCCTTCCAGCTCGCGCTCGCGCCCAGCGACCAGTCGGTATAGCCCTCGCCTAGCGTCAGCGTGGTCTTGCCCTCCGACCGGCCGACATGCGCGTCCAGCGCAAACGGAGTGCCCTCGATCGGCAGGGTTGCGTCGGCTGAGATATAAAGGTTGTCGTTGTTCCCGATTGCATCCTGCGCCGGAGCATAGGCGACGCCCAGCGTCAACGCGGCGGGACCTGCCTCGAGGCCGAGCTTGGCATAGGGTTCGAAGAATTCGAAATTGCCGCCGGTCGAACCTGGGTAGGCATAGTAAATCAGACCGCCATCTAGCGTGACGCCATCGGCAAGCGCGGTCTTGTAGCCGGCGTAAAGGTCAAGCTCGAGATTGGAGCCGCCGAGCTCACCGAAGCCGTCGACGCTCGAAGCCCAAGTGCCGACATAGAGGCCGCTCTTGTGGGTGACGTTAACCCAGCCCTGCGCTGCCACTTTTTCGTCCGACAGGTCGATCCCGCGAAATCGATAGGAGGAGACCAGCGCCGTTCCGCCCGAGACCGTAACAGCGTCGGCCTCGGTCTGTTCGGCCTCCTCCTGCATGTCCTGAGCGAAAACGGGCGTGGCGAACGAAGCCGCAAGCACGGCGAGGTAGAACATGCGCATCGAAAAAACTGTCCTTGATCAAAGGGCGACGACCATCGCCGCGCCATGCGCAAGGTCTCTCCTCCCACTGCCCGTAAAAACGCCATGCGGATCGCGGGGAAGGCTTGTGAAATCCGCATGAAGGCGTGGCCTGCCAAGCCAGTTTTCACGCAGATTTAATGCGCTGGCGGGCGATCCCCCGGCGAATTTTCATGCGCGCGAAGTCCAGAGCAGCTGCCGAACAAGGGAGCTGTTTCGCATGACATTCGATCTCATTCTCGTGGGGCTCGTGGCGCTCGGGCTGCTGGGCTACCTTACCACAGTCCTCCTGCGGCCGGAGCGCTTCTGATGGCGCGCGTTACCTCAAGCCAGACGGGGCTCTTCCAGCGAGAGCTTGTCGTCCCCGCGATCCGCGACTCCTTCGTGAAGCTCGATCCGCGCACGCTGGTGCGCAACCCGGTAATGTTCGTCACCGCGATCGTCGCGGCAACTGCGACGGTAATCCTGCTGCGGGGGATTGCCACCGGGGCCGAGGATATCGGCTTCCAGGCCCAGTTGGTCTTCTGGCTGTGGCTGACCGTGCTATTCGGCAATTTCGCCGAGGCGCTCGCCGAAGGGCGCGGCAAGGCGCAGGCGAGGGCGCTGCGCGACACCAAGGAGAGCCTGGTGGCGCTCAGGGTCGGAAAGAACGGCGACACCGAGAAGATCCCCGCGACGCAGCTGCGCTACGGTGACATCGTGCTGGTCTGCGAGGGTCAGCAGATCCCCGCCGATGGCGAAGTTGTCGCCGGAGTCGCGTCGGTCAACGAAGCGGCGATCACCGGCGAAAGCGCGCCGGTGATCCGCGAGGCGGGCGGTGACCGATCAGCGGTGACCGCGGGGACGACCGTGATCTCGGACGAAATCCGGGTGAAGGTGACCGCCGAGCCGGGCAGCGGCTTCCTCGACCGGATGATCGCCCTGGTCGAAGGCGCGAGCCGGCAGAAGACGCCGAACGAGATCGCGCTCACGATCCTGCTGACGGGCCTCACGCTGATCTTCCTCGTCGCGGTCGGCACGCTGCCAGCGTTTGCGCAGTTCGCCGGGGGCGTGATTGCCGTGCCGGTACTGATCGCACTGTTCGTGGCGCTGATCCCGACGACCATCTCGGCACTTCTCTCAGCGATTGGCATTGCCGGGATGGACCGGCTGATCCGTTTCAACGTGCTCGCCAAGTCGGGCCGCGCTGTCGAGGCGGCAGGCGATGTCGGCACGCTGCTGCTCGACAAGACGGGGACGATCACGATCGGCGACCGGCAGGCGAGCGAGTTTGTGACCCTGCCCGGTATCGCCGAGACCGACCTGATCGAGGCGGCGCGTCTTTCCAGCCTCGCCGACACGACCCCTGAGGGTCGCTCGATCGTTGCGCTGGCGGGGGGCGAGGAAGTGCTGCCGGGCTATGCGGAACCGGTCGCCTTCACCGCGCAGACCCGCGTGAGCGGGGTCGACTTGCCTGGCCGCAGCATCCGCAAGGGCGCGGTCGATGCGGTCCTCAAGCTTGGCGACTATCCCGAAGACATCGCGCTGGCGCTGAAGAAGATCACCGATCGGATCGCGCAGGCCGGAGGCACGCCGCTCGCCGTGGTCGAGAACGGCCGCCTGCTCGGTGCAATCCATCTGAAGGACATCATCAAGGCGGGAATTCGCGAGCGGTTCGTCGAACTGCGCCGGATGGGGATCCGCACGGTGATGATCACCGGCGACAACCCGCTGACCGCTGCGGCCATTGCCGCCGAGGCTGGCGTCGACGACTTCCTCGCCGAGGCGACGCCCGAAGACAAGCTCGCCTATATCCGCAAAGAACAGGCCGAGGGCAAGTTGGTCGCCATGTGTGGCGACGGAACCAACGATGCGCCTGCGCTCGCACAGTCCGATGTCGGCGTGGCGATGAACACTGGCACGCAGGCCGCCCGGGAGGCGGGCAACATGGTCGATCTCGACAGCGACCCAACCAAGCTGATCGAGGTCGTCGGCATTGGCAAGCAGCTGCTGATGACGCGCGGCAGCCTCACCACCTTCTCGATCGCCAACGACGTCGCGAAGTATTTCGCCATCCTCCCCGCGATCTTCGTGGTGCTCTACCCCGCGCTCGGTGCGCTCAACGTGATGGGGCTGGCGAGCCCCCAGAGCGCGATCCTCTCGGCGATCATCTTCAACGCGATCATCATCCCGCTGCTCGTGCCATTGGCGCTGAAGGGTGTCGCGTATCGCCCGATGCCCGCCGCCAGCCAGCTGCTGCGCAATCTCGGCATCTACGGCGTCGGCGGCGTGATCGCCCCCTTCGTCGGCATCAAACTCATCGATCTCGCCGTTGCCGGCCTCGGCCTCGCGTAAGCCCGCGAAAGGACATTTCCATGCTTTCCGCCATTCTCACCATCATTCTGATCGTCGGCGGCACAGCGCTGCTGGCGTGGCCGCTCGGCAAATATATGGCCGGGCTCTTCTCGGGCCGTTTCGCAAGCGCTGACGGACTGTTCGCCCGCACGGTCGGCGGCGCGCCCGAGCAGGACTGGAAGCAGTATTCGCTTGCCCTGATCGCCTTCAACATCGTGATGTTCGCCTTCGTCTTCACGCTCCTGGCGACGCAGCACATGCTGCCGTTCAACCCCGACGGCCAAGGCGCGGCCACGCTGGACCTCGTGTTCAACACTGCGGCCAGTTTTACCACCAACACCAACCTGCAGCACTATTCGGGCGAGAGCACCTGGAGCTACCTAGCCCAGATCGGCGGGTTGATGTGGCTGCAGTTCGTCTCTGCGGCGACCGGTATTGCCGCGCTGGCTGCATTGGCGCGGGGCATCGGCGGTAAGACCACGATGGGTAACTTCTTCGTAGACGTGCAGCGCGCCTCATTCTGCGTGCTGCTGCCGCTGGCGATCATCGTCGCGGCGGTGATCGCCTTGAACGGTGTGCCGATGACCCTGCAGGGTGCGGCGCAGGTCACCACGCTCGAAGGCGTGGCGCAGACCATCTCGCGCGGGCCGGCCGCCGCCTTCGTGGCGATCAAGCAGCTGGGCACCAATGGCGGCGGCTTCTTCGGCCCCAATTCGACCCACCCGCTGGAAAACCCGACCTTCTGGTCGAACGCGTTCCAGATGGTTGCGATCATCCTGATCCCGATGGCGTGCGTGTGGATGTTTGGCCGGATCATCGGCAGGCCCAAACATGCCATGGTCGTATTCGGTGTGATGGCGGCGCTGCTACTGATCAAGCTCGTCGCGTCGGTCGGCTTCGAGACCGCCCCCACGCAGGCCTTCATGGACCTGCCGGTGGCGCAGGACGTCGGCAACCTCGAAGGCAAGGAACTGCGGCTTGGTGCCACCACCGGCCCGCTTTGGGCAGTGCTGACCACCTCGACCAGCAATGGTTCGGTCGGTGCGATGCACGACAGCCTCAACCCGCTGACCGGCCTCGTCCCGATGGCGGGCATGTGGCTCAACGAAACCTTTGGCGGCGTCGGCGTCGGCATGATCAACATGTTCCTCTACATTGTCGTCGCGGTGTTCGTCGCGGGCATGATGGTGGGACGAACGCCGGAGTATCTCGGTCACCGGGTCGAAGGGCGCGAGATGCGGCTCGCCGTGCTGGCGCTGATTAGTCACCCGGTGCTGATCCTCGGCGGCACGGCGCTGTTCGCGGCGACCGCCTGGGGGAAGGACACGCTCAACAATGTCGGCGCGCACGGCTTCTCCGAAATCCTCTACGAGTTCAGCTCGGCTGCCGCCAACAACGGCTCGGGGTTCGAGGGGCTCGGCGACAACACCGTGCCGTGGAACATCGCCACGGGCCTCGTGATGCTGATCGGCCGCTACCTGCCGATCATTGTCCCGCTCGCCATCGTCGGCTCGCTGATGGCCAAGCGCCGCAGCGCGGAAAGCGCGGGCACGCTGAGCGTGGAGAGCAGCACATTTGGCGTGATGCTGTTCATCACCATCCTGATCTTCGGCGCGCTGACCTTCTTCCCCGCTGCGGCGCTCGGCCCCATTGCCGAACACCTCACCTTCATGCGCTGAAACCAGCACCGGACAAGGATACGAAACGATGAATTATCTTCTTCCCTCGCTCCGCCTGTGGCTGGTGACGATCCTCGTCTGCGTCATCGGCTACGCGGGCCTGATGCTCGCCTTCGCCCAGACGGTCGCCCCCTACCAGGCCAACGGTTCGATCTTAGAGGTGGACGGCCAGGCCGTGGGCAGCGAACTGATTGCGCAGGACTTCAGCAGCCCGCGCTATTTCTGGCCGCGCCCCTCGGCCGCCGATTACGACGGCATGGCCGCGGCAGGGAGCAACCTGTCGCCGACCAGCGCGGACCTCGCCGCGCGCGCCGCAGAGACGGTTGCCCGCTACGGCGCAACTGCCGGGAACCCGGTTCCGGCGGACCTGGTGGCGGCATCGGGCGGCGGGCTCGACCCGCACATCTCGCTCGACGGGGCACTCTACCAGGCCAACCGGGTCGCAGCTGCGCGCGGGCTCGATCCGGCTCGGGTGCGCGACCTGATCGAGCAGGAGGCCGCCGCGCCGGGCGCGATCTTCGCACCCGAGCGTATCGTGAACGTGTTGCAACTCAATCTGGCGCTCGACCGGCTGGAAGAATAGGCGAGGCGAACAATGGTCGACCAGCAGCCCAGCAACGATGCCGAACGTTTCATGCGGCTGGTCCGCGCCGAGGAGCGCGGTCGCCTGACGGTCTATCTCGGCGCGGCACCCGGCGTCGGCAAGACCTACCGCATGCTGCAGGATGCGGCGCGGCGGCAGGCCGAGGGCGTCGATGTGGTCGTGGGGGTCGCCGAAACCCATGGCCGCAGCGAGACCGCGCTCTTGCTCGAGCCGCTGGAGGTGATGCCGCGCCGACATTACGACCACGAGGGCCATCGGCTGGAGGAGTTCGACATCGATGCCGCGCTGGAGCGGCGGCCGCAGCTCATCCTTGTCGACGAGCTTGCGCACACCAACGCGCCCGGTTGCCGTCATCCCAAGCGCTGGCAGGATGTCGCCGAACTGCTCGTCTCGGGCATCGACGTCGCGACCACCATCAATATCCAGCATCTCGAGAGCCTCAACGATATCGTGGCCGGTGTGACACACGTCCGCGTCCGCGAGACGGTGCCCGACAACATCCTTGAGAATGCCGAAATCATCGCCGTCGATCTGCCGCCCGAGGCACTGATCGAACGGCTCGAGGCGGGAAAGATCTACCTGCCCGAAACCGCCGGACGCGCATTGTCCAACTTCTTTACGCCCACGAAGCTGGCCGCCTTGCGCGAGCTCGCGCTGCGCTATGCCGCGAGCAATGTCGACCGGCGGCTGAGCGACCAACTCGAACTCAGCGGTGAAGGGGGCGGTTTCGTTTCCGGCGACCGGCTGATGGTCGCGGTAAGCCCCGGTAAGGGCGGAGCTCGCGTGGTGCGCGAGGCCAAGCGCCTTGCCGACATGCTGCATGCGCCTTGGACTGCGGTGGTGATCGAAAGTGGCAGCGCGCGCGCGGTCTACGGCGCGCAGCGCGAGCAACTGGCGGACAATCTCGCGCTCGCATCGTCGCTCGGCGCCTCGCTGATGACGGTCGCGGCGACCGATGTGGGCCAAGCGCTGGTCGATCAGGCACGCGAATTGCGGGCGAGCCAGATCGTGATCGGCAAGAGCCGTCGCAGTCGCTGGTTCGAGTGGCGCCACGGCTCGATCGCGCAGGAAGTCATCCGTAAAGCCAAAGGCGTTTCGGTCCACGTCGTTCCCGTCGACGAAGCGGATGAAAAGCCGCAGCGAGCCGCCGATCCGCATCCTTATCGCGATCCCATGCTGGCGCTGGTTCTCGTGGGCGCGACCGTCGGACTGATCGAGCTGGCCCTGCCGTGGATCTCGCCGAGCGCGGTTGATCTGCTGTTGCTGCTGCCGGTGATATTCTCCGCCACACTTCTGCGCATGGGCGGGGCCATCTGGTCGGCGGTCTGGGCGGCGCTGGCGTTCAACTTCTTCTTCACCGAGCCCTATCACACGCTCACGATCTACAGCCCCGCCGACGTCATCACCTTTGGCGTGCTGGCGCTGGTGGCGAGCATTGTGGGCGCGCTGGCCGGGCGAGTGCGCCGCCAAGCGCAGACTAGCGCGGGGGTTGCCCGGCTCAACGCCTCGCTGGCGCGCTTCGCCGGGCTGATGGGCGGGCTTTCCGACAGGGATGAGACTGCACGGGTCGCGTGCAGCGAGATCGGCGGCCTGCTCGATGTGGAGGCGATCATCGTTTCGATCGAGGATGACCGGCTGGTGGTGCGCGGGAACGAGCACTACCGCGAACTCGATATGGTCGATCAGGCTGCGGCGAAGTGGACGTTTGAAAACGGCGAGCCTGCCGGGCGAGACACCGGCACCCTGAACGCAGCCGACTGGCAATTCCACCCGTTGAGGACTGCGCTCGGCATGATGGGGGTGCTAGGCATCGCGCGGCCGTCGCAGCAGCGCGTGATCCGCCCCGACGACGCGACGCTGCTCGCCTCGCTGGTTGATCAGACCGCCTTGGCGCACGAGCGGCTCGTGCTGGAAGCGCGGGCGCGCGAGGTCGATGCTCTGGAGCAGCGCGACCAGCTTCGCGGAGCCCTGCTCGGCAGCATCGCCCACGATCTGCGCACGCCGCTCACCGCAGTGATCGCGGCGACCGAGGCGATCCCGTCCGAGGGATCGTTTGCCAGCGAAGTGCTGATCGCGCGCGACGAATCGCGCCGGTTGCAGCGTTTCCTGAACGATCTGCTCGAAGCCTCGCGGATCGAGCATGGCACGATCCGGCCCAGCATGGAGAGCGTGGACATGACCGACGTGATCGCCGCAGTCCTGCGCGATCTGCGGCAGACCGGCCCCGATACGCGGGTCGAGACCGCAATCGATGCCGATTGGCCGCTGGTGCGCACCGACGCCCTGCTTGTCCGCCATGTGCTGATCAACCTGATCGACAACGCGCTCAAATTCTCGCCGCCGTCGAGCAAGGTTTTGCTCGAGCTCGACTGCAGGGACGATGACGTGGCGTTGCGAGTGCTTGACCGGGGGCCGGGCCTCCCGCCCGACGCTGCCGCGCTGTTTGATCGGTTCGAGCGGCTCGAAGGAACCGATCGCGTGGGCGGTTCTGGCCTTGGCCTATGGATCGCGAAGAACTTCATCGAGGCGGTGGGTGGCTCCATTGCGGCGCAAAATCGCGAGGGCGGCGGCGCAGTGTTCGCGATCGCGCTGCCACAGGCTACGATCGTCTCCGAGGAGACCGCCGACGATGCGTAGCGACGTGCTGATCATCGACGACGAGCCCGCGATCCGGCGTTTGCTCACCAGCGCGCTCGACCGCAGCGGCATTAGCCATGCCGAGGCGGCGAATGCGGGGGAGGCATTGCGGCTCGCAAAGGCTCAGCCGGCACCGTTGGTGGCGCTGCTCGACCTCGGCCTGCCTGATCGGGACGGGCTGGAGATCGTCCCGCAGCTTGCCTCGCTGGGCCTCGCGGTCATCGTCCTGACCGCGCGCGACGCCACCGAAGAGAAAGTCGCTGCGCTCGATCTGGGTGCCGATGATTTCGTCACTAAGCCGTTCGACAGCGAGGAGTTGCTCGCCCGGGTTCGGTCCGCGCTGCGGCGTAAGGCAGGCCCGCTCGCCGACAGCGCTTCGCGGGAATTCGCCGATGGCACTATCGACCGCGAGGCGCATGCCGTCACGATACGGGGCGAGAAAGCCGAACTGACGCCGCGCGAGTTCAATCTGCTCTGGGCGCTGGCCGACCGCCCGGGACGCGTAGTCACGCATGAGAGCCTGCTAGAAACGGTCTGGGGGCCCGCGCACCGCCAGGACTTGGACTACCTGCGGGTCGCGATCCGGTCCCTTCGACGGAAGATGGAGCAGGATGCGAGTAACCCGAGGTTGATCGTGAACGAACCCGGCGTTGGCTATCGCGTAGCCGTAACCCAAGGTTTGCGAGACTAATTTGATCCGAGGTGAGCGGCACACCGGGTGGTCTGCTTACGGCCGAGATTTTCATATTCTTCGGTTGCTCTTCCCTTCGCCATTGAGGGCCAAGGAGAAAGACAATGGGATACTCACGATTTGATCATGCCACGCAGAGACGCGTGGCTTGGAACGCTGGCAAAAATGTCGGGACCAAGCGTCCGCTAACGCAAAAACAGATATGGGCGATCCGCTTTCACCTCGATCGAGAAGGCCGGTTGAGGGATAGGGCGCTCTTCGATCTCGCCATCGACAGTAAGCTGCGCGGCTGCGATTTGGTGAAGATCAAGATTGGCGACGTCGTCGCCGGCTGTGACATCCGCAATCGCGCGACCGTCATCCAGCAGAAGACCAATAGACCAGTACAGTTCGAACTCACCGCCGATGTGCGAGCGACGTTATTAGCTTGGCTGGAACGACGGGGTGGTTCGACAGGCGATTACCTCTTCCCTAGCAGGGTCGATCATGCCGGGCATATGAGCACGCGCCAGTATGCCCGCCTCGTCGATGAATGGGTGACTGCGATCGGTCTTCGAAAGTCCGAATACGGAACGCACTCGCTTCGGCGGACAAAAGCCGCGATGATTTATCGGGCAACCGGCAACATTCGTGCGATCCAGATTCTGCTGGGTCACACGAAGATCGAAAACACGGTCCGCTATCTCGGCGTCGATGTCGAAGACGCCCTTCTTCTAGCAGAGCGCACTGAAATCTGACTAAATGGGCGGTCGGCCGTGGACCCTCGGTCGGCCGCTTTGGGGCATCTGCCCGGCGAGGTCGGACGGTCGAGATAGGGGCGTGAGCGGAATGGCAGCTGTTCACAAATTTCAGCCATTAGCGGACTGTCTGCATACGGCCCAATAATTGCCCAGGACGGTAAGAGCTTCTACAATCCAAACGAATTGAAGTGTCCGCGAACAGATTGAAGAACTGACCCCTTCCAAGCTGTTGAGTGCAAAGAAACTTGCTGGCGGCTGCACCGGTCGCCAGCACTTTTGTCAACGGGCTTGCGCTAGCGCTATAGCGTCCGCACCCGCAGGTATATGGGTTGACGCACGATTATCGGTAACAGCTAGCCACACCGCTTCCGCGACATCATCGGCCGATGTGACTGGCCCGGTGTCGGACTGCCATCCTGCGAAGACGCGTTCGGCAAGCGGGGCGTAGGGTTCGGGAATGGCCCCATCCATGCGGTCGCTCGCATTGGCGGTGAAGCTGGTGCCCGGTGCACGGCCCGGTAGAACGGTGCGAATGCGAATGCCGAAGGGTTCCAGCTCGATCGCAACGCTCTCGCTCCACGCATTCACTGCCGCCTTGCTCGCAGTGTAGATGGAAAGCAGCGGCAGCGGGGCGTAGGTCACCGAGGAGGTGACGTTCACGATCGCACCGCCCCCGCGCTCCCGCATCTGTGGCAGGACGGCCTGCGTCATCGCGATCGTCCCCAACGTGTTCGTTTCGAACAGCTCGCGCGCGACCGGGATCGGCGTGCCTTCTACGGCACCGAGCAATCCGATCCCGGCATTGTTGACCAGTGCATCGATCGGTCCCGCCGCGTCGACCGCCTGCGCAATACTCTGCGGATCGGTGACGTCGAGCGTGACCACCCGGGTGCGGTCGGATGGCGGCAGAACATTCTCGCGTGGTTCGCGCATCGTGGCGACAACGTTCCAACCGCGATTTGCGAAGAGGGTGGCGCTCGCCAGGCCGAAGCCTGACGAACAACCGGTGATGAGTATCGTGGACATTGGGATTCCTTTCAATTGGTCTCGGGGGGTCAGGCCGCCAGCGCTTCGGCGGTCTCACGATAATTATGCAGGGAGCGGCCGAGGATTGCGGTCAGGCGGTCAGTATCGCCGCGCTCGGGGATCATCCCGTGACTTACGTAACGCTCGGCCATCAGGCGCATTTCATATGCCTGCCAGGCCGGCATGAAGCCGGCCATATTCTCCTCGAACCCGCTGGGATCGTCCCCGCCATAGGCGATCGGACGGCCCAGGACGTCGGACCAGATGGCGGCAACGCCTTCGCCGGTCAGGGTTTCGGGGCCGACCACGTTGATCGTCTCGATCGGCAACGGGCCATCCGCTTCGTGGCGGCGAACCAGTTCGATCGCCGCGATTTCGGCAATGTCGCGGGCATCGACCATGGCGACGCCCTTGCTACCGATCGGCATCGGATAGACGCCGTGGTTTGCGATCACGTCCTTCACCATAACCTCGTTGTCGATGAAATAGGTCGGTCGCAGGATCGTGGCGCCGAAACCCATCTGCTCCAACATCCGCTCCGCCCCGCGCTTCACCGCAAAGTGCGGCACGTTCACGGCGCCCTCGGCATCGAAGACCGAGAGATAGACGATCCGGTCGATCCCCATCTCCCGGGCGACGTTCAGCGCGACGAGCGCTTGCGTAAACTCGTCGCCGGTAACGGCGTTGAGCAGAAACAGCGTCGATACGCCCGACATGGCCGAACGCAGTGCATCGAGATCGAGCAGGTCGCCCCCGGCCACCTCTACGCGCTCTGGGAAGTCGGCCCTCGCGGGATCGCGGGTCAGCACGCGAACGGGTGCGCCACGCTGCACCAGTTGATCGACGACATGGCGGCCGACGCGGCCGGTGGCTCCGGTAACAAGAATGGTCACGATAGTGTCTCCTCGGATTTGCGTTGTTGACGAGGAGAAAGTGACCGATCCATATGCGGTCCACTAGTCGCGCAATCGAGACGCACCGTCTCACAGATGGAACACTTATAGATTTGATGGCACTTGCCGACTTTACACTGGTCGCGCGACATGGGGGCTTCGGCAAAGCCGCCCGTGCTGCGAACTGCCCCAAGGCAACGCTGTCGCGGCGCGTGGCCGAACTGGAGGCGAGCCTCGACCTACGCTTGTTCCAACGCGGGCGGCGCGACCTGAAGCTGACCGAGGAGGGGCAGACCCTGTCTGAACGCGCGGGCGCGTTGCTGGCCGAGGTGGAGGAGACGACCCGGTCCATGGCATCGGGCGGCGACCAGCCCCGTGGAACGTTGCGGATCAGCGCGCCGCTGCTGTTTTCGCAGACCGTCACCTGTCTTGAAGCGGAAACTGGTTTCGCTTGGCGCGCCTATAAGAAGGACGTGCCAGCACGAGGTGCTTCCAATCGTAGGCCAGCCAGGCGTAATAGATGAATCCGTTTTGTCCGTGATGGTCGGACGCCTTCTGGCGCGGTCGGATATGATCGGTCACGATGACCACGAGCGATGTAGTCTTCGGACGACCCACGGAACCTTATGAAGTTGGACCTTGGGCACCCGGCGTTCCGCGCGTGCCAAGGTGCTCCAAATCGCCATGCAGAGTGCAAGTCTCGTCAGGCGATGGCGCCTTCGAATTCCTCTGCCGCCATGCCTGACGATGACGCGTCCGCTTGGCGCGCGTAACGCGCCGGGGACATGCCTACGCTACGCGTGAAGGCTACGCTAAAGGTGCTTGCCGAGCTGTAGCCCACTTCCCGGGCAATTGCGCTCACGCTCCGCTCCCGCTTGCGCAAGAGGTTCTTCGCCAACGTCAGCCGCCATGCCGTCAGGTATTCCATCGGCGCCATCCCTACTGCGCTCTGGAATCGGTCGTGAAAGCCCGATCTCGACAGAGCCGCCTCGCGCGCCAGTTCCACCACTGTCCAGCCGCGCCCGGGTTCTGCGTGCATGGCCCGAATGGCCGCGCTCAGCCGCTCGTCCGACAAGGCGCGCAGCAATCCCGGGTCGTCGCCGAGCTCCGCGGCCGACCGCATCGCCTCGATCAGCAGGACCTCCAGCAAGTGCCGCAACACCACTTCGCGTCCCGGTTTACTATCGACAGCCTCTTCGCCCAGCAATTGCATCAGCATGGTGAGGCGATGCTCTTCCCGCACGACCACCAGTTCAGGCAGCAGCGACGACAGCAAGGCCGCATCGTCGGACTGGAAGATGCAGTAGCCAACCAGCGCCCGCATATCGATCGGGCCGTCAATGCGGCCAACGCGATAGCCGCCTCCGGGCAGAATGACCGGATCTGTCACCAGGTCGTTGTCGCTGCTGGGCACGGCACTCCACATCATGAAGTTCTGTGCGGAAGGGATGAGAATGAAATCGCCCGCATTGACCGCGACCTCCCCGCTTTTTCGGTCCCAATAGCGCAAGCTCCCGTCGAGCACCGCGACATAATAGGGGTTGGGCGATTGCGTCCGCCTGACGCGCCATGGGCCCGATCCGGTGACGCATTTCGAGAATGGGGCGCCTGGCCGCAGCAGGCCGACGATTTGCGCTAGGGGATCTGTCATTCTGGACTCATGCGAAATTTTCTTGGACGTTGAAATATAGGACGTCCAGAAGCCAGTGACCATGTCCTGTTCGTCCAACAACAACAGGATCACATGATGACCGAGAACACCCGCATCGCCCTCGTCACCGGCGCCAATCAAGGCATCGGACTTCAGATCGCTACCGATCTCGCTGCCAACGGCCTCACCGTGCTGCTCGCCTCGCGCAACCTCGAACGTGGCCAGAAGGCCGCGCAAGGCCTCTCTGGAAATGTCCATCCGATCCAGCTCGACGTGACGGATCAGGCTTCGATCGATGCCGCCGTCGCACAGGTCGAAGATCAGTTCGGCCGCCTCGACATCCTCATCAACAATGCCGCGATCTCCCGCGCCAACGGGCAGGAAAGCGAGACCATGGAGCACTACATTCAGCGCTCTCGGGCGACGCTTATCTCCGTGGACGAGGTGCGGACCATCTGGGAGACCAATGTCTTCGGCGTGCTGGCAGTAACCCAGGCCTTCGTGCCGCTGCTGCGCAAGTCGCAAGCCGCCCGTATCGTCAACGTGTCGAGCAGCCTCGGCTCGCTCACCATCAATTCCACCCCCAATCCCTACCGGGCGACCTTCAACCCCGGCTACGCCGCATCGAAGACCGCGCTTAATGCCATCACCGTGGCATTTGCGATCGATCTCGAAGACGAAGGCATCAAGGTCAACGCGGTAACGCCCGGCTTCACCAGCACCGCGCTCAACAATTACGAGGGCACCGAGACCGTCGAACAGGGCGCCGCCGAAGCCGTCCGGGTCGCTCTCAGCAGCGAAGATCCAACCGGTACCTTCACGGGGTCGGCCAAAGAGACCTATCCCTGGTAGTGGAAGCAAGGGCCGCCGGCACCGGGCCGGCGGTCCGTGCCCGACGGGTGCAATCCCGTCGGACTATGTCGCGATGGCGCCGCTGCAATTTGCGGATGGGCTGTACGGTGTCCCGATCTCCCCTGAGTGCGATGCGCTCGCGGAGCGGTACGCCATGTTCGCAAAGCGGCCCAGCGCGATGCGTGCGCCCTATCCCGAACCATTGCTCGCGGTTGCGCACGGCCCGCCAGAAGTCTGTCCGGCGCCTCGCACATAAGGCCGAACCCGCACCTTCTACCGCTCGAAGGCGGAGAAGACGCGGGTAATACACATCTCGCTTCAGAAGTGACGCTTCAGGAACTCGGCGGTCCCGTCGAGCGCTTGGCCCGACGCCTTCAGCATGCCGACATTGGCCGGAAAGACATGGATCATGCCCTTCCAGACATGCGTCTCGACCTGCCGTCCGGCTTCGCCTGCAAGGGCTTCGAAGCGCAGAGCATCGTCGAGCAGGATCTCGTCGTCGCCGACATCGATCCGCACCGGCGGCAGCTTCCCGAAGTCGCCCTTCAGCGCGTTCACGCGCGGATCGCGCGGATCGGCCCCTGCCAGATACTGGCGCGCCGCGCCGGAAAGCGTCTCCTCGTTGAGGATCGGGTCGACATCGCCTCGGGTCTGGACACTCTCGCCCTCAAGCGCGGGATCCACCCACGGCGAGTAGGCGACTAAGGCGACCGGCGCAGGGATACCCTCGGCACGGTTCATCGCGACCGAAAGCACCGCGCCGCCGCCCGCGGAATCCCCCATCAGGGCGACTTTGCCGCCGGT
Source organism: Alteriqipengyuania lutimaris (assembly GCF_003363135.1). Classification (NCBI taxonomy): domain Bacteria; kingdom Pseudomonadati; phylum Pseudomonadota; class Alphaproteobacteria; order Sphingomonadales; family Erythrobacteraceae; genus Alteriqipengyuania; species Alteriqipengyuania lutimaris. The sequence goes on along the minus strand of NZ_QRBB01000002.1, from coordinate 29,321 downwards.
CATGTCGGCAAGCGCGACATAGGCGTTGCTGACGTCGTCATAGGCGGCAGGGAAGGGGTTCTCCGGCGCAAGCGCGTAGTCGACGACGAAGACCGGGCGCCCGGCGCGCGTGGCGATCTGGCTGGCGAGCCCGCGATAGGCCTCGGCGCTGCCAAGAACATAGCCGCCGCCATGCACGTAGAGGATGGCACCGTCCTCGATCCGCGTTCCGGCAGGCGTGACCCACCATCCACTGACACCGCCGACCTGATCCTGCGCGGTCTCGACATCCTCGGCGATCTTCGTCCGCGCAATCAGCTGGTCGTAGGCTTCGCGAGCACCCGGCTCGATCGAGAAGCTGCCCGATACGGCGATCATGGCGCGCATTGCCAGCATGGCGGCGCGGTCGCGGAAAGCCTCTTCGTGATTGATAATGCTCATGTGTAAAATCCTTCGCTTGGTTACTGCCAGCAACCTAGCGTTCCGCCATACCGGGCGGCAGAGCATCGTTCTGAACGCACCGTCCCATCAGCGAGACGAATTTGACCCCTATTGTCCTAGCGAATGAAAGCCGCCAGATCGTCCGCCGAACCGGTCGGAAAGGTCGCCTTGAGGTGATCGAGGAATGCCGACACACGCGAACTCAACAGTCGCCGCGAGGGATAGAGCGCCCACAGTTCGGTGCCCGGAATATCGAGCTCGCCCCACATCACGAGATTGCCGCGCTCGACCTCGTTGTGGACGAGAGAATAGGGTAGCGCAGCCGCCGCTTGCGCATCGCGCAACGCGTCGCGAACCATGACCAGCGAAGACAGCGAAAGAATCGGTTCGATCGCCACTGTCTCGATACCTTCCCCGCCATGACGCACACGCCAGCTCGTCTGCTTCCAATCGGTGCTGCGCACGATCGCTGGCACGCTCTTGCGTCCGGACGGCCGCTTGAGACCCGGCGGCGCGACGACGACCTGGTAATCGCGCAGGACCACGCGGCCGATGAGGTTGTCGTCGGCACTGGGGTTGATCCGGAGGACGAGATCGACCCCCTCCTCAACCATGTTCACCGCCCGGTCCTCTGTCACGATCTCGAGCTGAACATCCGGGTAGGCGGCGGCGAAGCGCGCGGCGACCTCGCCCATCGCGATCTGGCAGAACAGCAGCGGTGCGCTGATCTTCATGTGACCGCGCGGCGTATCGCCGCCCGACGCGATCGCGGTTACGGTCTCGTCGAGATCGGTCAGCAGCTTCGCGCTGCGCTCGTGGAGCGCACGACCTTCCTCGGTGAGCTTTAGCTCACGGCCGCCGCGCTCGAACAGGCGCAGACCCAACGCGGCCTCGAACTCCGCGACGCGGCGCGACAGGGTGGCCTTGGGCCGGTTGGCCTCGCGCGCGGCCTTGCTGAAACCGCCATGGCGAGCGACGAGATTGAAATCGGCGAGCGCGACGAGATCCATGTTTCACCTGAGGAACGATAAGGCAGTGACAGCCCTCATCCGCCCCAAGAGCGAAACAGTCAACGTCTGACTATCACGCCGTGTTCAGACAGAATTCTCGGGAGGCAGGTCGTCACAGACGAAGTCTGTGTTCCCGCTTCAATCCCAAATTGGCCAGCCCGCCGGCTCACATTGCGGATCGCCGGGCGGAGGGAACGGACGCGCGCCGGATGGAAGGGGCGGGGCAGGCGCGCGCGCCAAGACCCTCGATCAGCGGTTGGCGAGGAAGAGATTGATCTTGGCAACAGTCTCCTCGAAGCGATCTTCCATCTCGGCGCGGCGCATGGAGTCGACTTCCTCGACCAGCACCTCGGCCGGCGTCGGGTCGCGCTGCAGCAGCTCCATCACCTGGTCGACGAACAGCTCGGGCTCCATGAAGCGCCCGTTGTTCTCCTGGCCAAGGGTCAGCGTTGTGCGGAGCGCCGGCGGGGCGATCTCGATTACCTCGACCTGGCCCTTGACTACGGCGCGGAGCGACACGGTGTAGTTGTGGATGCCTGCCCTGATTGCGAACCGTAACGTGTTAACCGATGATCCTCAGTTCGCAAGTGGCCCCACCCGAACTGCTGTTGATCGAAGGGGGCCGCGCCTTCATTGCGACGGCGGGATTGCTCTGTCTTGGATCGATCGGCACGCTGGGAGATCGCCAAACGGGAAACGCGCTCCGACTTCTCTACGCACATACGTCGTGGCGATGGGATCGATCCGCTCCTTGCGTCTGCAGTCGGCATGTCGCGTTCGGCGATTTCGGAACGTTTTCCGTGCCGTGTCGGCCGACCGCCGCTCGATTACCGTCGGCGGTGGCGCATGATGCTTGCGCGGCGGCTGCTTGATCAGACCCATGCCAGTGTCGAGCGGGTCGCCCGCCAAGTCGGCTATTCTTCCCAGAGCGCGTTCGGTTTCGCGTATAAAAGGACTTTCGTGCATTCACCGAGGCGTTCGGGTTGAATATATGCCCATGCTTCCCCCACGGTATCATGCGGGCCGTCGATACGCTCGGCACCTAACGAATTCGACCGTGAGAAGTCTGTTTTGCGTCGAATTGCCTGCGCGCAGCGTGAATGTGAAAGGGCAACTGAATGAGTTTGAAAGGTGGGTGCCGCTGCGGTGCGGTACGATACGAATTGGCATCCGAAGATATGCCGCTGTCCTATGCCTGTCACTGCGCCGACTGTCAGACCTGGAGCGGTAGTGCGTTCGCGCTGCACGCCATCGTAGTAGATGATGCGCTCACTATTGGTGATCATGTGCACGTGTTTCGTCTCCCCGAAGGACAGGAATCGATGCCATCCGACCATTTCGGATGTGCTTCCTGCCTGACACGGGTCGCCAATCGCAATCCCGCTCTGCCGGGCATGCTCGTGCTGCGCGTCGACACACTCGATCGCAGCGGCGACGTCGCGCCAGCCATCCACATCTGGACCCGCAGCAAGCAGCCTTGGCTGAAGATCGGAGCGGACACTCCCAGCTTCGAGACCTCGCTCACGCCGCAGGAATTCGCGGCCGCACTGGGCGGCTAGAACCGCACCGCTCGCGGACGCGCTGAATGCAACAGGCTTGGGGCGAAAGTGGGGTGAATGCTCTTGGGAGAACAGCTCTAAAATCGACCCGATTTCTTAATGAAAGTAGGGTGTCTATGGGGGGGGGGCACGGCTATGGCTGTTTATATAAAGGCCTCATTTACAAGTATATTGCTTCACAAGGCGAATCCCACCCTCTCCGCCACTGGTCCTTTCTTCGCCTAGAAAGGGCGGGCCCCGCAGCCGGAAATCCTTCTATGTTTTTCGTGCTTGTCTTGCTTGGGGCCCGATCGAAACTGCTTGTCCATTACGATTTCAAAACCTCGATTTCGCGAAGAATGAGGGCTTCCAGTTCGCGGAAATGATCGGTCTGCAGGTCTTCGAGCGGGGGACGAACAGGTCCTGCGTTTCGGCCTACGATCCGCATCGCGGCCTTCACGATCGCAACCGCATATCCCGCACCGCGATTCCGGATATCGACGTAGGGCAGAACGAAACGCTCCAGCATTCCCGAAGTGCGCTGTGTGTCGTTGGACAGAATTGCGTCGTAAAACTCGAAGGCAAGTTTCGGTGCGAAGTTGGCGATCGCCGAAGAATAGGTCGAACATCCCATCGCCAGGTAAGGGGCGGCGAACATTTCGGCTGTCGGGAGGCCGCCAATATATACCAGGCGTTCGGACATCAGCGCCTGCTGCGCTACGAAAAGCTCGATATCGCCGATACCGTCCTTGTAGCCGATGAGATTGCGACAGGCATCGCACAGGGCTTCCAGCGTGGTTGGAGCAATCCGGCAGTTATCGCGCCCGTAAAGGATCACGCCTAGGCCGGTGGATCGGCAAACGGCCTCGACATGGCGGGCCAATCCATCCTGGCTTGCCTGGACCAGGTACGGGGGCAGGAGCAAAATCGCATCGGCTCCGGCGTTTTCGGCATCGCGCGCCATTTCGCAGGCAAGCGCCGTTCCGTATCCGCAACCCGCGACGACAGGCACCCGCCCGGACGTTTCCCCGACGGCCGCGCGCACGACACGCGATACCTCTGCCGGGGTGAGCGAGAAAAATTCGCCCGTTCCACCGGCTGCGAATATCGCAGCGAAGGGGTGCTGAAGCAGGAAATCGCAGTGCGCCCGGTACGCGCCTTCGTCGAATTGCAGATCACCATCGAAATGGGTGACGGGAAAGGTCAGCAGTCCCTTGCCGATCTTGTTCGCTAGTTCTTGGTACCAGTCCATATCGTTCCTCAAATGACCGGATCGGCGAGTGTCTCAGCCAGAAGCTCGTATCCGGGCCAGAGCGGCCCTCTGGCGCCCCATCCAAGCAGACAATATTGGATCACCGCGGCGCGTCCATCGCAGCCAGCAATTCGCCTGAGCTCCGACCCATGCGGATCATCGAGCCAGCGCCCATCGACCAAGTGCCAGATCCATGCATCGAAGCCCGATCGTATGGAATCGAACGGGAGGCCGAGCCGCAGCGATGCCAGAGCGGTATTCAGCCAGCGCTGCGGAATCTTCTGTGTGCCGTCCATCGCAATCTGGTCCAGGCGGTGCCTGAGCGCCGGATCGGCAAAACGCTTCATCAGATGGCGAGCGTATTGCTGGAGATCCTGGCCTTGCGTTGCCTCTATCGTCGGGATGGCTTCGTGTCGCATAAGCGTGTTCGCCAAGTTTCGCAGGAGCGGGTCGGCAATCGCCTCATGGACGAATTCATGGCCGGCTCGTAGCCCGCAATAAGCAAGCAAGGAGTGCGCACCGTTCAGCATTCGAAGCTTCGCCGTTTCGAAAGGGGCCACGTCGCCGACCAGTTCTACACCGTGATCTTCCCAGCGGGGGCGGGGGCCTGCGAAGTTGTCTTCGACCACCCACTGGCTGAACTCCTCCGTGAAGACTGCGCCTTCGTCGGTGATGCCAATCCTCTTTTCCAGCGCGTCCAAGTCCTCGGACCGCGTTCGGGGCACAATCCGGTCGATCATGGTCGAAGGCACCCGGCATTCGCTTTCGTACCATCCGATCAGGTCAGGCAGTTGGGCGCCGAGCCATTGCCTGATCAACGCATCCAGAACTCGCCCATTGTCGGCCAGATTGTCACACGAGATAATGGTGAGTCCCCCAAGGCCGGTCGCGCGCCTTCTTAGCAGGGCTTCGGAAAGCATCGGATAGAAGCTCCGTCTCGCAAGACGCAGGTCGAGATCGCCACTGTCGCCGCGAGCATAGCCCTTTTCCGTTACGGTGAGGCTTGCGATATGGCACGCAGGATCGGCCAGGCGTTCGACGACCTGTTCGAACTGCTCGGACGCAAAAAGGACCTCCCGCACAGACCCGATGACTCGCGTCTTCGCGCGCTCGCCGGCTTTTTCTGTCAGCGTATACAGCCCGGCCTGCGGGTTGAGCTGCCTGGCAACCGCGGGCGACCGCATGGAGACGCCGCAGATCGCCCAATCCCGGTCTCCGGCGCTCATCGCCAGATCGGTGTACCATGCCTGGTGGGCCCGGTGGAAAGCGCCGATCCCGAAATGCACGATCCCGATTTTCTGAGCGTCGCGGTCGTAAGCGAACCGGGTTACGTCGCCTCTCAGCTGTGCCAGGGATTGGGGGCTTAGCCTCACAGGCGGTAAGCGCTCTTGGCGAGATTGTAGGCGAGATCGTGTGCCAGTTCGGCAGCTTCCCAATCTTCCAGGCGGTGCTCGGCAACCAGCTGCGCCAGGAAGCCGCAATCGATCCGCCGTGCCACATCGTGCCTCGCCGGGATTGAGAGGAAGGCTCGCGTATCGTCGTTGAAGCCGACGGTGTTGTAAAAGCTAGCCGTTTCGGTGGTCATCGACCTGAAGCGGCGCATGCCTTCGGGGCTGTCGTGAAACCACCATGCGGGGCCGAGCTTGAGGCACGGGTAGTGCCCCGCGAGGGGTGCCAGCTCGCGCGCATAGCTGCTCTCGTCCAGCGTGAAGAGGATGATCAAGAGGTCGGTATTGTTACCAAAGCGATCGAGCAACGGTTTGAGCGCGTGGACGTAATCGGTGCGGGTCGGGATGTCCGCGCCCTTGTCCCGGCCGAATTGCTCGAAGAGCTTGAAGTTGTGATTGCGAAAGCTGCCGGGATGGATCTGCATGACCAGCCCATCGTCGATGCTCATAGCGGCCATCTCGGTCAGCATCTGGCCGCGAAACAGTTCACAATCCGCGGGCGATGCACCGCCGCGCTTCACGCGGTCGAACAGGTCCCGGGCCTCTGCCGCAGACAGGTTCGAGGTCGCGGCGGTCGGATGGCCATGATCGGTCGATGTCGCGCCGTAGCTCGCGAAATATTCCCTGCGATTGCGGTGAGCAGCCAGATATCCCGACCAGGTCATCGTATCTTCGCCGGTAATGTCTCCCAAACGGGCAAGATTATCGATGAATCCTTCGAATTCGGGATCGACGACCGGATCGGGCCGGTATGCCGTTATAACCCTGCCGCCCCAGCCGCTTTGCCGAATTTGCCTGTGATGTTCGAGCGTGTCGAGCGGGCTCTCCGTAGTCGCGAGAACTTCCAGTCCATACCGGTCGAAGAGCGCTCTTGGACGGAAATCGTCCTGTTGCAGTTTGTCGGTTATCGTGTCGAAATAGAAATCCGCAGTCGAAGCATCCAGGCGGACGTCGATGCCGAACGCCTCGGCAAATACCCAGTCGAGCCAGATGCGAGAAGGTGTTGCGCGAAACAGGTGGTAGTTTTCCGCCAGTATGCGCCAGGATGCGCGTGGGTCCGCGCCGCTTCCAGAAATACCAAGGGCCCTCAGCGCGATTCCCTGCGAATAGAGCATCCGGAACAGGTAATGATCGGGGTGGAGGAGCAGTTCGGTCGCATTTCCGAACGGCTCGTTGCTCGCAAACCATCGGGGATCGGTGTGGCCGTGCGGGCTTAGGATGGGAAGCTCTGCAACCTCGGCATACAAGGTGCGAGCGATGGACCGGACCCCTGGATCGGCAGGGAACAAGCGGTCTTCATCCAGTCGCAGCGGCTTGCTCATCCTTCAAGTCCTTGCATTTCCGGTCCGCGTTATGTCGGCGAGCGTTGGTGATTGTTGGCACGCGGCGAATTATGGTAACCGGTGTCAAAGGGTGTTTTTGCCTCTCTGAGGCGTAAAGATCAACTCTCTACATTTGCGGGCGAGCCTTGTCGGACATGAACGAGATATCACAAGCACTTCAGATCGATGAGGGCGCACCCGTGGCCTGGCACTGCCACCGGGACGACAGCGTGGGGATCGCCATGCGCGACCTCGAAAAGGGGGAGGACGTCGCCATTTCCGGCGCATCCGTCCAGCTCCTCGACGCAATTCCCGCGGGGCACAAGTTCGCCCTCAAGGAGCACGCAAGCGACGATGAGGTGATCCGCTATGGGGCGCCGATAGGGAAGGCGAGCCGGGCAATCGCGATTGGTCAGCACGTCCATTCGCATAATCTCGCGTCCGCATTGTCTGGCGAACTCGATTATGGCGCTTTCGAGCCTGCACCTGCGGCTTCGGGGGCGATCGAACGCGGGGCGCTGGCTGACTGGCAGGGCTATCGCCGCGCGGACGGGCGATTTGCGACGCGGAACGAAATCTGGCTCCTGCCGACGGTGGGCTGCGTAGCACCGCTGGTGGAAATGGTGGCCAGGGAAGCTGCCGAGATCCATCGCGGGAAGCTCGACGGCATAATAGGTTTCGGCCATCCGCACGGCTGTTCGCAACTCGGCGACGACCTATCCGGAACGAGAGATGTGCTCGCCGCGCTGTGCGACAATCCGAATGCAGGCGGTGTGGTGCTGGTAGGGCTGGGCTGCGAAAGCAACCAGCTCGACGATCTGGTCGCACTGGTGCCGGCCAGAAGCCGGAGCAAGCTGCGCACGATGCGTGCGCAGGAGGCAGGCGACGAACGGGAACAGCTTCTCTCAATCATCGGCGAACTGGTCGAAATGCTGGCTCCACTGGAGCGCGAGAGAGCGCCGGCAAGCGCGCTGACTGTGGGGCTGAAGTGTGGTGGTTCGGACGCGCTTTCAGGCCTGACGGCCAATCCCCTACTCGGCCGGTTCAGCGATGCCCTGGCCGCGGCTAGCGGCAAGCTGCTCTTGACCGAGATACCCGAGATATTCGGCGCGGAAGACGCTCTGCTGGCGCGTTCTTCTTCGCCCGCGGTGTTTTCTGCGGGCGGCGAACTGGTGAACCGGTTCAAGCGTTATTTCCTTGACCAAGGACTGCCTGTCTCCGAAAATCCATCGCCGGGAAACATTGCTGGCGGGATTACTACGCTCGAAGAAAAGTCCCTTGGCGCGGTGCAGAAGGGCGGACGCGCACCGCTGGTGGATGTCGTCGATTATGGCGGCACAGCGGAGCTTCCGGGGTTAACCTTGCTCGAAGCGCCGGGGAACGACGCCGTTTCCTCGACCGCGCTGGCCGCGGCGGGCGCCACGATGATCTTGTTCACGACCGGTCGCGGAACCCCGCTCGGCTTCCCTGTGCCGACCGTCAAGGTGTCCTCGAATTCCCGGCTTGCTGCCTCGAAGCCGGGCTGGATCGATTTCGATGCAGGGCGCGTCCTGACCGAAGGACAAGACGCGATCGATCATGCCTTCGCCGACTATGTCAATGCGGTGGCCGGAGGACGACCGACGCAGGCCGAGCGTACCGGCCAGCGCGTGATCTCCATCTGGAAACGCGGCGTTACGCTTTGATCAGCCGGCGAACACCGTCGGCAGCCAGAGCGAGAGCGACGGTACGAAGGTGATGACGATCAGCGCGGCGACCAGAGTGAGGTAAAACGGCCAGATCGTCTTCACGAGCGAAGTGACCGGTATCTTTCCCACCGCGGACCCGACGAAGAGAACCGATCCGACGGGCGGCGTGACGAGGCCGATGCCCAGATTGAGCATCATGATGATGCCGAAGTGGACCGGATCGACGCCGACACCCATCGCCACCGGGAGGAAGATCGGTGTGGTGATCACGATAAGCGGAGCCATGTCCATGAAGGTGCCGAGCGCCAGCAGCATCAGATTGATGATAATCAGAGTCAGGATCGGATTGTCCGTCATCACCCCTATCAGCGCGCCCAACGCCGCCGGTACTTCGAGCAATGCCAGCGCAAAGCCGAAGGCGGTCGCCGCTGCGATGATGAAAAGCACCATCGAGGCCGTGCGGACCGACTTCGCCGCCGCCTCCCACATGCCTTTCCAGCCCAGGCTGCGATAGACGAAGGTCCCGATCAGCATCGTGTAGATCACGGCGATCGCAGAGCTTTCGGTCGGCGTGAAGAACCCGCTCAGGATCCCGCCCATGATGATGACCGCGGTCATCAACCCCGGGATCGCATAGGCCGTTGCAAGAATGAATTCGCGCCAGCCGGGGAAGCGACCGGTCGGCAGCTTGCCGCTGCGTGCGACCAGCCATGCTACCAGCATGAGCATCATCCCGGTCAGCAGCCCGGGGAGGATGCCTGCCAGGAACAGATCGCCGATCGAGACACCGATGCCCGATGCGGCGGAGTAGATGATCATGTTGTGCGACGGGGGAATCAGCAGGCCGACGATGGCGGCGGTAACGGTGACGTTGACCGCGTAGTCGCCCGGATAACCCTTGTCTTTCATCAACGGGACCATGGTCGATCCGATCGCCGACGCGCTCGCGATCGCCGAGCCCGATACGGCACCGAACATCATCGATGCGCCCACGTCGACGATGCCCAGGCCGCCCCGGACGCGGCCGACGGCTGCATCCGCGACGCGCACGAGCCGTTCGGCGATGCCCGCCCGGTACATGAGATCGCCGGCGAAGATGAAGAAGGGGATCGCCATGAGGGTGAAGATGCTGATGCCCGACGCGACCCGCTGCACGGCAACGATCGGAGGGATGTCCATCGCGAGGAAACAGGCGAGGGCGGCAGCGAGCAGCGAGAAGGCGACCGGCACCCCCAGGACAAGCAGGAGGAAGAGCACGCCGAAGAGGACGAGAAGTTCCATTATTCGGGCTTCATTTCGCGCGAATCGTCACCCGGATGCCGACCGGTGAGCATCTGCGGCAGGGCGAACAACGCCATGAGCGCGCCCGACACGGGCAGAGGCACATAGGCAACCGCCCGGCTTATCCCGAGCGATGGCACCACGTTCGCGCGGACGGCCCAGCACAGCTGCGCACCGTAGACCAGCAGGACGAGGCCTATGACAGCGATAACCATCGCCACGAATCGCAGGAGAGGTCGTGCCCGCTCGCCGAATTTTTCCTCGAGCAGGGCGATGCGAATGTGGAACCCTTCGTAAACGCCGGCGGCCGCCGCGAACATGACATACCAGATCATCAGGATCAGCGACGCCTGCTCGGTCCACGACGGACTGGAATTGAGCACGAAGCGTCCGAACACCTGCCACCCGATGATGGCCGTCATCGCGATCAGTCCAACCGAACCAAACCCGATCAACAGGCGCGAAATGGCAGCGGCCATGATCATTCTTCCTTCATTTCGATTATGCGCCGGACGATATGTTGCTGGGCCGGAGTGGTGATGTATTCGTCCCAGACCGGCCGCATGAGATCGGCGAAAGGCTGTATGTCGACCTCGTTCACCTCAACACTCGATGCTTCGACCGCAGCCTTAGCTTCCTCGACACGGGCGTCCCACAGGCGCCGCATTTCGACGACCGAAGCTTTGGCAGCCTCGCGCACGAGGTTCTGGTCCGGTGGCGGGAGGCGATCCCAGCTCGCCTTGCTCATGACCAGCGCCTCTGGGGTCAGCAGGTGCCGTGTCAAACTCAGGTACTCCGCCACCTCGTAATGGCGTTCGCCCACGAAAGTCGGCCAGTTGTTCTCCGCCCCGTCGATCACCCCTTGCGCAAGCGACTGGTATATTTCCCCGAAGGGAATGGGCACCGCGTTCGCCCCCAGCGCATTGACCATCGAGATGTATAGGTCGGACGCGGGAACGCGGATCTTCAGGCCCCGCATGTCGGATGGCGCCGCGATCGGCCGGCGGACATTGTAAAAGCTGCGCGCCCCCGAATCGTAGATGCACAGCCCGATGAGATTGTGCGGTTCGAGCGACGCCATCACCTCGTCACCCACTTCGCTGTCGACCACCCGGCGCATGTGCGAAACGGAATCGAACACGAAGGGCAGACAGAAGGGCAGCGTCAGCGGCTCCATGCTGTTGAGCGGAGCGAAATTGACGCGGCTGAAGTCGATCCCGCCAAAGCTCGTGATCTCCAGCGTATCGGTTTCGCTGCCCAGCTGACCACCGGCGAAGACCTTGATGCCAAGCCTGCCGCCCGTCTTTTGCGCAAGGTAGCGGCCCATGAATTCGACGGCGCGCACCGTCGGGTAATCGCCGGGATGCGCATCCGCGCCGGTCAACAATCCGGACATGCCCGGCTTGCACCCCGAAATGAGCACGCCGGCCCCAACCACGAGCGATCCGGCCAGGACGGACCTCCTCGACAGCAGTGCAGGCAACGCCCGGGGTTCTTTGCTCCTCTCCATAGTGCGGTCAGTCGTCCAGTGCCGTGAACCGGAAATTGCGGAATTTCGCCTCGCCGGGGCCCGCCGCATACAGGCCCGGACGCAGCATCAGGAAATCGCCGCGCACGTTATGGTGGTATCCCGACACTTCCATGCCGCGGTCGAAGCGGTGCCAGGTGCGCCCGCCGTCGCTGCTCGTGTCGTACACCACGATATGCCTCCGGTTGGTCACGCGCATCCTCATGCTGCGACCGTGGGGGTTCGTCGGTCGTGCGCGTTCGCGACCGTATTGGTGGGTTACGAACCGATCCTCGTCGAAGCCCAGGCCGCAGTAGAGCTTGTCGTCGTAGAAGAGGACGAGACCGGCGGTTCCGCCCGGTGACAACTCGATATCGCATTCGAACCGGTAGGAGCGATCGCCCGCGGTCAACAAGAGCGGCGAGCCGCTGGAAGGGGCAACTCCCTTCCCGGCGAAGCGCAACACCCCGCCGCCGCAGTCCACCCGGGCTGCCTCGTCATCCTCCGGCTTGAAGAATGCCCATTTCTTGCCAAGGGCGAGCGGACCAGCGAAATCGTCGGACAGTGCCATGCCATGCCTCACCGCCGTGCCTCCCCGGGGCTTCAGAATGGGCGAGGAGAGATCGCCCCCGGTCATGCGAAACCAGCCATCCGGCGTGAATTCCACCGGATCGAGCAGGCATTGGCGCCCCAGCGTCCAGTAGCCGTTTTCATATCCGTGGTAGAACGACCCCCAACTGCCATCGGGAGCCTCAACGAGCGACGCGTGGCCGCGCGACCACCAGGCCTCGTCGATACTGGTGGTGCGGACCAGCGGGTTGCCAGGGTGGTGTTCCCACGGGCCATGCAGCGATCGTGATCGCGCCGCGATGACCATGTGGCCGGTCGGCGGGCCCGCGGTCCCCCCGACTGCGGTGATCATGTAGAACCAGCCATTGATGAGATGGATTTTCGGGCCTTCGGGTGAAAAGCCCTCGACGATCCAGTCGGAGGGATAGCGCCACGGGTCGTAGACATGCTCCACCTCTCCCGCGAGCGAGAGATTGTCGTCCGACAGGCGTACACGGTCTCCGCCCGAAAGGAACAGCCAGCGACTGCCGTCTTCGGCGATCGCGTGGCACGGGTCGATGTGGCGGGGCAGGCCCAGCGGGACAGGATCGCTCCACGGCCCGGTGATGTTGTCGGCCCAGGTCACGAAGATGTCGTTGGTCGGCTGCGCCTTCACCGGGATGTAAAGCAGGTAACGCCCCTTGTCCTTGTGCAGGCTGGGCGCCCACACGGCCCCGATGTTGCGGGTGAGCGCCGCTTCCAGCGGCTCCCAGTTCACCAGGTCGCGTGAATGCCAGATGGTCAGGCCGGGATAGGCGTCGAAGGTGGAGAAGGTCATGTAATAGTCTTCGCCGTCCTTGAGGATCGCCGGGTCCGGCCGATCTCCCGAGACGACGGGGTTCAGGAAGGTCCCATCGCCCTGATCCGGAATGCGCTGGTTATCGTAGCCGCGACGATAGCTGCGCGCTTCGGATCGTTCGACACGCTCCTGCTCGACCGCCCGCAGCGAAAGGGGCAGCAGTGACCCCACGCCGGCGGCGCCCGCACCAAGCAGCACATGCCTGCGAGGGATATTCATACGAAGCTCCTCGTTCGCGCCCAGGCAAGCCAGAGCTCGGGCCACGCTTCGACCGGTTTGCCGATGGCCTTGCGTAGCCCGAAGCCGTGGCCGCCATGTTCGAACAGATGTGTCTCGACCGGGATGCCCTGCGCTTTCAGCGCGGCGCGCAAAAGGACGCTGTTCTCGACCGGAACCGCGTCGTCGTCTTCGGCATGCAGCAGGAAGAATGGGGGTGCATCGGCGGGCACGTTGCGATCGGGCGAATGGGCTTTCTCAAGGCTTGGCCCTGCATCGGCGCCGATCAGCAAATCGCGCGAGCCAGCATGGGCCACTCCCGGCGTCATGCTGACGACAGGGTAGATCGGCGCTGCACAAAAAGGCTTGGCGGAGAGTGTGTCTGCAGCGTCGACCGGCGTATAGGTATGTGCAGCGAAGCGGGTGGCGAGATCGGCACACAAGTGCCCGCCCGCCGAAAATCCCATCGCTGCGACCCTCTCCGGCTCGATCGCGTAGTCGCGCGCACGATGCCTGATCAGGCGCATCGCGCGCTGGGCGTCGCTCAACGCCACATCGGGTCCGGCTTCCCACCCATCGCCCGGCAGGCGATAGAAAAGCACGAAGGCGGTAACCCCGCGGGCTGCGAGCCAGCGGGCCATTTCATATCCTTCCTTGTCGACCACTACGTGCTTGTAACCACCTCCGGGGGTTAGCAGCACGGCGGCCCCATTGGGCCGGGCGGGGCGGAAGACGACGAGGCGCGGGACGGCAATTCCCGAAACCGCCCGGTCGGTGACCAGCCGATCTTGCGATCGCTCTACGGTTCGTTCGACCGGCGGTGTGTCGGGCAAACCGGGAGCGCCATCGGGCCACAGATCGAGCGTTTCGGTCGGTTGCGGCAGCCCGGGCACAAGTCCGTCCGGCGCAACCGGCGGCAACGTCTGACCTGTCGCCCGGCCCATCGGCAGGATCGACAGCAGGAAGCCTGCGGCAAGCAGTGATCTTCGATCGCTTCTCATGCCGCAGGCTCCTGCCCGTTCAGTCGATTCGTCAAAGTTCGACGCGAACACCAGCCATGATGATCCGGCCAAAGTGGTTGTTCTCGTAGTTCCGACGGGTGGGATCATCGGTCCAGCGATAGCGGTAGTCGTCGGTCAGGTTGTTTCCGTCGAGAGTCAGTTCGAGGTAATCGGTGACCCGGTAGCGGATCGCGGCATCGAGATTGAACGATTCCCCGAACCCTTCGAGGAAGTTTCCGTTGCCGCTGTTCCCCGTGTTGTAATCGCTGCGATAGGCAGCGGAAACGCGTACCGAAAGCGTGCCATTATCGTAGTACGCCGTACCATTGGCGGAATACTCTGACACACCCGGGAACGTTGTCTCGATGATCGAGCCACCGAAATTCACATCCTGGTTGCTGTCCACATAGGTCACGTTTCCGAGGACGCCGAAGTCAGCGAGCATACCCGAAGTGAACGCGGAAAATGGCAGGTTCATGCCCAACTCGACGCCCTTGATCGTCGCGCCTTCGCCATTGCCCACCGCGCGAAATTCAAACTGTCGGTTGGGATCCGTACCATTGACGATCGCGTCGTACGCCGGCGTGCCCGAAGTCAGCAGCGCGGTGGGCAGTCCGCTCTGCGCATAGGTGATCTGCGTGGAACTCGAGACCGGGAAGCTCTCGATGTCCTTGATGAAACCGGCGAGCGAGATGATCGCGCCGGGTGCGAAGTACCATTCGAGTGACACGTCGTAGTTCCAGGCCCGATATGGCTCGAGGAACGGGTTGCCGCTGGAGATGCGGAAATTGAACTGGTCGACCGATCCGCCCGGCGTCAGCGATCCGAGAGTCGGTCGGGTGATGACCCGTGCCACCGCTCCGCGGACGATGAAATCCTCGGCCGGGAAGACGTTCAGGTTCACCGCCGGCAGCATATCGTCGTAAGACCGCTCCACGGTTACGAACTGACCGCTGTTGAAGCCTTGCGACGTCTGGTCCGTGTGCGCGTAGCGCATACCGAAATTGCCGGTCATCCGCAGGCCTACATCGAGTTCGAAGTCGGTCTGGAAGAAGCCGCCCTTGACTTCCTCGGTAACGCCTCGCTCGTCCCCCTGCTGGGTTACCGCGGGGATATCGTACAGATTTAGGAAGGCTGTCGCCGCGTCGAGGTTGGGCACGACCCAGGCATTGGTGTTGCCGGCGGGCTGCCCGGCATTGCCGAGCTCGAACAATTCGGCGAGATCCGCGGTCACCGGCGCGCCGTATGTGCCCGGAGCACAGGTGAAGGCGGAGCAGTACTGGCTGTCACGCCGGGCGCCCGTGGTGAAGAATTCGAACTTGCGATAGAACGGACCGGCCGAGATGCGCAGCCCGTCGACCGGCGCATATTCGAGGTCCAGTTTGACTGTGCGGAACTTGTTGTTGACCAGGCTCGGCCGGTCGCGGAACTCGGCCAGCTGGAAGTTGGTCGGATCGGTAACGTCCGTTCCGAAGGCCAGGACCGGGAAGGCCATGTCGGTGTAGTCGTAGCTGTAGGTGCCATCGCGATCGTCGAAGATGATCGTCGTTTCGACCGGGATCTGGGCATCGGATTCCGAGATGCCTCCCAGAAGGCGCGCGGTGAAAAAGTCCCCGAAACGCTGCTCGAGACGACCGGAGATCTGGTAGAAGTCGGTTTCGCTCTCGCGGTGATAGCGTTCGTTCCGGATCCACGCGTTTTCCAGATCGGCGCTGATGAGGTTGTTGTCGCCGTCGATCTGATAGTTGGTGACGTCGATATCGTCCTCGTTCGAGCGCAGGAGCACTTCGCCCCAATACTCGTCGCGGTCTTCCTTGAAGTTCGAATAGAGGCCGCTGATTTCGATATCCGTGCTATCCGTCGGGCGGAACTGGATGGCCCCCGTCGCGCCAAGCCGCTCGCGCTCGTGATTGACGAGGCCGTAGCGCGGAATGCGCGGATGAAACGCGTCGGCCACTTCGAGGCAGCCCGCGTCGGTGGGATTGGCCGGGCAGTTTACGCCGTCGACCGAATTGAACTCGGCCTGCGCCCAACGAACAGTGTTGTTGCCCAGCTCCGGCGTCTCATATTTGGTCCAGGCGACCGAGGCCGAGACACCGAAGGTTTCATCCGCATTGTTCCATGCAACGAGGCCAGCAACGCGCGGAGCGATTTCTTCGTTGAGATCGTTGTACCGGCCCTGCGCCGAGGCGACGAGCTTCAAGCCAGCGCCATAGGCCAACGGATTGCCGGTGTTGAGATCGATCACAGCACCGAGCGAGCCTTCGTCCAACTGGGCGGAGGCCGTTTTGTGGACCACGATGGAATTGAACAGCTCCGATGCGAAGACGTTGAAATCGAATGCGCGATCGCGGTTCGAGGATGCGCCATCGACCGAGGTGGCAATGGTTTCCATACCATTCACACGGACCCTGGTGAACTGCGCGCCGAGCCCGCGGACGGTGATCTGGCGGCCTTCGCCGGCATCGCGTTCGATCGCGACGCCCGGAATGCGCTGAAGTGATTCGGCGAGGTTCGTATCGGGGAACTTGCCGATATCCTCGGCCACGATGACGTCGACCTGGCCTACCGCCTCGCGCTTGGCCTGGACCGCGGCGTTAAGCGATTCCCTGAAGCCGGAAACGACAATGACATTCTCGTCTTCGACGACTTCGTCGCTTATCGTCGCGGCGTCCGCGACGTCATTCCCGCTATCTTGCGCGAAGGCCGTCGTCGGAATTGCCATCGCGGTACTCGCGAGAAGAGCATATTTTGCTCCCGACAGAAGAACACGCATTCCAAACTCCTCCCAAATGGCACCGGTGTCTTTTTGAGGAGCACGGCAACAGCGAAGTGTTGCTGCGTGACGGCCTCAGACAGTCCTGCATTCCCTAGACCCGGTTTTTGGTAACCGGTGTCATCTTCTCTTGCACCGCACTCGGCGTAGTGTCAAGAAGCTTGTCGGAGAGAGGACACCTGAATGAAGCACCTATTGCTCAAAATCGCGTTTTTTGTGGTATTGTCGGCGTCGGCGAGCGCCCAGTCGCCCGATCCCACCATCGGGGGAGCGGGGGGGGAGATCATTCGCGTCACAACCTTGGAGAAGGATGGGCCGGGCAGTATTTCCGAGGCTCTGGCGACACGGGGACCGCGAATTGTCGTCTTCGAAGTCGGCGGGGTCATCGATCTCGAACGATCCAGCCTGACGATCTCGGAACCTTACATCACGATCGCCGGGCAGACCGCTCCCTCACCGGGGATCACGCTCATCCGTGGTGGGATCGACGTCAACACGCACGACGTGAAGCTGCAGCACCTGCGCGTTGTCGTCGGCGGCGATGGGCTGCCCAAGCGCCACGGGTGGGAGGCTGACGCCTTTTCCACACGTTCGGCGCACCGGGTGCTGGTCGAAAACAACAGCTTCTTCTGGGCGATCGACGAGAACATGTCGGCGTCCGGGCCGCGGTTTACCGGGGACACGGTAGAAGAATGGCGCGCGGGCACGAGCCGCGATATCGTTTTCCGACTCAATCTCGCCGCCGAAGGTCTGGCGGATTCGACCCATCCAAAAGGCGAGCATTCGAAGGGCTCCCTGATTCACGACAATGCGACCGGTATCGTGTTCGAGCGCAACATCTGGGCCCATAACGTCGAGCGCTCGCCGCTGCTCAAGGGCGGCGCGCAGGCGCTGATGATCAACAACCTGATCTACGATCCGCAGCTGCGCGCGGTCCATTACAACCTGATGGACTTGGAATGGGCGGGGCATCCGGCGGTGGACGGCGAACTGACCGCGATCGGCAATGTCATGCGCGGGGGCAACAGCACCGACGAAGGGCTTCCATTCCTGATGATCGGTGGGGTGGGTGATCTGCTCTATTACGGGCGGGACAACATCGCGGTCGACCGGTTCGGCGATGATCTGCCCATGTTCGGCCGCTACGGCGTGACCGATGCCGAGATCGTCGTGCAAGACCAACCGCTGGCTGACCTGTCCGGTTACGAAATACTGCCCGCCAGAAATGTGGAAACCACGCTGCTCGCAACCGCTGGCGCGCGTCCGTGGGACCGCAGCGAGATGGAAACCCGCGTGCTCTTCTTCATCGCCGAGGGGAGGGGCGAAGTCATCGATTCCGAAGACGAAGTCGGCGGTTATCCCACCTTCGACGCCACGACGGCCCGGTTCGACGAGAGCGCATGGGATCTCTTAACCCTAACCCCGCGATCGGGGCGCTGGCCGGGCCAGAAGGAGGGCGCGCAGGAGCATCTCTCGCCGCGCGATCGCGAGATGCGGGAAACGGGAGAATGAGGGGGGCGGCTGGACTGACGGTGGGCTTGCTACTGGCAGGATGCGCGGGTGCGGATCGGCCGCAAACCATCTCGGCCCCGCAGATGGTCGTCGTAAGCGAAACCGATGTGATGGTGCGCGAAGCACCCCCGCACGGCGCCATCGGAATGTCCACCGCCTACCGGATCAGCGACGCCGCGCCGCAACCGCGCAAGATGGAGTTTCGCCGCCGTGTCCTCGATCCGGGGGCGGCGGTCGGCGAACATCCGATCGCGCATGACGAGGTCTATTACGTCACCGCGGGTCGCGGTGTGGTGATCTCCGACGGTGTGGAAGCGGAGCTTACCCCGGGCATGGCGGCCTACCTTTATGAAGGTGCCATCGTCGGAATTCGGCAGACCGGATCGGAGCCGCTTTCGATCATCATTGCCTATCCGGTGTCCGGCGAGGACTAGCCGCCTCTAGGGACGGATGAGCGGGCGGATATTCGGTTCTGCCTTGACGACCTCGGCCGCCACGACCGATGCGAACAGCTTCGCGCCGTACTCCCCCAGGTGCGTGTAGTCGAAACGAGAATTCATCTTGGCGATGCGCAGGTCTTCAGGGGTGTCTGGCATGTCTGGCCTTCCGGTTTCGGCAGGCAGCGTCTCACCGTCGATCGCAGCCGCTGCCGATACTTCGGGGCTGGGCGGGCGTTCGGCCATCATGTTCTGAACCGACGGGCCAAGCGCTTGCACTATGTCGCGGCTCCGCTCGTTGAGATCGACCAGCGGTGTGTCGGTTTCGCGGGCGATCCGGCGAACGGCCGCTGCCCACGGGTCCAGATCGCGCGCGACGTTCCCCTCTTCGAACAGGCGCCGCGTGAGCGGGGTGAACAGGATCGGGGTTGCCCCGGCCGCACGGATTTCCTCCACGTAGCGATGCATGTTCGCAGGGAATTCGGTTTCGAGATCGGTCGACCGCCCGGGCTTGCCCGGCTGGTCGTTATGACCAAAGCCGATCAGCACGAACACATCGCGATATCCCTCGACCCGCATTTCCCGCAACGCGACATCCCACAGCCCCTCTGCCCGGTAGGACCCGCTGCTTCTCCCATTGCGAGCGAGGTTCAGACACGCGGTGGGGTGGGTTGTGTGGTGGGCGCAGAACATAGGGCCCCAGCCATTTCCCGTCGCCGTGGTTGAATCGCCGACGAGAATGATCTTGTTGATTCCCTCGACACTGCTCGTCTCAGTCGAGGTGACCGAAGGCGGCGGGCCGCTTTGCGCATAAGCGGGCAGGGCCAACCCCGCCATGAGGCCGCCGGTGGCAAGCAGGAGGATTGATCGTTTCACGGTTCAGCTCCCGGGTTGGATATAAGGTGCTTTGGCCCACAATTCGCGCTGCCAGCGACGCGGATCGTCTTCCACCGCGATACGGTCTTGCGCGATCATCAGTGTCGCTCGATCGGGCAATCGATAGGGCAGCCAATCCGCGAGGCCCGGTCTCCCGTTGTGCGCCATGCCTGCAAAGGCTGCGATCATCGCATTGCTGATTTCTCGCGCTCGCGCACCGGTGCCGGAATAGCTGCCCGGCGCGTCCAGCGTGCCGAAGACATAGGGCAGATCGTCGGTATGGGCAGCGCCGCGAGCGGGATCGAGCGGGCTCTCCCTGTCCAGCTGGTAGACCCAGGTCGACTGCGCTCCCGCTTCGGCGCGCCGATCCGCTTCGATCACCTGTCCCGGCCAGCTTCGCCCGGCGGTCGTCGCGGCGTAGAACACGTCCTGCGCACTCCAGTGCGGGAAGCGAGCGCGGTACTGGGCGACAACCCAGTCGGGGCGCAGGTCGATCTTGATCTGCGGGGCGAGCCGCGCGGCAATGTTGGACCAGTCGAGACCATGGACGACGGGCCCATCCGTACGGATGAAGGCCCGTGTTTCGTCGCTCGTGTTACCCAGGATCATGGGAATATCGAGCGATTGCGCAGCAGCATCGGGCCAGAAGGGATGACGATGCAGGTGAACCATGTCGAGTACCGGACCGAAATAGATTCCGCCGCCAAGCACGGGATCGATGGCAGAGAGCCCCTCGACAAGTCGTTCGTGCGGCAATGTCAGCAAAGCAGCGAAATCGTGCTCGCCCAGGCCGAGCTCGTGCATCAGGGCGCGCGTGCGTTGCCACGCATTGCCCGGGCCTTGGGCGGTGACTTGCTGGCCGCTCATCGTGGCCGCGGAATGGAACAGGCCGCTTGCCGCAGGCATCGCCATCAGGGTCGCGATCTTCGCTCCCCCTCCGGACTGGCCGAACACCATCACCCGATCCGGATCGCCTCCGAAGGCGCCAATGTGGTCGCGGATCCATTCCAGCGCGCAGATGAGGTCGAGCTGGCCGGCATTGCCGCTGTGGCGAAATCTTTCCCCGAAAGGATGGAGCCAGCCGTAACCGAACAGGTTGATCCGGTGGTTGACGCTCACGACCACCACATCGCCTTCGGCGGCGAGGTGGGGACCTTGGGTAATGGGATCGGTAACCGACCCCCA
This sequence comes from Alteriqipengyuania lutimaris, assembly GCF_003363135.1. NCBI lineage: Bacteria > Pseudomonadati > Pseudomonadota > Alphaproteobacteria > Sphingomonadales > Erythrobacteraceae > Alteriqipengyuania > Alteriqipengyuania lutimaris. Next base: position 8,444 of record NZ_QRBB01000002.1, on the reverse strand, counting down.
GTTATAGGCTCCGCCATGGAAATAGACCATCACGGGACGGCGAGCCGCCGGGCTGGGATCGGGCGACCAGATATTGAGGAAGAGGCAATCCTCGCTCATCTCCGCCGTCATCGGATTGCGTTGCGGGCACAGCGGGCCGAAGTGCGTGGCAGAGGTCTCGCCCCCGGGCAGAGGCTCGCGAACCGGACGGTCGAACCGCCGCGCCCGGGCATAGCGAATGCCCCAGAATGCCGGAACGCCGCGGTCGATGAAACCGCGATAGTTCAGCACGCGGGGGTCCGACTTGCCCAATGCAGCGCTCAGGGCTGGCGACCCGAGGAATGCGGCCCCGGCCAAGGCCCCACCCATCGCAGCGCGCCGACTTAACCCCTTACCGGCTGACATCGGACCCGGCGGGATTGAACGCTTCCATCTCGCTGCGGGTGACGCAGATGCTGTCACCCGGAACGCCGTGTTTCATCGCCGCAAGCGCCAGCCCGGTCTTGGCCATTTCCTGGGCAGAGTGTCCTTCGAGCCAGCGTAAGAGCACGCCTGCCGCAAACGCATCGCCCGTGCCGATGCGATCGACGATCGGCGCGATCCGGACCTCGTCCGTCTGCCAGTGGCTTTCCTGCAGATCCACCCGCGCAGCCAACCGGTTAGCAGTCGCGCTTTCGATATGGCGCGCGGTCGATGCGATCACTTCGAGGTTTGGGAACGCGGCAAACGCAGCCTCCGCCGCTTCCCGCCGCCGGTCGGGTCCATCGCCGGAGAAGGTCTTCCCCAGCAACAGTGAGATATCGCGGTGATTGCCGATTAGAATATGCGCGTTTCCGACAAGTTCGGTCAGGGTCGCTCTTGGATCGCTGTCCCACGCATCCCACAGGTTGGCGCGGTAATTGCCGTCGAAGCAAATCGGCACTCCGGCATCGCTCGCTGCCGCAAGGGCTGCACGTGCCAGTTCGACTCCTGCCGGGCCGAGAGCGGCCGTGATCCCCGACATGTGGAACAGCGATGCGCCCTCCAGTGCGGCGGCGAAGTCGAAAGCCGCCGGCGGACTGTCGCAAAACGCGCTTCCCGCGCGATCATAGGTCACCCGTCCGCCGATCGGGCCGCTGGGCGGTTCGAAGAAATAGAGGCCGATGCGGCCCTCGGCTTGCGCAATGAAGCCGCAATCGACGCCTGCGGAACGAAGCTGGCCGATTGCCCGACGTGCCAGAGGATTGTCGGGCAGGGCGGTCACCATGCGGGTCGGCCAGCCCAGGCCCGCCAGCGCGACCGCTACATTCGCTTCCGCTCCGCCGACTGCAAGATCAAGGCAGTTCGCCGATGCCAATGGCGTGCCCGGCCGCGGTGACAGGCGCAGCAGCATTTCGCCGAAACAGACCGTCGGTCCCACTTTCGGCGCGGCGTTCACCGGGCCAGCCATCCGCCATCGACCGCGAGGATATGCCCTTGCACGTAGTCCGCCGCGCTGCTCGACAGAAACACCGCCGCGCCCCCGATATCGGCCGGATCACCCCAGCGCCCTTCGGGTATCCGCTCGAGAATCTGGCGATTGCGGGTTTCGTCGGCCTGCAAGGCTGCGGTGTTGTTCGTTGCGATATAGCCGGGCGCTATCGCGTTCACGTTGATGCCCTTGGGTGCCCATTCGTTAGCCATCAGCTTGGTCAGTCCGCCGACGCCGCTTTTCGAGGCGGTGTAGCTTGGCACGCGGATGCCGCCCTGAAAGGTCAGCATCGAGGCGATATTGACGATCTTGCCCCGCGCTCCGTCCTGCGATGACCACCCGGTCATGTGCCGCGCGACGGCCTGGCTCAGGAAGAACAGAACCTTGAGGTTCACGTCCATCACCGCGTCCCAGTCTTCCTCCGAGAAATCGAGCGCATCCTCGCGCCGGATGATGCCGGCATTGTTCACGAGGATGTCGATCCGCCCCAGCGCCGCGGTCGTTTCATTCACGATCCGCTCGCACGGTTCGATGGAGGAAAGGTCTGCGATCACGACGTGCGCACGTACGCCCTCGGCATCCACCATCGCCCTGGTCTCGTCCGGGCTGCGCCGTGCGATCAGCGCAACATCCGCCCCCGCCTTGGCGAGCGCGACGGCGATGCCCTGCCCGATGCCGGTGTTGGCGCCGGTTACCAGCGCAACCTTGCCCGATAGATCGAACGCCTGGCCAGCCACGATTACAGCCCGCGCAGGTAGTTGCTGATCTCTTCGTCCTGCGAATTGGCATAGAACAGCTCGCCGAACTTCTCGCCCGCGATTGCGCTCTTGAGCAGGTCTTGGTCGACATTCTTTAGCACGCTCAGCATGTCGTGGCAGGTCTTAGCCTTGAGATCGGCGAGAACGCTGCGGTTCTTGGCCATGATCTCGGCGCGTTCCTTCGGATAGCCTACCCCGCTCTCGCCCTCGAACAGCTTGCGGTAGCAATCCTGCAGGTTGAGCTCGGCCGCCCAGCCGAAGCCCTTGGCATAGGGCATCGCGATGGCGTTCCCATCGTTGATCTGAGCGAACAGGAAGGCGTCGGTTGGGTCGATCACCAGCCCGCAGAAAACGCCGGGCATGGCGTTGGCGGCGAGCATCGAGCCCGAACCCGTGCCGCAGCCGGTCACCACGAAGTCGGCGGCGCGCGAATTGAGCAGGATGCCCGTCAGCAGGCCGACCATCGGATAGGTCACCTGCGCCGCGTCGTCGGCGGTATACATGCCGTAATTGTGCACTTCATGGCCAAGCTCCCCCGCGACCGTCGTGAGTGCGTCGTGGATCATGCCGTTCTTTGCGGCTTGGCTGTTCTCGTTGATGAGGGCGATTTTCATGGGCGTTTCCTCGCTCGGTACAGAAGTGTTTCGTTCGCAGTCATCCTCGAATCGCGGCTCGAGGAAACCGGTGTCATTGCGAGGTGTAGACCGAACTGGGGCGGCATTTCAACCTTCGCTTCATCTTCCATCGGGTGGCGGAGCTACCGAGTCCCTGGTTACGAGACTTGCTGGAAAGGTTGACGGCAGGGCCTCTTCCGAATCCGGGGCGATCAGTTTCAGCGCAGCGGCCTTAGCCATTTCCCGGATCGGCCACCCGACGGTGGTCATCGGGGGCCAAATATGCGCGGCGATCGGGGAGTTGTCGAACCCTATGATCGACAATTGATCTGGGACCTTGATGCCCCTTTCCCGCGCCGCGTGATAGGCGCCTGCCGCCATCTCGTCATTGCTGGCGAAGATCGCAGAGATGCTAGCATCGCTCGCCAGCAGCTGCGTCGCCGCTTCGATTCCCGAGTTGAACCGGTAAGTGCCGCGAGCGATAGCAGCGGCCGGCACTTCGAGACCGTGGCGTTTCATTGCCGCCAGGAACCCATCCCGTCGCTCTGCGGCCGAGCGAAATCCGGCTGGTCCTTCGATAATCGCGATCCGGCGATGCCCGATACCGACCAGATAATCGATCACGGATTCCACCATTTCCCGGTCGTTTGACTGGACGAGGTGTTCGGCTTCGTCGAGCGCCGCCGATCCCATCCGAACATAGCCGCAACCCATGTCGCGGCAGAGTTTGGCCAAGTCGTCGTTCTCGGAAATAGGGGGCAGCAAGAGCACGCCGTAAAGCCTCTGCAGCTCGAGAAAGCTTCGGATATCTTCCAGCATGTCGGGCGAGTGGCGATCGACCGGTCGCACCACGAGGGCAAACTCGGTGTCGCGTATCGCGTCGAGCACGCCTTCCTGAAAATTCAGGACGGTCTGCGCATTGGGATTGTCGTGCAGCAATCCGAGCAGGAAGTTGCGCCGCAGCGCAAGAGCGCGGGCCTGCGGATTGGGAATATAGCCGAGATCGGCAATGACCTTCTGAACTTTTTTCTGGGTCGCTTCCTTGAGCAGGGGCGATCGATTGATCACTCTGCTGACGGTCTTCTTCGATACGCCCGCAATGCGGGCAACATCGTTGATTGTCGGCGCCGAACCGGATTTAGGCATTCCGTGCAACCCTTCTCGATCGTTGTGCACACCTATAGCCGAGCTGCTGTGGAAGGGGAGTGTCCGGCCTTGCTCTATCCGCATCCGTGAGACGCAAATCGCTTTGACACCGGTTTCCTTTTTCGTCAAAGGCTGGAGATCAAGGGCATTCTCGAAAGGGGAAAGGCGATGAATTCCGTATCGGGCCAGATTGCGTACGCGTTTGTCGACGCACGTCGGTCATGGAAATCGGTTTTGTCCTATCCGGGACCCCCTCCCGCCGACCTTGCCAGTGCATATCAGATCCAGGATGAGGCAATTTCGATCTGGCAGCGCCAGATCGGCGGCTGGAAAGTGGGCAAAATCAATCCGCCGGCGAGTGACGAACTGGGCGCAAATCGCCTGATAGGCCCGGTCTTCGAAGATACCATCCAGTTCGAGAATGAGGATGGGAATGCGTTCCGGATTTTCGACGGCGGGTTTGCAGCAGTCGAAGCCGAATTCATGCTCCGCCTGGCGCCGCCTGGCGGACCGTTGCCGCGTGACCGGCAGGAAGCGATGGACTGGGTGGATGAAGTGCGGATCGGGATCGAGATCGCCTCTTCACCCTATGCCCGGATCAATGCCGATGGTCCGTGCGTCACCGTTTCCGATCATGGAAACAACGCCGGCCTCCTGATCGGCAAGCGCGTGGACCGGGCGCAATGGGGAATGCTCGGCGAAATCGAAGTTTCGCTCGATATCGAGGGTGACGAAGTGGGCAGGGCCACGACCGCAACGATGCTCGACGGAGCGTTCGGAGCGGTGTCTTTCCTCCTTCGGAACCTGGCCGAACGCCAGATCGAGCCTCGTGCGGGCTGGTGGGTTTCCAGCGGTGCCATAACTGGAGTCCATGAGATCGCGCCCGGTGGCATGGCGACTGCGAATTTCGAGAATATCGGCAGCATATCTGTGCGGGTAGACGCCGCTCCGGTCTGATCGCTGGTCATCCTTGGTGTTCGACTTGCCGGTCAATTCGTCGTTTGGCTGCAATGCATTTTCCGGGAGGCCGTTCATAGGACGAAGCCGAGGGACGTCAGTTACACGACCCCTTGACGGCTTTGTCTGACAAAAGCATGCGGTGGTTGAGAGGAACCGCATGACCCATTCAAAATTTTCCATGATGGCCGCACTGTCCGTCGCGAGCGCGGTGCCTGTTTCGGCGCAGTCACTGATCGAATTGCCGGCGCAGCCGCTACGCGATGCACGAATTGGCGGGGAGGGAGGCAACCCTATCATCCGAAATCGGTTCACTGCCGACCCGGCGCCGCTGACCGTGGGTGATACACTCTACCTCTACGCCGGGCACGATGAAGGTGACGAGGGCTTCCGGATAGACGAGTGGGTCGTCTATTCCACCAAGGACATGGAGACCTGGACCGACCACGGCATCCTCATGCGACCGACCGATTTCGCCTGGGCGGAGGGCGAGGCATGGGCTTCGCAGATGGTCGAGCACAAGGGCCGGTTCTATTTCTACACCACGGTCGAGCACGACGACACGCATCCCGGAAAGGCGATCGGCGTCGCCGAGTGCGATACGCCGGTTGGCCCGTGCCGCGATGCGCGAGGATCGGCGCTGGTCCGCGACAATCCCGACACATGGCGCGCTTGGAGCGATATCGACCCGACGGTCATCGTGGATGCGGACGGCACGCACTGGATGGCGTGGGGCAATTCCAACCTCTACCTCGTCCGCCTGAAGCCCAACATGATCGAGCTGGATGGCGAGGTGCAGGAACTGCACCTGACCAATTTCCTTGAAGGGCCATGGCTGCACCGGCGCGGCAACCTCTATTACATGACCTATGCTTCCTTCGTCGAAGGCGAGCAGGAAGCCGAGCATATCTCCTACGCCACCGCGCCGAGCATGGAGGGCCCCTGGACCTATCGCGGCGAGCTGACCGGCGCGGCGAAGAACAGCTTTACGATCCACCCGGGGGTCGAGAAGTTCAACGGACAGTGGTATTTCTTCTACCATAACGGCGCGCTGACGATCGACGGGGTCGAAGGCTCTGAATATCGCCGCGCGGTCACAGTGGAACACCTGCTCTACGACGAAGACGATGGGCTGAAACCGATCGTGCAGACCGTCGAAGGCGTGTCGATCCCTCCCTGCCAGGAGGGCACGCCCTTCGACGAATAGTTTACAGGGCGATCAGCTCAGGTCTGATCGTCCTGCCGAAGAGGCCCGCTGCGCACCGGCTTGCCGAAGACAGGAACGCCGTTGTCGTCGTAACCGAAGCGCTGCACCCGTGCATGGCGGTTGGGATCGTAGAGCGGATCGCCTTCGATGTCCTGATAGTCGCGGGCGTGGTAGACAAGCACGTCGCGCCCGCATTTGTCGGTTGTGAAGCTGTTGTGGCCAGGGCCGAAAATGCAATGTTCGGGCGCGCTCTGGAACACCGGTCCCAGCGCCTTGGTCCAGCTTTCCGGGTTCATGAGATCGGCATCGGCCAGTGCCCATAGCAGGCCCATCGCATAGCGATCGTCGGTCGCGCTGGCCGAGTAGGTCAGGAAGACCTTGTCCCCATGCGCCAGAAAAGCCGCGCCTTCGTTGACCTTGAAGCCCTGGATCTCCCAGTCGAGCGTCGGCACGGTCAGCCGGACGGGGGCGGCCGCAAAGCTCGTTGGCGAGGCAAGGGGGGCAAGGTAGAGGTTGGAATTGGTCTCGATCCCCGGCTCGCGTTGCGCCCAGCACAGGTAGTCGACGCCGCAATGGTGGAAGCTGGTCGCATCGAGGTTGAACGTGTCCCAAGGCGTTTCGAGCTGGCCCAGCACCGACCAGTGGTCGGCCATAGGATCGTCGCCCTCGCACGCCAGCACATAGGTGCGGATATGGAACACATCGTCGCTGTTGCCGGCGGCGAAGTAGATTAGCCATCGTCCGTCGATCCGGTGGATTTCGGGTGCCCAGATATGGCCCCCCATCACGCCTTCCTCCGGCCGTCGCCAGAGCGTCCTCTCCTCTGCGTTCGACAGGCCGCCAATCGAGGAGGCATGGCGCAGGATGATCCGGTCGTATTCCGGGACCGAGGCGGTGAAGTAGTAGGTATCCTCGCCGTGACGCAGGATCTGCGGGTCGGCGCGCTGGAAGATGATCGGGTTGAGCAAGGTTTCGGTCTCGCATTGAGAGGCGGCGCGGAGCGCGGCGGGAGCGGCGGCGGTTGCGGTCGCAAGGATCGAGGCGCGGAGGATTGCGCGCCTGTCGAAGGAAGGAAAGGTCACTGCGGTAGCTCCAGCATTTCGAGTTCGGGCCAGCCGGACGTCCACGTGAGTTCGCCGATCCGGAGAGTGGGCCGTCCGTCATTTTCGGCATCGTAGGCATGGAAGACCAGGATATCTCGGCCCTCGGAATCGCGGAAATGGCCCGGATGGCCCGGCCCCCGGAACCGGTCGTCCGGTTCCGCCGCGGCAATGATCGTCCCTCCTCCGTCAAGCATCGAACGTCCGCTGCGGTCAACATATGGTCCGTCGATGGCGCGCGAACGCCCGATCACCGTCTTGTAGGTACTCTCGACGCCGTTGCAGCAGCGGTCGAATGAGGCGAGCAGGTAGTACCAGCCGTCGCGCTCGAAAATGAACGGCGCCTCGATCGCATTCTCGGCGTTGTCGGGCCGGCGCGCTATATTGGTGACCGGCGCGCCCGGCTTGCGCAGCCCGGTTGCCGGGTCGAGTTCCACCAGCATCAAGCCACCCCAGAAGCTGCCGAAGGAGAGCCAGGCCCGGCCATCGCGATCGGTCACGAAGTTGGGATCGATCGCATTATAGGGATCGCCCTGGGTCGAGGTGACGACCGGTCCATGATCGGTCCAGGCGTAATCGGACGCGTCGGGATCGAGCGTGGGGGAGGTGGCCAGCCCCATCGCGGACACCTGCGAGCCGAAGGTCGATACCGAGTAATAGAGACGATAGCCGCCATCGTAGCGCGAGATATCTGGAGCCCACGCTCCGCGCGCGCCCGGCACCGCCTGCGTGGTCCATTCGGGCAGGGGGAAGGGGGCAGGAAGGGCGGTCCAGTTGACAAGGTCTGGCGAGCGATGCGCCCTCAGGGGAGAATGATCGGGACTGCCGGTGGAATAGAGATAGTAGCTGCCATCCTCGGCCATCAGAACCGGGTCGTGGATCGTTGCCAGTGGCTCGGGCGAGCCGGCGTCCGCCACGGACGAAGGCCCTGGGAATGGCGCCGAACCCAATGTGCTGCCATCGCTTCCGCAAGAAGTTGCGATAAGGGCCGCGCCCATCAATCCGAATGCCCTGAACATCACGTCGTCTCCCATGACGCACATCACTGACCGGTCGTCCTGGGTCGTGAGCGCTTATATTGTCGGACAATAACGCCGCAATTGAGGAGAGCAAGGGAGGCTATGCATTGCTCCTGATGGGCATGCTGCTAGGATCGGCAAATACGGAGATTAGAATGGCCATAACGGCATCAACCGGACGAAAGGCGAGAAGTGAGTTTTCGCATTCCAAGAT